>JBGTCG010000132.1:0-21645 GCA_041748915.1 Methylococcales bacterium
GTCGGGTTACAGCGCGCGTCAAGCCCAGCGATAAAAAGTCCAGTTTATTGGATGCGCGCCTAACCCGACCTACCAATATCGCCAAAATGAGAATTGCTGCAAAAAACCAAAAGTTGCCGGTTTTATATCTCTAAGCGCATGTTTCGAGGTCTGTTTGAGAGGAGAGACAGATCATGTCTTTTAAACCGGGAAATCTTCCCGAATGGAAATTTTTCCGGACGGATCGCTTCGGGCGGCTAAAAATCCACCGCCTGGAGTATTTGCCCAACGGGAAAACAGGTCGTTCTAAAGTAAACAGGAGGCTCATCGATGGAGATTTTTTTACAACCCGGCTACTTGTGTGAACAAGCTTGTCAATAGAATTCGACGAAACCGGGTGACTACCGCGGCATTAGCTTCGAAGACCGCCGAGCCGGCGGGTTGCAGAACCCATTGGCAAGGAGGCACATTAACAGAGCCGCTTTGGTTGGCGTTGATCCGGGAACATCCACCCTTCCATCGAAGGTTCCGCGGGCCGGAACCGGAAAATACCGCGTCCGGTTCCTTTCCACATTTTCAATGGCTTGAATCTTTGAGATTGCCGGCTTCAGCCAAGAGCGAATGGTATTCGATGGCTTACGACCGAAACCGGGTTACAGAAATCGGATAACATCATTTGGCACACGTCCTCGGCATCATTTCCGATACTCACGGGCTGGTCCGGCCGGAAGTTTGTACCGCGCTGAACGGCAGTGAGCTGATTATCCATGCCGGGGATATCGGAACTTCGGGGGTATTGGACGAACTGAAGCGCATCGCACCGGTTATTGCGGTGCGCGGCAATGTCGACAGAGGCGCGTGGACGGATACGCTACCGGAATTTGAACTGATCGAGTATCGCGGGCGGTATTTCTATGTACTTCATGATCTCAACACGCTCGATCTGGATCCGGTGGCGGCCGGAGTCGACGCGGTTATATCCGGACATTCCCATAGGCCACGAAATGAAAACAGGCACGGGGTGCTTTACTTCAATCCGGGCAGCGCGGGACCGCGGCGTTTCAAACTACCAGTCGGACTCGGCAAAATCCATTTATTCGAGGATGGTTCGATGTCTGGCGAATGGATCAATCTCGAAACATTTCTGCGGCCTTGAACCTCAAACTATGCTTCGGCGCGAAACAACGGATGGCTCCTGATTCCTCGCCGGCCTCGATGACCAGAATCCGGGGTTGCGGCAGGAGACACTAACCACCCGCGAGTTTTACGGTATAGCCCTGTTTCTCCAGTTCCGCTTTGACGATTTCCCGCTGATCCCCTTGAATTTCAATCACGCCTTCCTTTATCGAGCCGCCACTTCCGCAAAGCTTTTTCAAACGGGTCGCCATTCCTTTCAATTCATCCGGTCCGAGCGCCAAACCACTAATCGTCGTAACTCCTTTCCCTTTACGGCCTTTTGTTTCCCTGCGGACGCGCACAATGCCGTCACTCGCGGGAGGGACTGAATTCTTTTCGGGCTTCGGCGCCTTGACCCGACCGGTTTCGGTGGAATAGACCAGCCGCGAGTAATCGTTCATCGCTTAAATAACCCTCCGGATTGATTGCTCGTGCGCAAGGAATGTCCGACCGTCAATGCGTATTTCCATACGTCTGATTTGGTCAAATCCAAATCCCTTGGTATCGGTGCTGACAGGCAGTACAAATCGCGTGAAAAGAACAACGTTACGTTCCGTGCTCGGTTGACTTTGCAGCCCGCACCTGTTTTTCGTAGGCAACCGCAAATGCATCGCCAAAAAAACCGTCTATCGCCTCATTAACGAGCTTTTTGTAGGCGCTGGTATACGATTGCCAGCATTTTGCGTCGTTATTTTTAAAAAACCCGCCCGAAATCTGTTTCTCATATCGTTCGGGCTCGAATTTGGTTAATAAATCGATAAGCGAAGAGCGGATACCCGCGGCCATCGCCAGATCATGATTGGACAAATCGTCAAATCCATTGCGAATGGCGTCAATTGGATTCAGATAACCTTTGTGGCCTGGTTTTAACAGCGCATTCAGGGCGTCGGAAACGGAAACCGAAAATTTTAGCGGATTATTTTCGGCGGGCCGGATCATCGTCACCGGCAGGCGAAACCGGTTTTTCGATTCTGCGCGGTTGCGGAGCAGGATCATCATTCCTTCGATCAAACTGGTGAGCATTTCTCCGATCAACCGGACCATATCCTCTTCGCTGGTCCCTCTAAACACTCGGGGATCGTCAATTCCCATCGACTCCAGCAGCACCTTGAACAGCATGTCGCCGCGCTGAATATCCTCGTCCGGCGTGCGCTGCGCGAGCCGGTCGCGCGGTGGCATCCGGTCCCCGACCGCCGCCGGCGCATCACCGTCCGCAGCAATTTGTCCGATCGATTCTCCGGGTGAATCAGAACTGATCTGATCGGGCTCGTGAACCGGGTCGTCCTGCATCGGTTCTGTCATCTCTTCCGGATTCACCTCAGGTTCGGCGGGTGACGGAGGAGGATTGTCGAGTAATACCGTCGGACCGGAATCTTCGGGAATAACACTGGAATCGGGTTCAATTGGTCGGTTCTCTTGATCGGAGCCGCTCCAGGATGGGGGGGGTGGGGGGGCCGCTTCAAACGGGGCAAGAAGGGATTCGGGCGATTCCGGCAGCTTGTCTTCAAGAGACGGCAATGCGCCGGCCGGATCCTGCGAAAACTCCAACGGCTGTTGTTCATCGAAATTCGGGAATAGATCCCGTGGCCGTCCATCATCCGGCGAAGCGTATCCCAGCGGAGAAAAAATTTCGGTCAACTGATCATCGGATGTGAACGAATGATGCGGATAGGCGTCTTCATCATCGGCCGCTTCAATCTCGACGCCGAGTTCATAGTCGCCGATAAGAATCCGCATCCCGTCTCGAAGCACCGAACTGTTTTTCTTAAGGGGTTCGCGATCGTCTATGATGGTTCCACTGAGACTGGTATCCGTGAGGATGTAACTTCCGCTTTCGTACTTGATCTGAGCGTGGCGCCGGGAAATGAAGTTTTCAGGGTCCGGTAGAACCAGATCATTATCAGGCGACCGGCCGATGGTGCCGCTTCTTTGATCGAAACGAACGCTTTGTCCGGGCGCGGGGCGCCCGCGGCAATTCAAAACCTTCAACGTCAGCTGCATAATCCGGTCGCTCTAACCCGAAAAAATATCCGCCCTTGCGTGATGTTCTTAAAGCCGAGCGTATAGTA
This sequence comes from Methylococcales bacterium, assembly GCA_041748915.1. Lineage (GTDB taxonomy): Bacteria > Pseudomonadota > Gammaproteobacteria > Methylococcales > UBA1147 > UBA1147. The sequence goes on from JBGTCG010000132.1 coordinate 3,225, forward strand.
TATTACGGATCATTTTGATTCAAATATCAACTATAGCTCACCAAATTTAATTATAACGCTGCAATCAATCGAATGACAGTCATTCTCACTGCCAGGCAAGGCAAGTGAGCCAAATTTCCTAAGCCATTGAAATTTACAGTACACGGCCACGCTGTCGCAGTTTTATTTGCATCGGCAGGGCAGGATAACGATCACCGGTTTATAAGGCGTCCGCACCGGCTTTTGCAATCTGACCGTCTTCGACCGATTTTACACCGCTCACACCGATTGCGCCGACGATTTCTCCATCGCTGATCAAAGGAACCCCGCCTTCGATCGGCAACATTCCGGGCATTGCCAGATAACCTTGGCGTCCCTCGGCCACGGTTTCCTCCCAGAACCGGGTCGGACGGCGAAACATTAACGCTACCTTGGCCTTCGTAATCGCGACGTCAATGCTCCCAAGCTGCACTTTTTCGCGCTGCAGATACATGAGATGCCCGCCATCGTCAACGACTGCGATCACGACGTTCCAATTGTTTTTACGGGCTTTGGCTTCCGCCGCCGCAGCAACACGCTTTACATCATCCAGGGTTATAATTTTTTTTGTTTCCATCGATTGTCCTCGTGCAAGTTGGTAACCGAAACGACCGTTCATTGTTTTCGCGAACCGGCAGGCGATTAACTCAATAAGCCGGGCTGGCCCATTCACCGAACGGTCCGGCGGGAACCGGTATACTACAAGGGACATGCCTCCATGACAAAGCGAATTGCCTTCCCTGAGTTGTTCGCGACCCAAGTCTGCGCAATCCTAGGGAAGCGCGCTCAATAAATCTCTCCTGGATTTCTCAGCGGTCGGCACACGCCAATGCGATTGGCGGGGTTGCCCCGCAAAATCAGACGCTTACACCGTTTGATTTTGGCAGCCCATCCCCTGCACTGCGGGGAGCTCTGATTAAATTTGGAGTTCCCTTAGAGGTTATGATTGCACACTCGCCTCGGAGTTGTTTTCGCAAATCGCAAAATCGGCAAACGATGACGGCGATCTGCCGCCGGTGATATGATCCGGCGATAACGGCGGATTTCCGATTTACCGTGAAGCCCCTCACTTGCGCGGCCAATTCGGCCCACCGGTTTCGGCAAATGGGTTCTCATTGAAATGTATCGTGTAAGAATTTGGTCGGTCCGGCACGCGCGTCTTTTGGAAGCGGTTTACAACGCATTCGAACGGTTTCTGATCCGGATCGATCCGCTGCTGTGCCGGCTCGGCCACGACCGGCTAGAGAAACCGTTTGCGGCCGTCGAAAAAATCAGCAAGAGCATTCTGTTCGATTGCCAGATGTGCGGCGACTGCATCCTGAGCTCCACCGGTATGTCCTGTCCCATGAACTGCCCGAAAACTTTGAGAAACGGGCCCTGCGGCGGAGTCCGGTTTGGCGGATTTTGTGAAGTAAAACCGGAGATGCGGTGTGTCTGGGTCGAAGCCTTCGAAGGGAGCCGCCGCATGCGCGATGCCACGGCGATCCGCGCAATCCAGAAACCGGTGGACGCGCGTTTGCAAGGCCGCTCATCCTGGCTCCGCGTGATCCGTGATAAGACCGCTAATCGCCGGCCATGAAATTCGAAGACGAACCGGTCCCCGGACAACTGTTTCCGATCCGGCCCGGACATTCATCGGGCGGGCGTCTCGAACGGATTCTCCGGCACGGTACATTCGCGGTGACAGCCGAACTCAATCCGCCCGATTCGGCTGACGCTGAAGATGTATACCGGCGGGCGCGGGTCTTCGACGGTTTCGTGGACGCCATGAACGCAACCGACGGGTCCGGAGCCAATTGCCATATGTCCAGCGTCGCAGTCTGCGCACTGTTGCGCCGGGTTGGATACGCGCCGGTCATGCAAGTGGCCTGCCGGGACAGAAACCGTATTGCGATTCAGGGGGACGTGCTTGGCGCGGCCGCCATGGGAGTCTGTAATATCCTTTGTTTGACCGGTGACGGCGTTCAGGCCGGCGACGATCCTGGCGCAAAACCCGTATTCGATCTCGATTCCATTTCATTGCTGGAAGCAATCCGGGTCATGCGCGATAAATCCAGACTGCTTACCGGTCGAAAGCTGGACACGCCGCCGCGCGTTTTTCTCGGCGCAGCGGCCAACCCGTTCACGGAACCGCTGGAATTCCAGGCAATCCAGCTGGCGAAAAAAATTGCCGCGGGCGCCCAATTCATTCAGACCCAGTACTGTTTCGACCTCGACCTATTTCGGCGCTTTATGGCCCGAGTCCGGCATCTGGGGCTATTGGAGCAGGTCTTCATTCTCGCCGGAGTTGGCCCTCCGGCGTCGGCCCAAGCGGCCCGATGGATGCGCTCCCATCTTCCCGGAGTCCGTATACCGGACCTTATCATTCATCGGCTTGACCGTGCGCAGGACCAGAAAGCCGAAGGCCAACGGATCTGTATTGAGCTCATTCAGCAACTCCATGAGATTGAAGGTGTTTCCGGCGTCCATATCATGGCCTACCGGCAGGAGGAGTCGATTGCGGCCATTGTCGAGCACTCCGGCGTACTCGACGGCCGGACGCCGTGGTATCCGGAACGCACGGCGGGAATATCCGTTGTCCCGTAAAAACGTCGGCGCTGGACAGAGCTGAAGATCAGTTGGAAATCGCCGGCGGCGGTAACCGAGTTTCCGTCGTCAAACCCTTGTATCCGTTTTCATCGATAATCGTTGCAAGGCCGTTGGACAGACTGTCAGAGAGCGCGTGCATTTTGTTTTCGATGATTTGAATCGTTCTGGTACTGGTTGCCAGGTTGGAGACAGATCGAGCCGTAAGCTGTTCCAGCATTGTCAGATCATTCTCAAATTGATTAAAGCCAAAAATCAATTCCTCGTGGTCTTGACCGGGTCGTTCAGGTTCCCGCCCGGCGACATCCTGAACAATCGTTTCAAGACCGTGCCGAATCTTGTCGACTAGCTCATAGCTATCCATAATTGTCTCGGCGCAATTACCGGAAAGTCTGCGCATGCAATCCGCAAACGCGGAAAAGCCATGGGCCGCTTCCCCGGCACGGGACGCTTCGAGGCCTGCATTAACGGCGAGCAAATTAACTTCGGCGGCAATATTTCTGACTCGAACGGATTGCTCCTCAAGCTTGTCGATCGAAATGATCAGATTCCTCAATAACTCGATCGATTCCGCAGGAGATCTGATCGACCGGATGAGCCAGTCCAGCTCGCTATGTGCAAATAGTGCGGAGTCCATAATCCGGGCGCGGAATCCACAGGCGTTCTCCAGTTCGGAGGAGGACTCCCAGAGCATCGCATCGAGACCCTTTAATTCGTCCAGGATCAATCCAACGCAGTGGTTGTTTGCGGCGATCACATCACCAATTCGGTCTATCCGTTCGATCGGGGGATCGCGATAAGAGCCGGCTCGCGAATTGAACGCGTCCTCCAATTCGATCCGGTGTAGTTCCAGTGCCTTAGCTCTTTCCCGGTCGTCAACACGCCGCTGGCAAAATGCCCCGAGGTACCACCCGGCAATGCAGGAAATCAACGACATGACAAGGACGGAGATGAATTGATCCAACATTGATTCGAGAATTCATAACAATTTACTGTGCTTAAGGTATAGATGAATTCATTTCGAATTCCAGCGGATTGAACAACCGAAGGGGCAAACCGGCGGTACTCGGTGCGGCGTGGAATTCGGTGATCATTGCGGGCGGCGGAGATTTATCACGGCCGGATGGTAAATTTTAGCAGAGGCGTTCAACTGCTGAACCGGCGCGTTGCGCACGTCGGCTATCCGCGGACTTCCGACTTACGGACTCAAGCGCAAGTGACCATCCCGAGGGTTTATGTCATCGCCGAGTTCGGTCGGCACCCATTTCTTGCGATCGAACCCCGAATTTTTGCCGCAGAAGGGTTACAATATGGAGCCTCAAGAAACGTTTGAATTGGAATTTTAAGCGGATGCACTTTTTTTCAGAGACTTCAGCGAAAATTACAGAATTGTTGTCTAAACATCGAATTTAGCCGTTCGTTGCCGATCAGCTCGTTTTTTTCCCTTCTTAACCACTTGATTTGTGTGGTGTAAGCAAACACTACTGATAGCGTGCACCTATTTCTTGATATTGAGTAGCGGATCATTAACGCACCCGGGAGCCCATTAAATTGAAAGACCGATTGTCGATAACAATATTAAATCAGTATCTTAGCACTCAATATGTACGTTTGTTTATATGGTATTTGTTTCAGTTTCAGGAAATCGATTCATTACAGCCATACTCAAAGAATGATTCGATGCGTTACCGTTTTATCAAAGCAATTCCGGATCCATTTTTTGCTCGATTAATATTCGCCGTTTTGCTGTGGTCGGTATTGTTCCCGGTCCGCGCCGCGGACAAAATCGATTTCGGCCGGGTAGCGACATTGGCTGAAATACTGGCGGCCAACCCCTATCAACCTCCGCCGGAGGTGCCCGATTTGATGCGGAATTTAAACTATCAGCAATATCAGAACATCCGTTTCGATCCGAATCATAGCTTGTGGCGCGAGTCGAACTCGAATTTTCAGGTCATGCTGGTCCCGCCGGGGCTGTTTTATACCCATCAGGTACGAATCAATGTAATCGATAGTACCGGTGTCCATACCCAGCCTTTTACCAAAAGTCTTTTTACCTTTGACGATCCGGAGGTCGAAAAGCGGATTCCACCCGATCTCGGTTATGCCGGATTCAAGTTGACATTTCCTTTATCCGCAAACGAGCAGAATCAATTTTTGGTGTTCGCGGGAGCCAGTTATTTTCGCGCTGTCGGAGCTGATCACGCATGGGGGATTTCTGCGCGTGGACTTGCAGTCGATACCGGACTTCCGTCGGGCGAGGAGTTCCCTTCATTCGTTGAATTCTGGCTGGAACGGCCGGCGCCCACAGCCCAAGAGATGGTGCTTTACGGATTGCTGGACGGACCCGGGGAAACGGGAGCCTACCAGTTTACTGTCCGTCCTGGCGAGAATACCGTAATTAAAGTTACCGCGAAACTTTTTGCCCGCAAGAATATCAGCCTGATTGGCGTCGCTCCCCTCACCAGCATGTTTTTTTATGGGGAGAATACCGCGCGCCCGGTCGGCGAATGGCGGAACGAGATTCACGATTCGGACGGTTTGCTGATCCACAACGGAGCCACCGGCGAATGGCTGTGGCGGCCGCTTATCGATCCAAAGCTTTTGGAGATGGACTTTTTTGCTACCCAAAATGTGCAGGGTTTTGGTTTGATGCAGCGGGATACGGTGTTCACAGATTATCAGGATCTTGCCGCCAGGTATAACGCCAGACCCAGCGCCTGGGTGGAACCAATCGGAGACTGGGGTTTAGGTAAAGTAGTACTGGTTCAACTTCCGACCGATGATGAAACCCATGATAATATTGTCGCGTTTTGGACCCCGGATACTCCATTTACGCAAGGCCAGTCCCTTTCGGTGAGCTATCAAGTCACTTTTGGTGGATCCGAATTGCCGGGACCACCACTGGCGCGAGCCGCTCGCACATTTGTCGGCGACGGAAGTATCATCGGCGGCGGCCAGGTAAATGGCGCTTACCGCATCCTCGTCGATTTTTCCGGAGGTGCATTGACCAAGCTCAAGAGCGACCAACCCGTGCAGGGAGTCGTAACGGGGCTGGAAGGTACCGAAGTGCTGGAACAATTCACAGAGTTCAACGAACCCGCCCAATCTTGGCGATTGTCAATGTTGGTCAAGCCCGCGGACGAAGGACCTGTCGTTTTGCGGGCGTACCTGACCGCAAGCGAAAAAGCAGTGTCGGAGACCTGGACCTACAAGTTGCATCATAACAACGATATCCGCAGATCTGGAGAATGAAATGAATTATGTTTCTAGCGAATTTATATTGGCTCGGGCACTAGCCTACCTGCGGACTGCGGGAATTCAGATAACCCGGCAATTCGAACGTGAGCTCTTACGATTGATCGAGGAAGCGCTTGCCGATCCAAATGAGGATACGATGCGCTACGTAATGGAAGGGCTGTCACAGCGCTTCCCATTACCGCAATTACCGGTTATCCAAGCGGCTCCACCGATTCAACGCAGCAGTGTAGGGCATCCAAGTCTATGAATATGACTGTTCAAAGGACCGCGATTGATGTTTCGGCCCCGCTGGCGTCGAAGCCAGCCTGGCGGATGGCGGCATGGCGGCGGCGCAGCTTTTTAACGATTCTGGTTTTGATACAATCCGCGATTGCGACTCACTCCGTATCCTGGGTTCTGCCTTACCACGGCAGCGATTGGCTTGAAATCGCGATAACTGCGCTTTTCGCGATATTGTTTATGTGGATCTCACTCGGCTTTTGGACCGGAATTTACGGATTCGTGATTCGACGGGCCGGTGGAGATCGGTTGTCACTGCTTCGCCGGCACCCGGAATCCGAACTGACGAATGTTCCGCTTGCGCGTACGGCGATTGTTCTACCGATTTACCATGAGCCGGTTGAACGTACTTTCGCTGGAATGCGCGCCATGCTTCTCGCATTGCGCGAAACAGGGTTGATCGAGTACTTTGATTTTTTTGTATTATCAGATAGCCGCGATCCCAACATCTGGTTAGACGAGCAAGAGGCCTGGTACAACCTATGCCTCGAATCGGATGCTAACGGCCGCGTATTTTACCGTCGCCGAAGATTAAATCTTAACTACAAAAGCGGAAACATTGCCGATTTTTTCCGGCGGTGGGGACGCCGCTATAATTATACCGTTGTGTTGGACGCCGATAGCCTGATTGATTGCGATACCATCGTGCGCATGGTCCGGTTGATGCAGTTGGAACCTGCGATTGGCATACTGCAGAGCGCTCCTTCGATTATTAATGGCCAATCTCTTTTCGCCCGAACCCAGCAATTTGCCAATCGGATATATGGGCCATTGTTCACCACCGGGCTTGCGGCGCTGCAGTTGGGTGAAGCGGCATATTGGGGGCACAACGCCATCCTTAGGACCGACTGTTTTATGCGCCATTGCGGTTTGCGCCGTTTGCGAGGGCCGGGCCTGTTCGGCGGATCGATTCTGAGCCACGATTTCGTCGAAGCCGCGTGTATGGGCAAGGCCGGTTACGAAGTATGGTTGGAACCCGGCTTGAGCGGAAGCTACGAAGAGGTTCCGCCAACCTTGGAAGATGATCTCAAACGCGACAAACGCTGGACCAGGGGAAATCTTCAGCACATCTGGTTATTGCTATTCGGGCGCGGAATTCGCTTTGCTCACCGGATGGCGTTTATGAACGGGATAATGTCCTATCTGGCTTCGCCGATGTGGTTGTTGTTTCTCGTATTATGCGCAATTGAGGTGAGCCGTATGGTGTTGTGGCCGATCGATTACTTTCCAGTTGACTATAGTTTGTTTCCGGTTTGGCCAGAGTGGCATCCTGAATTAGCAATTAATCTCACCACCAGCGTCGCCGTGATGCTATTCCTGCCGAAGATCCTGGCGATTCTCGACTTGGCGTTCAGCGGAGCAATCCGTCGTTTCGGAGGTTTCTTTCCGGTCGTTTTCAGTGTTTTGATCGAAATTATCGTAGCGGCTTTTTTGGCTCCAATAAGAATGCTGGCCCATTCTCGTTTTGTAATCGAATCGGCTTTCAATATCCGATTGAAATGGGCTGGCCAAAATCGCACGGAAGAAAGTAGTTGGTTCATTGCCTGGGTGCATCAAGCTCCGGCATTTATTTTGGGATCGGTATGGATCGGTTTCGCCTACTGGCTGGAAAAGATGTATTTCCTTTGGTCCCTGCCCGTTGCGATTCCGCTGATTCTGGCTGCCCCAGCGTCAGTAATTCTTGGACGTACTCGAATCGGCAGTCGGATTGGATCGTGGAGATTGCTGCGCGTACCGGAGGAAATTGAACCTTCCCCGCTGTTAGACCACCTGATCAGAACGGAGCCCGATCCGGGACCTGCAAATCGATTAGGCTTTATCGGATCGATCGTGGATCCGGTCCGGAACCAAATCCATTGTCATTTGGCAAAGCCGGTTGCATCCCAAATTAAACGCGACGCCCTTGTGGGTTTGCGAAACCGATGCCTGGTCCATGGCCCCGACAGTCTCTCGTCCGGAGAGATCAGTCTATTGGCTCAGGATCGCGAATCGTTGCGATGGCTGCACGACGCGATTTGGCGGGAACCGCCTGGTAGTTTTTGGGGCAAATATCTGGTCTGCGGCGCGACGGCAGGATAATGTGCACGCATTTGCTAAGGAAGCTCTTGATTAAACCAGAGTTTCCCGCAGTGCATCGATGCGCTGCAAAAATCTAAGCTTTCAGCGTTTGATTCTGTACGGCAACGTGCCGGGCGGTTCCGCCCGCCCTCATGTCAAGCCGCGGAACATCCGCCAGATCCAATCCTGTTTCAATGTTCAGGACGCGCTGAAACAGCGGGTGCGCCTGATGTAACCTTTCACGCCATATGCTGTTCAAAATTACCAGGTAATACCGCAGAAAAGTTCGCGTTGAGTCGTCATACGCTCTGGAAAATATCGGGATTCGAATAATTCGGAATCTCACTGCGCAGTTGCCTATTCAGCAGCCGTCCAAACACCATCGAAATCACATTCGCTACACTGACTTCGAACACGAAGCGGAACGCATCTACGTAGCGGTAGAGCACGAAGAAAGCGAGTGCGGACGCGAATGACGCGGGCACCGAAAGGCCGAAACCGAAAAACGCGATCGTCCCGGTCGCCAGGGTCAGCAGATACGGCAGCGCCCAATGCGTCACGATCGTAGCCATGGCCCATTTCCCGAACCCGTTCCCCCAGACTTTCTTGACCCGTTTCAGGTAAAGTTCCAATGCCTCGGGTGATTTTCCGTCGCCCTCGATCCGGTATCTCAAGGGCATTGCGGCGCCGAAAAAATAGGCAATGATTCGCTCGACGCATCCGAGCGATTTCCAAAAACTCGGAGCGGCGCCGATCAAACCCGCGGTTTCTTCCATCCAGCCGTCGAAGAAATAAATGTGCGGGAACCGCGCGTGCATTTTCGAGCAGTAGTCCTGGTGCGATCGATCATCCTCTGCGACGATACTTAAACGTTCCGGCTCATCCGGCAAGGGAATCGAACCGCTAAAAATGGCGGCAACCAACCGGGCATGCATTTCCGCCATCGCTGGCATCGAACCGATGGTCGGCCGCACCATGCCGACAAACGCGAGATTGGGCATGCGGGGGTGAATGCAACCTTTGTATAGATCCCGGTGGTTGTATTTCCAATCGCCCGGGAAACGGATGTATATCGCGCTGGGCTGAAATCCGGTATTGAATATGACGGTATCGAATTCCTCGAAGCTTTGATCCTTAAAGCGCGCGCCGGTCGGGTCGAATGATTCGACGCCGCCCTTGGGTATGATTTTCCCGCTCTTGATCAGGTACAAGAGATCGTCCGGCGGCAGTTCTGGCCGGGTCAGATTTCCGCTGTGCTCGGACGCAGTCGGTTTGCACCAGAATTTGACATGGAAATGATGCGGCGCCACGGCTTTCGGAAACCATTCCTTGAATTGCTCGTAAGTTATCGTGTGGTCCGAATAAAATTTTAGATGAGAATTGATCGCGAGTTTCTTCAGAAACATCGGAATTTTCCGATGAACCCAACCGAGCCCGCTGGTCAGGACTTCCTGATAACTGATCATGTGCCGGCCGAATTGCCAGAACTGCATCTGGTCGAAGGGATTATGCGTGTTCTTGACCACTCTCGGCGCGAGCGCCACGCCCTGCGAGGAAACTGCAAGCTTTTTCGTGACTTGCGCGAGTTCGCCTACCAATCCGACGCCGGATTCTCCGAGCCCGATGCAGAGTACATTATTATCCTTGAAATCGGCGGAAGTGCGGTATTCCGAGCTGTGCATCACCTTGCCAGTGAATTGCTTGATTCCCGGGTATTCGGGCATCGAGGGCCTGGCGTGCAGCCCGGCCGCGACAACTAGATAATCGATGTCGTCATAGGTGCCGTGGTTGGTCATCACGTTGAACTTGCCTGGCTCGGTTCGAGTGACTTCGTAAACCGTTTGATCGAATTCGATCAGCGGCAGCAGTTTGAATTTCGTGGCGAACGCTTGCAAGTAGTCCAGCATGTGCTGGTTGGTCAGGAAATCCGGATACTCGTTCGGCATCGGGAAGCACCCGAATTCGGTGATCCACTTGGACGAAGTCAGCGTAAAGGTTTTCCAGGCGATGCGTCTCCAGATCCCGCCGACGGCTTGATCCTGCTCCAAAATTTGGACTGAAAATCCTTTATCGAGAAGTTCTTTCGCGGCGACCAGGCCTCCGCATCCGGAGCCGATTACAAGGGCGTTTTTACCCGTGGATTGTGCTGTCGAATTCATGTATCTTGTTTACTTGTATTAATGATTTGACGGATCAGGCTGGCGCAGGTCTCAATGATTAAAAAGCCAGGAGTTCCATACGTATTTCCCGGGGAAGCTCGAATTTAATCAAGGCTTACCGCGGGGCAGGGGTACACTGCCAAAATCGAGCGCATTTAGCGTTCGACTTTGTGAGGCAACCCTGAATCGAATTTGGCGTTGCCGACCTGAGCACTCCAAGATGGATTTATTCAGCGTTTACCTGGCGAGCGCAGATAATAATACACAACCAGCGGCACTACCAGCGTATTCAAACTCCAGGATTCAGTCTTTCCCGGTTCATCATTTCGAGGGATGCGATTCCTGGATTCGGCAATCCGATTGTATTGATTTCCCTTGCTGGTACAATTTGAACTTCAGGCCGCGCCGGTATCCGTATGCCGACCGACCATCATTCCAATTGCGCAACGGCGGGCACCCCTGCGAGCAGACCCGATTGCAGAGCTTTAATCGTACCCGGCAAATTCTATAAACCTTACGCGGGATATTTCGATCATGCGCATGAGTCCCCAGCAGTTTCTGGATAGCGAATCCAAGAGAATCACGCTTCTGGGCATGTCCGGAGTTGGGAAAACCACGCTGTCCAATCACTTACCGACAGAAAGATGGTTCCATTATTCCGGAGATTATCGAATCGGTACAAAATATCTTGAGGAACCGATTCTGGATAACATCAAACGGCAGGCGATGGAAATCCCGTTTTTGCGCGACCTTCTCCGCTCGGACTCGATCTACATATGCAATAACATAACCGTCAATAATCTCTATCCGGTTTCCACCTTCCTTGGAAAAATCGGCGACAAATCGCTAGGGGGACTTCAGCTCGAGGAATTTAAACGAAGACAGCGATTGCATCGAGATGCGGAAATTCATGCCATGCTGGACGTTCCGGAATTTATCCGAAAGGCCGAGCAGATTTACGGTTATAAGCACTTTGTCAATGACGCCGGAGGCAGTCTCTGCGAACTTGATTGTCCACAAGTGATCGAAACGCTGACGGAACATACGATCATTGTCTATTTGAGGGCGTCCGCGCAGCTTGAAAGAACTCTGGTTCAAAGAGCCCAGGAAAATCCGAAACCTTTGTATTACCGGGAACCCTTTTTGGATGAAAATCTGCGGATATTCATGCAGGAAAGAGGATTCAACAGCTCGGATTTGATTCCTCCGGACGAATTCGTAAGCTGGGTCTTCCCAAGGCTTTTCTGGTCCAGGCTCCCGCAGTATGAAAGGATCGCCAATGATTTCGGTTATAGCATCAATGCCGAACATATTTCTGACGTGAAGTCCGAGCAGAGTTTCCTCGAACTGATCGCCAATGCGATGAAGTAACAACGATGAAACGGATAGAATTCTTATCTGACCATACGCTTGAGGATCGCTAATGCCGCTGGTTGCTTACAATGATCTGCCAACCTTTGCGCGACTGGCCCAGGAAGGAGAAACCATACTGGCGCCCGAAACCGCGCTGCACCAAGACATCCGCGAACTTCATATCGGGTTATTGAACATGATGCCCGACTCGGCTCTGGCTGCGACTGAACGACAGTTCTTCCGACTGGTCGGCGCGTGTAATCAAATTGCACAGTTTCATGTTCATCCCTTTACGATTCCTGGGTTGCAACGCAGTCCTCAGACCCGGGAATACATCGCCCGATACTATGAATCGTTCGAAAAGATCAAACAGGATGGTCTGGACGCCTTAATTATCAGCGGCGCCAACGTCACCCGCCCGCGGCTTCCCGATGAAACCTTCTGGAGACCGTTGACCGCCGTGTTCGACTGGGCAAAGCAGAACGTAACTTCCATTTTATGCTCCTGTCTCGCAAGCCACGCTCTCGTTGAATATTGCCATAATATCAGGCGCACCCATTTGACTGAGAAGCGCTGGGGCGTTTTTCCTCATCATCTGGTGGACCGCACCCACCCGCTCGTGAATGATCTCAATACCCGCTTTGATGTGCCTCATTCGCGTTTCAATGAAATGTTCCGTTCCGACATCGAAGCCGCGGGCCTAACAGTCCTGGCCGAAAGTAAAGAGGCGGGAGCCCATCTCTGGGTCAGTCCGGACGGCTTTCGGGTAGTCTACTTTCAAGGTCATCCTGAATATGACCTGATCAGTCTGATGAAAGAATATAAACGCGAAACATTTCGTTACTTTTACGGTGAGTTATCCGAATACCCTCCCTTTCCGGATAATTATTTCGATGATCATTCAAAGCGCGTGCTGAACGAGTATCGGAATCAGATCATCAAAGCAAAAATCAGGAACCTGTCAGCGCCGGAATTTCCGGAATCCGCAATATTGGGGCAACTCGATATAACCTGGCGCGATACCGCGCGCGCCCTGGTCAGCAATTGGCTGGGATGGGTCTATCAGATTACCCACCATGATCGCAGAATTCCGTTTCAAGATCACATCGACCCGGAAAATCCCTTAGGGTTGGAACGGCCAATGCGACGTTGGAAAGGACGATAGGGAAGTTCCGATTAAATCAGAGTATCCCGGGATGCTCGTTGTAAGCTTCCGATTTTGTGAAGCAACCCCAAATCGCATTGGCAGGGTTGCCGACCGCTCGGAAATCCAAGATGGATATATTCGGCGTTTCCATTGCGAACCTTTCCGAATTCATAAGATAGCCTTCCGCGCGGAAAGACTCGGCAGTGGGAAACACATCCTCATTCGACGTACGGCTAACCATCGGCCAGGCGCCGGATCAGTGCAGACATGATCGATCTGAATGTGTTGTCGAAGTCTCGGATTCAGCGCGTCGATTCGCCATCATTGACGGGTAACTTCGGTTATATTTTTTTCCAGCGACGGCATCCGAGCAGCAGTCAGGATCCTTTCTCCACCGCCTTCAAGTTTTTCGTCCGCCCTGTTGACCAACGGCTCGATGACCGGGCTCAAGGATTTCAACACCTGCACCGGCAGCGTACTGGTGAACTGATAATGGGCGGCGTCGGATCCCGTGACATAGGCAGTCAGGGTGCCGAAGTAGCGATCCCCGAGGAAAAAAACGAACGTGGCTGTCCGGCTGATTACCTGTGAATCAATTACGCGACCTCTGGTCCCGAATATCTTCCGGACGTGATCGCCGGTACCGGTTTTCCCGCCGACCATCAAAAGACCGCCGTTCCGATCCTTGTAGCGGCCCCGAAGCCGGACGGCCGTGCCTTTGTCGACCACATCGACTAGAGCATTGCGCACCGCTAGGGCTACTTCCGGAGACAACACCTGCTTTCCCTGCTTCGGCTTGAGTTGCATCAATGTCTCATACGGTGTATCGGCGGCAAAATGGAGCGATTCGAATCGGACCTGTGGATCGTGAACCCCGTCATTGAGCAGGATACCAATGAGTTCGGCGAGGGCTGCAGGCCGGTCTCCCGAAGCTCCGATAGAGGTCGCATACGAGGGGGTCAGACGTGAAAACGGATAGCCTACGCTGCGCCACGCGACTCCGATCCGTTCAAAGGCTTCTTTTTCCAACAAGGTGCGAATCCGTTTGTCTTGCCGGTATTTTCTTTGCGTCTTGAACAGCCATTGATAGACCTGCTGACGTTCGTCCGTGCTTGCATCAATAAGATCGTGAAGCGAAGCGCCGGGCGAATGAATCAGATGACCGACCAGCCACAACTCCAGGGGGTGAACGCGAGCAATGTAACCCCGGTCCTGCAGGTTGAACGATTCGATGGAATATTTATCGTAGAGGTCCTCGATTTCTTTACCGGAAAGCTTCTTGGATTTAACATGGGTCTTCATGAAACGGCCGAATTCCGTCACGTCCCGGTCCGGATACAAGGAGCGGTAGACGGTCGCAACTCTCGCGGGAATCGGAAGCACCCCGCTGATGAGCAAGCGCTCTCGTTCCTTCGTGTTCATATCCCGGTATTTCGCATGGAATCGCCGCAGGAAGGTTACCCCCTCCTCATCAGCAAAGCGGCCAAGGTAGTGCAAGCGCAAATCTTCGTCGCCCTCGTCCATTCGGCGCGCGATTCCTCCCGGACGGTATAGATAGTGATAGGTTATTTCGCGCATCAGCCGTATGAATACCAGATTGACGGAGTCGCGCAGCGCCGCTTTGACGGACAGAATCTTGCCGCTGTCAGCCTTATTGAAATTGGAAAAGGTGTGCAATCCTCCGCCGGTATAAAAACTTTCTCCGGAACTTGCCGAATACCGCCTTTCCAAGGCCGCATCGATAACCTCCGCGAACGTCGGTTGCGGATTCCGCATCAACTGTTCGACAACCCAACGCGACATATAATCACGCGGATGGAACTGCAACTGGGCCAAGGCATCGCGCGGCTGATCAACGTAGCGGTGGTACAGTTCATCCACCAGCTGCACGTAATGTACCGTGGTTCGAAGTTTCGCCGTGGAACCGAGGTCCAGTCGGATACCTTCATTAATGTCCAGCGGTTGATCGTAGTTATCGGTCTGGACGCGCATCATGTTGCCGAAGGGGGTCCGCTCATAAAGCACCAAACTGTAAACGACTTTCGACAGATCATTGCCGGTATTGAGCAGGCGAGTACCGGTGATACCCGCGGCACGGGCCTTCTCCGGTTGCCGTAAACCAATCAGGGCATTTCTGAGCGTAGTTTGCGCGTCCTGATCTAGGGTACTCTTGACCTTGATGTTCATGCGGTCCAGGTCATAAAGACTGTCCACGCCAAGCGCGCCGGCCAGGCGTGACCTCACGACAGTCTGGGTTTTGCGTTCGATAAACGGTGAATTGTCGACCTCCAGCGAATCGTCGCGCAGAGTAACCGTACTCTGCTGCGCAGCCCTGCACAGCTGGGCCGGAATGACGCCCGAGGCCATCAGCACGTTCAGGTAGTTGTCCGCCAATTTTTGCAAGGATTCATGGCCCGCTCGGAGGAAATAGGAAGGGCGCCGTTGCGATAGCAACAGACTCAATACCTGCCGGTACGCGCGCCCCTGCTCGGGAGTGATGGGTTCGCTCATCGCAATCGTTTCGGCACTCAACAAACGGTTCATGGCATGGAAATCGGCCCCGTACCACACCCATAACCCGTCGCCGATACCCTGCACCTCACCGTATCCGCGAGCGGCGGCAAGAGGTACGGAATTCAGGTAGGTCAGCGCGATCGTGCGGCGAGCCTCGAGGGTATCCGGTCCGTTCATATAAGCACGGATCGAGGCGGTTCCCATCTGTCTGAACTTTTCCGTGACCGAAGGGGTAATTCCGTTTGGAGAATGGCGGAATTTTTCCAATTGGGTAGCCAGAGTGCTGCCGCCGGTAACATTGATATCCGCCCCGAGCTTTTTCCGGATCAGATCAAAGGTCGCTTTCCCGAGACGATCCCATTCAACGGCCGGATTTAGGGTAGCATAGGATTCATTGAGCAGTTCGCGGTTTTCGATGAATAACAGTGTATTGAGAACCACCGAAGGAATTGATTCGAAGTCGGGATAGGCCTGGTTAGGATAGACGGCTTTGAAAAGCGGTTGGTCGTTGCGATCGAGAACAGTCAGCCCGGCTTGGCTTTTTTCTGGGTAAATAGTAAAAAATCCGCGATCGACCAAATGGGCCAATTCCGGCGAAATCCGGCTCTGGGCAGTAATCCCGAAGCCCCGTTCCTCAAGGCGTCGAATGAATGTCGGAATCCCAGAATAACCCAGACGTTGATCGTAAGGCCCGTACTCGGGAAAACGTACGCTCGGGCTCGGTCCAGGCGCGAGTTTGAAAGTAAGATCCTGAAAAAGTGAAGTAAATAGACGCGCCTGTAATTCGGATGTCCTGATTTCCCTGCCAATGACGAGAGTCCCGGCAACGACAATCATGACCAAAGTGAGTCCGAACACGATTCGGGATATCCATCGCCGATACAGAAAAGACATGTTTTGCTCCTGGTTCCCGAATCGCCGGACCGAAACCCTTCGATTCAACGACGGTAAAATTCGTATGGTTAGTTCTGGTTCGATTTAGTACGCAAACCGGTCAACTGCGCCGTGCAGCGAATACCCGGTGGTCATCGAACACCAAATTAAACCCGTCCATAGACACAGTATTCCGATAAACCATGCCGGCACGACAAATTTGAGAAATAGGATCATGTAATGAATAACTTGAATTAATTTAACCTGAACTCAGTAAAACTACCTGATCGGGATCAATTATAGTCCAAACAAAACAGGTCACGAAGGCTTCTCATGCCCAGATAGAGGATTCGGGAGCGGCGCGCAGTTCGGCCCGGAACTGGTCATTGCAATGGACCGGTAGTCAATCGAACGAGGCTATCGCATAAACCGCTACCGGCTCTCTGATCCGATAGAGCTTTTCACCTTACATCTAGTGTGGACGTAACCCATATTCAATATCACGGGGTTAGACATTCGTACCAAATACAAATTCTTGGATCGCGTAAAAAAACCGTCTCCCGTGAACTTCGTTCGATATTCGGCAGAATCGGACGCCGATTGCAGGTCTAATACGATCATTAATACGGATCATGTCCGATGTCAGCGGTATCAGGATATACTGCACACCGACCGCGAACCGCCGGTCTCGGGGCCGAAAGTTCGACGCTGCCGCTGCCGACCCGGTTACAACCGACCTTCACATCGATCGGAAATAATGTATGTTATTCAGACAGCTATTCGATCCGGAGTCCTTGACCTTCACGTATTTGATCGGATGTCCGAAAACCCGCGAAGCGGTGTTTATCGATCCGGTCAATACCTATATCGACAACTATCTAAAGTTGCTTGATGAATACGGCTTGAAGTTGCGATATTCGCTCGAAACCCATGCTCATGCCGATCACATTACCGCGAGCGGCTTGCTTCGACAGCGCACCGGCGCGTCGACCGGCATCGGACAACTCTGCGGCGCAAAATACGCCGATCGACAGCTTCAGGATCGCGATGTGCTGACCTTTGGAGACGGTGAGGAGATCAACGTTCTGGCGACCCCCGGGCATACCCGGGGCAGTGTTTCCTACCTATGGCGCGACCGGGTTTTCACCGGCGACACGTTGTTCATCAACGGCTGCGGCCGGACCGATTTTCAGGGCGGCGATGCGGGCGCGCTGTACGATTCAATCACGCAAAAGCTTTTTTCCCTCCCGGGGGAAACCCTGGTTTTTCCGGCCCACGATTATAATGGCCGCAGGGTCAGCTCCATCGAGCAGGAGCGTACCACGAATTCAAGGATCGCCGCTAAGACCCGCGCGGAATTCGTCGAAACCATGAACAACCTCAACTTGCCCAAACCTCGACTGATCGACGCAGCGGTCCCGGCCAACCAACTTTGTGGATTGACCGAAGAAGAACTCCGGCAGGACGCGATGGCGCGCGAGGAACGGGAGAAACCATTGGCCAAAGTCCTGCCCGCGGTGGCGCCGCAACTGGTAATGACGGCACAGGATCTGGTACGTGAAGCCAAACAGCAGGTGACCGAAGTTGACGTGCGCGCCGTGAAAAGCCTGCTTAGCAAGGGCAATCCAGTCGTGGTCGACGTTCGCGAGCCCGAAGAGTTCGCAGCCGGAAATCTTCCCGGCGCGTTCAATGTGCCTCGGGGCGTATTGGAATTCAAGCTGGCCAGCACGCCTGAGCTCGGGAATCCCGACGCTCCGATCGTACTGTACTGTCGAACGGGCGCACGTTCGGTTCTGGCCGCGTGGACGCTCAAGCGTTTGGGTTATACCAACGTGGTTTCAATCGCCGGGGGCTACGAAGCGTGGTACTCCGCCGGAAGGCAGGAATAGGCGCCGTCCAAATGCGGTTAGCGGATTGTTCGAGTCCGGCCGGAAACCGGCCAGCATGGTGTTGGAAATCCATACCCACTATCCGGAACGCCATGCGGCGAAGTTCCGACCCCCCATCCCTTCATCAAGAAGGTTGGCATGGCAAACGCTGCCAGCCATGGAGAGCGAACGCGAGGGCTGGTAGTCCCCGGTAGGCGTAGGTAATTTTGGATACCCGTCGTGCGCTAGCGCCAGAGGGGATCCAAAATTACATCCGAAACGCCGTCCAGCCATTTGTGGGAGCG
>JBGTCG010000133.1:0-6076 GCA_041748915.1 Methylococcales bacterium
TCCCACAAATGGCTGGACGGCGTTTCGGATGTAATTTTGGATCCCCTCTGGCGCTAGCGCACGACGGGTATCCAAAATTACCTACGCCTACCGGGGACTACCAGCCCTCGCGTTCGCTCTCCATGGCTGGCAGCGTCGGAGATTAAACACAATCTCGATAATCTTCGATCTGACATTAACTTACAACTTGCCGCAATGAATGAGAAACTTAGTGGGCAGATGTTGTCAGAAATCGAAATCCGAAAAGAACTTTCCGAGCTGAGGGAACGCTTGCAACGTGTCGAAAAAAGATTGGAACTTATAAAGTAGCCCCGGTCCAGTCAAACCGTCCAGGTACCGGGCTTTAATGGTCGAGTCTTGAAGAATCACGAATGAATGACAGTGATGCCTTACAGTAGAAACAATACCGCATTTGACCCTATCGTGTTCAGATTAAAGCGTTAAATTCATCGACGCCGAGGTTCGCTTGTCGAATGATCGAACGCAACGTACCACGATCGAGCTCCCTATGGTCAGGCACCACAAGCTGGGTAAAAGGGCTATCCCTGCGCAGAATTATGTGGCTGCCGTGCTGGCGCTTTTTATAAAAGCCCACTTTCGCCAACGCGATCACACAGGCTTGTCCTGAAACCCGTGGTAATCCGCTCACAAGGCAACTATCATCGTATCGAACTGGTCCTCTGGAACAGGTAACCCGTCATCCTTGAGTACTGCAATATAGCCGTCAATGGCTTCTCTGGCGTTTTCTAATGCATCTTTTCTGGTTTTCCCCTGAGTGATGCAACCCGGGAGGCTAGGACATTCCGCAACCCAATAACCGTCTTCGCCTGGATGAATAATAACTTGTCGCATTGATAAAGTTCTCTTTATGTTGCACATTCCAGATCAAATATTTTAGCTTTAAAGTAGGCGAAGGGCGAGAGCCAAGAAACGGAAACGTATAGTGTGCGTACATCAACTGGCGTAACGGGGAACCGTCCAACGGGTTCCGCCGAATTGAATCGGAGCGATGACCGAAACGATTTACAAACCTCGGATGCGAAAAAATGTGCCTGCACTGTCACATCGTGATTGGCACGACGGTGTTCGGATTCCGCCAAATGGATTAAGATGTGAGTCGCACAGTTTTGATTCACGGCGTCACAGCATGAGCGACAATCCTGAAAACCTCGTTTTGGAACACCTGCGGCATATTCGCGGACGCGTCGATCAAATCGCCGATGACATGAAGGAGGTGAAGCTGCCGCTTTTAACTTTGGAAAGCAGCATGTCGCTTGTGCGCCGCGAAATCATTATCGGCGACGAAACCGGCGCGCGGCAGCAAGCGGCCATCGACCGTATCGTGGACCGCCTGGAACGGATCGAGCGTCGGTTGGAATTGCACGAAGATACCTGACACAGCGTAACCCGTAAAGCGGAACCATGGAAGGGTTCCGCAGGACGCCTTGATTTTCTTGGTGGGCGGATATACAATCCAATATGTATATCTATAAATATAGGGGCACGAAATGCAAGTTTCAAAATGGGGCAATAGCCTGGCGGTGCGTTTGCCCGCCTCGGTGATCGAGGTGCTTGGGCTTAAGGAAGGCGACAAGATAGAAATCCATGTCGTGGGGACACGCACTCTTGAGGTCGAAAAGACGCCTGAAGCCCGCGAACTTCTTGCGCGTCTGAGAAAATATCGCGGTCGGCTGCCGGCAGACTTCAAGTTTGATCGCCTCGATGCTCATGAACGACGGTAAGACGTTCCTCGATACCAACGTACTGCTCTACCTTCTGTCCGGAGACGAAGCCAAAGCCGACCGGGCGGAGGAAGTAATTGCCGGTGGAGGAATTATCAGTGTACCGGTGCTCAATGAGTTCGCGAGCGTGGCGACTCGCAAGCTGCGGATGTCGTGGGAAGAAATCCGGGAGATTCTATGGTGGGTGCGTGCAATTTGCCCGGTCGAAGCGATTACAGTCGAAAGTCACGACCGGGGATTGCAGATCGCGCAGCGTTACGGGTTATCGATCTACGACTCGATGATCATCGCTTCGGCGCTAATGGCTGGATGTGCAGCAGTCTACTCGGAAGATATGCAGCACGGTCAAGTGTTCGATGACCAACTCACCATCCTTAACCCGTTTGCGGCAGCGTAAGGCGGAACCATGGATGGGTTCCGCCGAATGTCACGGAAGGCCCCACTGGTTAGCTCGGACCGAATGCTCCTCAGAACACCACGCTAACCCCAATTTCTGGACTCGCTATTTAAAAAGGAGATCGTTGCGTGAATAAAATATCTGGTTTAAATCCATCCGGCAGGATGGCTCCCCCAATCCACACAATCGTCCAACAACATGCAGAAGAATCGGCCATTCTGCATAACATTCGTTCTCGTCTGGTTCACGCGCCGCATATCAAACTGCCTCATCTTTTTCGATTCGATGATCGGCTGGCGGCACATCTGGACGGTCTTGCCGTGGCCGGAGGGTTCGGATCGGGGTTGTGTGACGCCGAGCTGGAAACGCCAAGCGCTGGACGCGTGTTCGCGGCAGCGGTGAGGGCGATCGAGGAGAAGGATCTTCGACGCCTCGACCGACTGTTTGCGTTAGTCGAAGCGGTGCCCGAGTGTATGCGGGGCCTGACGTCCGCGTTCGGCTGGGTATCGCCCGATCATTTGACGGGTACGGACAAGTCATTGCTTGACTCGGATCATCCGCTGCGCCGCACCGTGGGACTCGCCGCCAGTGCGATGCACAGGATCAACCCCGGGCCCTCTCTCGACAGGGCTCTTGTCGATCCCGACGCGACGCTGCGGGCCCGCGCGCTTCGTATTGCCGGCGAGTGCGGGCGATCCGATTTGCTGCCGGCATGCCTGGCGGCGCTCGAGGACAACGATCCAGATTGCCGATTCCGTGCCGGTTGGTCGGCGGTGCTGTTGGGAAATCGAGGTCGAGCGTTGGTGTCCCTGTCGGAATTGATTTTCCGACCCGGGCCTTTCCGCGCTGCCACAATTCAATTGGTGTTACGCGTTGTTGATAGGAATAAATCGCTGGAATATCTCAAGCGCCTCGCCAGGGATCCGGGCAGCAAGCGTGAATTAATCCAAGGTGCGGGCGTCGCCGGCAATCCGAATTACATACTGTGGTTACTGGACCAGATGGAGAACCCTAATCTCGCGCGGCCCGCCGGGGAGTCCTTTTCGTTGATTACGGGGCTTGACCTGTCCGATCCGGACGTGAGCGGCAAACCGCCCGACAACTTCGAATCAGGCCCGAACGACAATCCCGACGATGAAGACGTCGACGTCGACCCCGACGAAGATCTTCCCTGGCCTGATCACGAGAAAACCGAAAAGTGGTGGGACAAAAACCAACATCGCTTCGCAGTCGGAGTCGCCCATTTCATGGGCGAGCCGGTTAGTATCGAGAATTGCCAACGCGTGCTACGGGAAGGTTATCAACGCCAACGCATGGCTGCAGCCGTGTTTCTTTCACTGTACCATCCCGGAGCGCCGTTGTTCCCCACCAATGCTCCGGCCTGGCGACAGCAGCGCCTTCTGGATGCCACATCTTCAGGATAGCGTTTGCCGATTCAACATTATGGAAGGTTAAAGCCTATTGAGATTTACTTCATTCGATTCGCTTCAATCGCATAAAGTACGGGATAAGTGCCGAACCACTCGATTGTCAGGGGATCGCTGACATAGCCCTTGATAGCATATTCATGGTCCTCGCCGAGAACCCAGTTGATCTTCGGCTTTTTGTTCGCTTCCGCGGGAGTGATGTCCTCATCCGGAGAGTATCGCGCGTTCCTGGTCACGTCCAGCCAGTAAACCTTTTGTTTGGTGTGCAGCTGCATGACGGAGTCGCCTCCGGGTCTCTTGAATTCCTTGAGCCAGCCTTGCTCCTTCACCGTCACTTCGACCGAATCGGCCGGCGGTTGCCCCGCGGGTTCCGCGTCGGATTTGAACAAGCCGCAAGCCGCCGGCAAAAACGTTGCCGCGATCAGAAAACACAATCCCGGATGAGTATGGGTGCCGATCATAATAATGATTGATATCGTAAGATTCTGTGAAACTGTTTCGAGTCCTTTTCGCCGGGCGCCAATAATTCGTGGGCAGTATAATCCTTCCGGGTCTCTACGGTAAGTTTGATAATCCAAGGCAAAGTGTTAATTCCACAACATTGATCAATACCGGCGAACTGATTGCCGGGGCCGTCGTCGTATTGGAAATGAATGCCGGCAGTTCAATTTCCGATTTTTCAGTATTAATACCACACGATAAACGTCGTATGATATTTACAAGTCCGTTTCGTGTATGCAAGACTCTTGTATAGTGTTCGCACGCCAAGTTCGGTTTTTTTTGAATCCCCTCATTCCCGCCTTCTCCCGGAGAGAGAAGGGAATCAATGCGCCAATTTTGAAGTGCGGCGAGTCCGTTTTCGTACTTCGACTTTCCTTCTTCAGTTGCCCATGTCAAGAAGGATATAGATCGCTGAAACGGTAAACCGTTGAAGCTCACGATCCATCCGCGGGCTTACGGCATTTAATCAAGCGGCGGAACGATATTGATTTATGGTTACTGAAAAACTACGGATTACGGCTCGAGATTGCCGGAGCGGAAAAGAGATAAGCAGAGAAATTGAAGGAGCTTCTCTGAAGATCGGGCGGGGTATCGACAAAAAAGACTGGACCTTACCGGATGAAACTCGCCGACTTTCCAAGATTCATTGTTCAATTGAATATCAGGAAGGTAGCTATTTCGTCATGGACCGAAGTAGAAACGGGACCTTTCTTAATGGCGAACGCCTGCCGACTAATGAGCCCGTCAAGCTCAAAGATGGCGATGTCGTTTCTCTGTGTGATAGCGAACCGGTTTACCGATTGACCATCAATTTCATACCACAAGTACAAAACACAATAGTACGGGAAAAAGTAATTGCGGCTCGCGAACTTTGGTGGAACAAGAATCCGGCGATAAATACAGCACCGAAAAACGATCCGAGTGCTCCCGGAGAAGAAAAATCGGAAATTGCAGAGGGAATGCGTAATCTTGAGCAACTCTTACGCCAGACAGTTGATGGCCTGCAGAAACTTTTGCGAGCTCGAAATGATGTGAAAAAAGCGTTTCGGGTATCCGAACGTACTGTGATACATGCTAAAAATAATAATCCGATCAAGTTGATGCCAGTCGATCAGGCGATCACACAACTGCTGACCGGAAAAGATTCGAAGTATCTACCCGGGGAAAAGGCATTAGGGGAAGTATTTTCAGATCTGCAAGCGCATGAACTGGCAATGCTGGCTGGTACGGAAGCTGCGATCAGGCACTTATTGGAACGATTTGATCCTAGAAACATAGAGTCGCAACCCGGTAAAAATACGCTTCTCGAAAATCTAACACCGAATACTTATAAAGCAAAATGCTGGGACAATTTCGCGCGGCTTCATGAGGAAACTACCAAGGAGGCCGAAGATGATTTGCATAAATTGTTCAAAGGAGTATTCGAGCGCGCCTATGAGGAACAACTGGAACGATTAACCAACGCCGGGAAATCGTCTCGTTAATACGAGCTGGAACTGACTCACAAAGTTGTTTGTGTAAGACTTGATACCCGGTCGGCGGATAGAATGTTATAAGCCGCGACGCGTCATGGTTTAATTTTGTGGTGGTATATCTGATTCCCATGGTGCGCGGTGCGATCGTTGCCATGCCGCGCGATTACTGGGTCAGTGCACGTGATCTGGGCGCACGCCGCTTGAGTAGGTCTGCCACGGGGTATTGCCCGGCGATGCCGCGTATCGCCGATGCGGTGAACGTCGGTCTCGCGCATGTGGACCTACATCACCGTCGCCGAATACGAGAATGCGCGCGAAGGGCTCCGACAGTTGATCCAGAATGCGCGGCGATTCTGCGGGATGGACTAGGTATTCGCGGGAATTATTGTGATCATCCGCTGCCAGCCATGGAGAGCGAACGCGAGGGCTGGTAGTCCCCGGTAGGCGTAGGTAATTTTGGATACCCGTCGTGCGCTAGCGCCAGAGGGGATCCAAAATTACATCCGAAACGCCGTCCAGCCATTTGTGGGAGCG
>JBGTCG010000134.1:0-23535 GCA_041748915.1 Methylococcales bacterium
CCGCTCCCACAAATGGCTGGACGGCGTTTCGGATGTAATTTTGGATCCCCTCTGGCGCTAGCGCACGACGGGTATCCAAAATTACCTACGCCTACCGGGGACTACCAGCCCTCGCGTTCGCTCTCCATGGCTGGCAGCGATGGAACGCCGGTGGTCAGACAGGATGAATGGTCGAATTGCTGGGCGAGAGCCTTCCTACCTGAAGAACGTGTAGCCTCGAATTGGTCTGTTGTTCGAAGGACTTTCCGATCAATCCGAGGCGTCGGAATTTTTCCCTGTAACAAACTGGCCATTTTCCCAAAATGTGAGGCCGTCCAATTTGACCACGGGCGCCGGATTCTGCGTCAGGGCCTTGCGCACCCATTCGACCGGCACCGCAAAAAAGCGTCCTCCTTCTGCGTCTCTGAGCATAAAACTCGGCAGCGCGATCAGATCACCCTGCGCCGAAAATAATGCGCCGCCGCTGGTTCCACGTATGAATCCGGCGTCGGTCTCCAGGATATAATCATCGCCAAAACCATGCAACCCGCGGACCACGCCGCGTATCATGCCAAGCCCGACGGCTGCCGGAAACCCGAAAACAAAAACTTCATCGCCCGGAGCAACCTGACTGATCTTCCCGAGCCGCGCAGCGGGCAACTTCAAATTCAGGGTGTGCAGGATGCAGACATCCTGTTCCGGGAGCGACGATTGGGCGACCACCCGGTAACCGGAGGTTCCTGTGGACACCACGATCGAGCTCGCGGAACGCGTTACATGGCAATTGGTCGCGACCCGGTCCTGCGCCACCACGACGCCGGACCCCATCGCAACCCGGCCATTCCTGGAGTCGGCCATGACTTTGACGACGCTACGGCCCCACATGAGATTGGGCAACGTTTCCGCGCCGGCGCAAGCCCAGATCGCCGCACAGAACAAAATCATTGCCGTTTGAACCGCTACCGCGCAATGCAGTGCGCGCGGATACTTCGGGATTCCGGATGATGTGATCCGTGGATTCAAAATAGATACGGATGGTCGGCATTAAAGCCATGCACTTTGGCTTTCGGTTTAAAGAACGGAGGCGACCAGATTCCCTCTCCTTTACCGGACAAATATCCGGCCAACCAGAGCGCCTGGTTGCGAATAGGGGTCACGTAGGCGTATATCTTGCCGTCGGTACATTCGGCGACATCGCCGATCGCGAAGATATCCGGATCGCTGGTTGTCAATTGTTCATTGACCAGGATCCCGCGATTGATTTCCAGCCCGGCATCTTTCGCCAATTCGATCCGCGGACTGAATCCGCAGGCAATAATGACCGCATCGAAGCCGTTTTTCTCTCCACCGTCGATCATGACGCCTATCGTATCGCCGCGCAATGCGAAACCCTGCACCGCGCAATCGAGCGCGACCCCGATTCCCGCGCCTTCCAGTACGGCCAACAGAGTTCGCGAATCGTCCTCCACGAGTTGACGTTCCATCAAGCGGGGCATCGCGTGAAATAAATAGACATGGTCTCCCGCCAGCGCCAGATCCGAAGCCACCTCGCAACCAATCAGCCCGCCTCCGATCACCGCCCAGCGCGGTGTTTTACCCTGCCCAAGCCACCCATTCCGCAACGCCCGCAGCGCTTTTAGATTATCGAGGCTATTCAATACATGATAGGGCGTTCCGGTGGAATGGAAGGGCGGCGGAACCAACGCGGCCGATCCGGTCGCCAATATGATCTGGCCATAGGATAACCGGGATCGGACTCCCTGACCCAGGACTTCGAGAGTCTTGGTTGCGCGATCCAGCGACTTGACTTCGACCCCTGCATTCACCGTAATCCCGCCCGCTTCCAGTGTCTTGAATGACTTCATCACGATTTTCTCTTCGATATCCTTTCGAGTGAAACCGTGGGAAAGCAAAGGACGGGAATAATAACCGTGGGTCTCCCGCGTCAGCAGCGTAACCTTGGTGCCTTCACTGTATTTGCGCATTTCTTCGCAAAAGGTAACACCACCGATTCCCGATCCAATAACCACAACATGCATGGCGCCTCCTAGTCTTTGCGGGCCCGGGAAGTTCAGGATTCAGGCGCCAGATCGGCGGCTGGATCCGTAGTCATGGATGAATATGACATCGATTCCTTTCGCTTTACATGGGCTCGAAATCACTTTTGGCCGCGCCGCATTCGGGACAGACCCAGGTGTCGGGAACATCGTCCCAGGCGGTCCCCGGCGGAACACCACCGTCCGGATCTCCATCGGCTTCGTCGTAGACGTGCCCGCAGACTACACATACATATTTTTTAAAACCGGCCATTACTTTTTCTCCCAATGAATAACATAAGCGTAAATTTCGGATGTTCACCCGTTGAAGCGGCGTATTCTGCGCAAAAATTAGCCTTGCGTAAACACTCTTCGTGACCTCGACCTTCAAAATCGGCCCGTATTTTTACGGCCGAACGGCTATTGGATCAATCCGCGCTCGGACTCGGTGAATCCTTTCATACGATATCCCAGCCAATCAGCATCCGGGTCCATTCGACACATTCCATATCGGAACGGCCGCGTAATGCCGGGAATCATGTAGCGCAGGTCGGTGAACCACACGCAAATCGGGAATTGTGCCCGGTCGATTCGATAGACGACCGGCAAAACCGCGAAACGGCGAAACCGCTTCATATCCTCATGACGCCATGCGTCTTGAACCGTTTCCCGGTCCACCGATAATGTTCCTGGTTTTGTTCGCCAGTTCCAGTGCAGAGATTCTTGAGGCCGGTACGCGCCAAGCCCGATTCGATTCGCCGCGGCCGCTGCCATCAATCGTGCGCCAACCCCGCTTAAATCCAGCAGCGACTGCCAATACCCGAAATCCGTTTCGACGACCACAACACGATGAAACGGTGAAAGCGGGTGGGCGATCGCGTGAATTCGGTGCGCCGGAGCGCCGTACCGGTTTTCGCCGACGCGAATCGCCGCGAGTTGCGTCGTCAGCGCGAGCCCGAGATAGAGCCCCACCAACACGATCCCGTAGCGCGCGAAAACCCTTCGGTAACAGCTCAGAAGCAGACTGATTCCGGCAATCGAAGCAATCCAGATATCCGCGTCAAAGGTCAGTCCGAGCGCGACCCGGTAATCGCTCCACGGTGCAGCGATCTGGGTTCCATAAACTGTAATCAGATCGAACAGGATATGCAACAACAGACCCAGGGCGCTCAGCAGGATCAATTCCCGACGCAGTGTGGAACGGCCGGTCAGAATCGAAAAAAAAAGCCCGAGCAGCACCGCCCACAACGGTAGCATCACTAGAGAATGAGTGACGCCCCGATGCCATTCGGTGATGAACCGGTAAGGATCGAACAAGAACCCGGCATAGTCGAGGTCCGGAACCATCGACGCGGCTGCAATGGCGGACAAGCGCAATCGTTCATTGCATCCCCAGCGCGCATAATAATTTAATCGCGGCGCCCGTAGCACCAGCGCTCCAATGACGGCATGGGTAAGGGTGTCCAAGACGCCCGCCGGCGACCCGATTTAGATTTCGAGCCAACCGGTGATTTGGGATATCCGCCCAGCCCGCATTAGATGCCGTCGCAGAAACATGCGGCTCTTCTCTTGGCTCGCCGAATCATCAATCAACCAGTAGGCGAATGTACGCAGGTAAATACTGCTGAGCACCGCTTCACCGCAAATCCGGCGCAGTCCGGTCGATTCAAGGCGTGCAGCTTCTCGGAACCACTGCACGGTACGGCTTACCCGCAGGATTCCCTGCACCTGCAAATGCAGATGACCAAACTCCAGTTTATAGGCCATCATCTGGCGGGTAATACGATGATGGGACGCCAATTGGTCGAACCAGATCATCATCACACGTTCCAGCCGATCGCTTTCGGCGAGACGAAGGAATTCGGTCGACGGCGCAAACTGCAAAACGGCTGAATCGGCGCGGTCAAACCACGCCTCGACCAGATCATCCTTCTGCGGGAAATATCGACGGATCTGGTCGAGCGTAATATTCAGCCGATTCGATAATTCATAAAGATGCATCTTTTCCCACGACGACGACTCGGCCAGGTCCAATGCGGTATCGAGTATGAGATCTGCGGATTGTTCGTTCATCGCGCCTCACCTAAGTAAACGCTGAATAAATCCATCCTGGATTTCTCAGCGGTCGGCAACCCCGCCAATGCGATTGGCAGGGTTGCCTCACAAAATCACACGCTTACGGCGTTCGATGTTGGCAGTGCATCCCTGCACTGCGGGAAGCTCTGAATTAATCAGCGCTTCCCTAACGATCATGAAGAAATTCCGGTCCCCCCTCAAATAATAAAGCAACCCAGCGCCGATAAACGCATCCTATGACTGCGACCTACTATCGCGGCGACGGTGGTCGTCATCTATTGGACCATGCGGATTGCCGGATGATGCCCGATCCGCAAGAAATTTCAGAATCGCGCCCGCGACCGGCAGCGGATCTTCGAGATGCAGATGATGGCCTCCCGGCAGTTCGACCACGGAAATATTCGGCACCGAAGTAATGCGGCCGATTGGCCCGAAGCGTTCGATGATCCCTGCCATTGCCTTGATCAAAAGCGTAGGGGCGGCAATCGAACGAAGAAAGGCCAGCACCTGGGGTTCGGTCAGATATAAAAGCGACGGCAGCGTCAACCGGCGATCATGGCGCCAATAAACTCCTTTAGCGGTTTTTCCGAGGCCCCGTTCGGCCAGGAATTCCACGGCTTCACTACTCAGATTCCCCGCCCGCTTTCTGGCTTCGATCGCGCTCTCGACATCCGGATAAACTCTCGGCTCGCTTTTCCCATAGGCCCGGCGCTGAAGCAGCGCTTGGCGGAGTTGTGTCGGTGCGTCATCCGGCGTGTTTGAGATGGGTCCGATTCCGTCGATCAACACGAGTTCCGTCACCCGCTCCGGAACGATCCCCGCAATCATGCTCGCGACGCCCGCTCCAAGTGAATGCCCGATCAATCCAAACCGGCTCCATTCCAAGGCCTCCACCGCATTTAATACATCGTCCGTATAGTCGACGAGATGGTATGCACTGTGCGGGCAACGGTGCATCGATTTACCATGCCCAGGCAGGTCGATTGCGACCACATGACAGCCGTACAAATGTCTAGCGAGGTTTGAGAAACTCGCGGCATTATCCAGCCAACCGTGTAGGGCCAACAGCGGACGGCCCGAGGATTTTCCCCATTCGAGGCCGGCCAGAATTCCCGAAACAGTTTTCAGTTCGATCTCGTGCTGAATCCATTCCACCGCAGGCGTGTCATCCGGAATATTCATTCTCATCTACGGCGCGAGACCCGGCATTCCATCGGGAAACAGCGAAGCAGTCGAAAAATGCCGAATCGATCGGCACAGAAATCGCTCATTCTACAAGATCGGCTGTATTTGCAGTATCGACATGCCTGCTAAACCCATTTTCAGCAAAAACCGGTTCGCGATTTTTTAGCCGATCCTGAAATCTTCGCAAATTCGCGTCGTGCCGCCTTCGATCATTTTCCGGATGCCATAAATGCAGCACGGGAACGGCATGGCGTCCCGTTTTCCGATGCACCCCCGAATGAATCATACGGATGACAAGATCGGAATCTTCGAATCCCCAGCCCTCGAATGATTCGTCAAAACCGTTCACCGCGCGGAAATCTTTTTTCCATAACCCGAGATTACAGGTCTTCGCCTTTTGCCATTGCGTTTTGCGGAACAGTCTCAGACAGCCTAATGGAAATCGTATCAGGCCCGCGCAACCATTGATTTTTCCGGTCAGGAACAGTCCCAAAAAGGACATCAAGGATTTTCTGTACAGGCAAACCGCATTGCCAAGCACTTCTTCGGTATATTCGCGGGACAGTAAAATACGATTTCCGGGTACGAAACAACCCGGTTCCGCGAGTTTTCGATGCCTCGCAATGAAATCCGGGAAAACCACGCAGTCGCCGTCGATGAACACAATATAGTCACCTCGGCTGCGGGCAACGGCTTTGTTTCTTATGCCGCCCGCGCGAAAACCCCGATGTTCCTGGTAAACGTGGGTGACCGGTGGTGCGAGCGGATTTTCGGCGCTGTAACGTAAAACGGACTCCCGTGTCGATTCGCCGGAACCATCATCGGCGATAACGAGCTCAAATTCCCGGTCCGATTGCGCGGCTACAGAGTCCAGACAAGCCCGCAAGGAATCGGGCCGGTTATACGTGGTCACGATTACCGAAATTAGGCCCATTTCGGATCAGGGTCCTGCAATCCGTTTTTCGCCGTTGGATGAACATACCGCGGCAGCGCTGCAAAGCTAAAGGCGATTAAACAAGCAAACCAGTGCCCTTCGGTATGATCCAGAAAGGTGGTGTTGAACAGGCTGTTTACGGCTAGCGACACCAATACGCCCTGCGCAAACCAGCGCCGGTCCCCGGGAAGTTCGAGGGAACAGCGCCATTGGCCGGCGAGAAAATACAGATATGCGAATAGTCCGACCGCGCCCAATTGCACCGCAATCATTAAATATTCGTTATGAGGATTCTCGGTAAGCAAATTCTTGCCTCCGGTTATGCGGCTGAATTGAGTGGCGAAACTTCCGGTTCCGTAGCCAATGACCGGGCTTTTCCGGATCAGATCAATCGAATGTTGCCAGAAATATAATCTCTGTCCCATGGACGTTCCGAGATCTTGCCGGCCGAGCAGAAAGTCTCTGGAATTCTCGATGCCTTCCTGAAATCGTTGATCGCCGCCCGGAACGCTCAATCCGCCGATCACGCCAACCAGCAATAACGGCGTCAGGACCAACGCTCGTTTCGCGTTCAGGCGTTGGAAGAGAAATAGCGCCATCAGTAAAATAACGATGATCTGGCCCGTTCTTCCTTGCACGATAACGAACAGGTCGAAAACCGCCAACAGACAGAGTGCGAACCAGAGCCAGCGCCGGTAAGTGGAGGTTGCGGCCTGATGGGCGCAAAAATACGCGAAAAAAGCCATGAATACATTATGCGTTATGCGGCTTTTGAACGTTGCCGTTCCTTGCCGGCTTAACGGCAGGATATCCATCTCTTGCAGAAATGAGCCCAATAAAGTCACCACGCAAGCGGCGATCAATGCAGTAATGATCCAGCGCCGATGTTTTTCTTCGCGCATGAATGGGAGCAAGATAACCAGCAGCGGAAGTTCCCGGTATTTGCGCAACATCGACAGCGATTCGTCGAAGCCTGCATCGCCGTACAGTGTACCGATTAGAAAAAGTCCATATAACAATATCGCGCCGGCCGCGACCGGATTATTCCGGGCAAGCAACGGTAAGCCGCGGAATTGGAACGACAATAACCAGCACGCGAACACCAGAAAAGTCATGGCGATGGAGATTGCCGTGGAAAGTGGAACGGTCAGCATCAACAGCGCGGAGAACAACGCGCCTGCCCGGACAAAGAAATCACCATTGCCGATCATCGCCGCGGTACCGCTCATCGGTTTTAACAAATCCATGTACTGACCTTTATCTGGCTGAAAGAAATCGATCCACGATCGCACTGCCGATCAGTCCTTCGGTATAATCGATTCGGCTGCAAGCGATAAAATATGTCCGATCTTTTCAATGACACGGCCTGCGGGTAAAGTATCCAGGCATTCGCTGTGACTGTTTCGATGCCGGTCGCAGCCTTCCAGATGGCATGGAACACAATCCATGATACCCTGAAGCAAATAAACATTGTTCACATCGTTGCTTCCTTTTCTGGGAAACGGATTACGGTTTCCATTGAACTCGAACGGCCAGGGCGCCCATTTTACCGGATTGGTGGGACCGAACAATGCGACGACCGGAATTCCCGTTGCCGCCGCCATATGAGTAATGCCGGTATCCGCGCCGATGAACAGGCAGGCGTCCCGGATAATATCGGCAAGTTCGGCCAGCGAAACTTTGCCGGCTAAGTTAATTGTATCTTCGGGTAATTGGATCTGAATTCCACGCAAATATTCAATTTCTTCGGCGGCGGAACTACCCGATAAGACCAGTCGAATGTTATGTTGTTTCAGAAAATGGCCGACTGCAATCCAACCCTTCACCGTCCAGCGTTTATAGGTCCATTGGGGATACATATGAAAAACCGCGTAACGACGTTTTTCAGGACTGCCAAACGAATAATCCGGTATTACCGGCGCGCGCGGAGGAATTAATTTGGGGAACGGGTGTATTCCGATCAGTCCGGCCAATTTGAGATGTTGCCGCACGGTATGGGTTTCAATATCATCAAATTCTGTCCAGTATTGAAGAAAAAAGCGCTTCCACGAACCCGTACCATTCGAAGCAGGCACTGCTCCAACACGGACCGGAGCCGCAATGAGCGAATAGAAGAATGGCCGGTCACCTGTCTGGGTCACAAAGGCGACGTCGTACTTCCTGAACAGCCTCACGACGATACGAGCGGCTTCCGCGATACCGGCGCCTTGGCGGGTTGCAATAATTGAATCGATATCCGGATTACCTTCAAGAATCGCCGCTGTATTCGAGAAGACGAGCACGTCCAGGCGAGACTTTGGATAGCCCATACGAATCGAATGGATCAGGGAGGTGCTCAACAGGACGTCCCCCAGGTAACGCATCACGATGACCAGAATCCGTCCGGGAATGTTTTTCAGTCGCCCCGGTTTTGCCATACAGCGAGTTCCGGAATATTTGGATCGATCCGGCGTATCCGCGCTTTTGTGCTGATTCCGAAACAAATTCAACGGACCTGCTCAGCCTGTTGCCGAGCCGTGGATGAGTACGAATTAGACCAATGCTGCGACAGTCTCTGCGCCGGCGGGTAGTATGAAACCGGCGACTCGGAATAAGCACCGGCGGTATCGGACATGCAGTTCATGGGTTTTGACTGAACACTAATACGGAAAACGGATTTTACACGGACAGCCGATAGATTGTGCATCAGTTTAAACGTTATTATCGCGGGTTATCGAATATGAACGATTCATTAAACGACAAACTCAAGTCGCCCGAAGGCTTGGGAATCTATGCTCGCCTGATGCGGTATGTCCGACCGCATTGGGCGCTGTTTGGCATCAGCTTTGTCGGGTTTCTGCTATACGCCGGCACGCAGCCGCTGTTTGCGGCGATGATTAAACATGTAATCGATACTTTGCAAAGTGAATCTCGCCAAGAAGTAAAGCTTTTGCCGTTGTTGTTTGTAGCACTCATGTTGGTTCGCGGAATCGGTTCTTTTCTGGGCAATTATTTTTTGGCGCGCGTATCGGCGAATGTCGTTCACACCTTGCGCTGCGATATTTTCAATCATTACACGTTGTTGCCGACCGCCTATTTCGACGCTAACAACAGCGGCTATATGATCTCCAGGATTACTCATAACGTCGGCGAAGTGACCCGGGCGACCACCGATTCCGCGCGGACTTTCGTGCGAGAAGGCTTGACCGTCATCGGATTATTAGGCTACCTGCTCTATACCAACTGGCTCCTATCATTTGTTTTTTTAGCGATTACTCCGCCCGTTCTGGCCATTGTAAACTACGTCAGCAAACGCTTGCGCAAGCTCAGTAGGCGGATTCAGGATTCCGTCGGCGAGCTGACTCACATCACTTCGGAACTGGTCGGCGGACATCGAATAGTCCGCAGTTTCGGCGGCGAATCCTATGAACAGCGGCGCTTTCTCGAAAGCAGTCAATATAACCGATATCAGTCCCTCAAATTAGCTGCGACCAATTCCATTCAGGGGCCGGTCCTGCAAGTGATTATCGCGGTTGCCCTGGCTGGTTTGATGTATCTCGCCCTGATTACAATGAAACAGGCCAGCGCAGGGGAGTTTGTCGCTTATCTCTCCGCTGCGTTCATGCTTCCCCGACCGTTTCGACTGCTAAGCGATGCAAATTCCGAAGTTCAACGAGGCATAGCCGCCGCGGACTCCTTGTTCGAAGTTCTCGACCAGCCTACGGAAAAAGATTGCGGCGAATACGAAACCGAAATATGCCGTGGAGAGCTGGAATTTCGGAATCTCTGGTTCAGTTATCCGGGTTCCAATCGCTCCGCGTTACGAAACATCAATATCCGGATACCCGCCGGAAAAACCGTTGCGCTGGTCGGCGCATCCGGCGGCGGAAAGAGCACGCTCATCAATCTGATTCCGCGATTCTACGATCATGACCGAGGCGAAATTTTACTCGACGGAATCGAAGTTAAAAGATACGCCCTGAGAAACCTGCGCCGCCATATCGCTCTGGTTACCCAACACATCACATTATTCAACGATACGATCGCGAATAACATTGCTTATGGTTCTTTGACGGGAGCTTCCCGCGAAGAAGTTTTGAACGCGGCCGAAGGCGCGTACGCTTTGGAATTTATAGAAACGTTACCCGAGGGTCTGGATACCGGAATTGGCGAGCATGGTATCAAGCTATCCGGGGGACAGCGGCAACGACTTGCGATTGCCCGGGCATTGCTTAAGAATGCTCCGATCCTGATCCTCGATGAAGCCACCTCATCCCTGGATACCGAATCGGAACGGTACATTCAGGAAGCGCTGAAACTGGTGATGCACAACCGGACAACCTTGGTTATCGCGCACCGGTTGTCGACCATCGAGAACTCCGATCTAATTCTGGTCATGGAAAATGGTGAAATAGTCGAACAGGGGAGGCACCCTGAATTAATCAGGTTGCAGGGAATCTATGCCAGGCTGCATCAAAATGTTTCTACCGAAAAATCGCTGGATCCGGGCTGAAACCAAATTCAGTTCGGAAGCATGGAATGGATTGGTTTGAAAGCCACTCAAGCGATCTGACTTGGGCCTTGAGCTACGGCCAGTTAGCCTACGCGCCCGCTACCTTGGTACCGAGCGTCGCGCCGCGAAGACGTTAAACCTTTGGTAAAAGCGGCAATGTCTGAGGAGGTTTAAGCGTTGCGGGAATTCAGTTCCAATGGTTCTTCCAACTGCTCCACACGGGCGGCCAGTTCGCCCACCCGCCGCCAGCGTTCCATAATTGGCGAATGCGCTTCTTCCAGCGTTTTGGGTTGCGGCGACCCAATATTGAGAATCGACGTTTACAGAGGTCGTTATTCTCATGTTTTCGGTTTATAACAGAAGGGCCGTAAACGTTACCGGACGGTTTAAATTAGGGTTTTGATTCGGGATCTTGTGCATTCCACCGCGGCAATGCCTGCGGCATTATTCCACCGCTATCGGAATCAGTGTTAACTGGTTTTGATCGATTCCCAAAAACGTTCAATCTACCTAGGGAGCTCAGCAGAAATCTTGATATACGAGAATCCCACAAGGGCTTATCCATGCATAAATTGGCAACCACACCGACGATCTCGACACCGGAAGATTTAAGTAAGGAAATAATTTGAGATGCAGGTTTCAGTCGTGTCTGGTGTTTTCGCGTGACGACAACTGCAGCGCCGGCTTGATTGGCAATCATTTGAGCGTCGGAATACTCGTCGGCCGAGGGAGTATCCACTAATACCACGTCAAACTTGTCCGACGCGTCCAATAAAAATTGCCTAAATTGGGGCTGACTAAGCAATTCAAGCGGATTAGGGGGAACAGGGCCAGAAACGACAACCGACAAATTTGGCAAACAGGGGATTTGATTAGGCCATACGTCATCTACCCGACTGGATAGCAGGGTACTCAAACCTCGACTATTCGGTAGGTTAAAGATTTTGTATTGACGGGGATTTCGAAGATCCGCGTCGATTAATAGCGTTCGTGAGCCCATCTGAGAAAATACGATACCAAGATTCGCTGTAAAAAAGCTCCGGCCTTCGTTTCTACCAGAACTGATAATGGCAAGTATTTTTTGATCCACATGATCTAGCCAACGCATTGCGAGTTGACTTCGTACCGCACGCAAAACTTCGGCGGCCTTCGAAAATGGTTGATAAGCAACCACCAATTCCGGGCTTAAACCGCCCTGACCCGGATACAAATACGAATAGGAAAATTGTCCAGACAGCGCATGTTTTATATCATCCTGAGTCACCATTTTTAGACTGATAGCTGCTTCGCCGAAGCGCATTCCATTCCGCTTTTGCATAAGCAAAACGCGATCGACATCGGTCAGCGTTAACTTACCGGATTCGACAAGAAGCCGCCCAAGGTGCTTTTCAGATTGTGTAGTAATCTGTTGGTGTATCTCTGATTTGGCTTCGTTCATAGCAGTATTTTCCTACAAGAAATTCGTTAGATATTTTGCTTTCCGGAATAGGTAAGATAATTGCCAGGTTCGAGAAAACCGATTATAGGAGCACCAAGAATCTCGTCCAATCCGTCTTCCGTGCGAACTATCGGGTTGGTCGATTCTGCCACCACCGCTAATCCTACGCCGAGCATCAGCCCTAGCACAAATCCAACAATCAGGTTAATCAATATTTTTGGACTTGAGCGCTTGAACGGAGGAACTGCATTATTGAGAATCGCGATGTTTGTTATCTTAAGCCGACTTTCCAAATTGCTTTTGTTATATTGTTGAAGCACCATTTCGTAAACCTGTTGTGCAATCACAACCTCTTGCTGCAAAGCCGGTGCCTGATTAATTTGAAGTCTTGAAACCAAGCGATTTTTTTCCGTTTCCATTTCGTTTATCAGCTCTTGTTCATGATTTTTCGTAAGTTGAACCTCCTTCTTGGCTTCCAGTAAAACAGCCTGACCGATCTGATTGGTTTCCCCAGCCAACTTACTGCGAAGTGCGCTTACTTCAGACCGTATTCGATTGTATTCAGGATGATTTTGTCCTAAACGACTGGATATTTGTGATAATTCCGCTTCCTTCTGAAGGAGATCTCCTTTGATTCTTTGGACTAAAAGATTTGATTGAACTTCGGCCAATCCGCCATATCCGCCTGAGCCTTTTATGAACTTATCAATTTCCTGCCGCCGTGATTCTGCCGCAGCTCGTTCAGTACGGGCGGTCAATAAATCACGAGACAAACCATTCATTTTTTCTACAGCCAGATCATTATCCCGATTCTCGATCAGAATGCCATTTTCCAACTGATAAGCGGAAAGCTTTTCTTGGGCCATTTGCAACTGAGCTCGAAGCCTTTCAAGCTCCTGATTAAACCACTCGGCGCTTCTATGCGCAGGATTGACGCTTAAATCGAGATTGGTTTCAATATATTTTTGGGTAAAGCTATTCGCTACCGTAGCCGCAAAAATTGGATCTTCCGCCGTAAAATATACGTTTACTATACGGCTTTCGCGCGACGGAGAAACTTCCAGATTTTCAAGCAAAAATTGTATGATTAACTGGCGAATCGTGCTTTGGTCGTCCTCACCGAACGCGTCTGCCCACCCAGGGTCCTCATCCAATTTCAATTCGTCCATAACCTTCGCTGCGACACTAGTACTTCTGATAATGTCGATCTGAGTACCCATATAAGTATCAGCAAGATTATTGGGCAAAACTGAGTCAGCGAGGCCGGTTTCTTTGAAATGAACAACGAAAGTCGCATTTGCAGTATATTGATTTGGCGACAGGAGACTAAATACCAGTGTACTTATCAACGTTACTACTAACGTGAAAAAAACTAATCCGACGCGAGCACGTAGAATTTCAACGGAGTGGACTGCAATCATGTTTAGAGGCTATAAATGTTTGTTTCAAAAAACTCGATCAGGACTAAATTATTGGTAATAAATGTTTGCTGGTAACCGCTTATAAAAAAGCTCGGTACCCAATTAAAATAGGCTTTCTTCAACTGTAATGACATCACTTGGCATCACCAGATCCGTCGGTTGGATTTCCAATGTTTGTACTTCCTGGTCATTATTCCGGCGGAGGATTTTTACGCCCCGTAGAGTTCCTCTTTCGGTAAGGCTTCCGCCGATCGCAATTGCTTGCATCACATTTAATCCTTTATCCAACCGATACATTCCTGGACGCTGAACTTCGCCGTAGACATAGAATACCTCCATTCGCGGTACAAATACGACGTCGTTGCCTTCTAAAACGGTATTGGAACCTAATTCACCCTCTCCAAATACCCGGTTTAAATCGATTTCTTGACGGAGCTTGTCCTTTCCGAACCGGGAAAGCACTACCTTATCAGAACCTTCCGGGGTAATGCCTCCAGCTAACGCAATAACATCTATGATCGTATTTCCTTGCGATAGAGAATATTTACCCGCGTTCTTTACTTCACCAAGAACCGATATCTGCTGGCTATCGTATTGTTCAACGATTAACGTAACCTGTGGAAATTTAATAAAGTTCCCGTTCTGTAACGCGGCTCCTATTTTTGCTTCCGCGTCGCGTTCATCCATTCCGCCAAGTTGTACTTCTCCGATTAACGGAAAATTAATTGTTCCTTTGTCGCTAATTCTGGCTTGGGTATCAAGATCCGGATTTTGATACACTGTTACCTTCACAATATCGCCAGGACCTAAAATTCGGGTGCCCGCGGCGAATACAGAACTCTCGGTTAACAATACAAAAATTAGAAGAAAAGGAATTTTTTTCAAGTGATTTTTCATAAATCCCGATGCCCTTGAAGTAGTTTTGTGTTGATAATCATATACTTTTGTAAAATTTGCGGTAGGTACCTTTTTTCCTTCGCCTTTCCCCTCGAAAAAAAAGAAAATTAACCAACAAATTCGTATTTTTACCTCGCGCTGTCAACTTTTAACGCAAAATTGGGTCTAATTTCTAGTTTATGTTCAATTCGCAAACGCCACATTTACAAGCGACCAGAATGACTGATGTAAGTTCACGTCAGTCGCTGTCGCTTGTTAACGACCATCATCGACCAGCAATGGCACACATCGTGAAATTTGAAGCTAATGACAAATCATCAGCTCCCGGCTCTGCACGAAACCAAATTAGACGCGCGAAGGGTCCAATATGTTGGCCTCTTAAATGGACTAAAATGATTTTTTCAAATACGTTTTGTCCAGAAAACAGAGGCGGGCGCGTCTTTCGTTTTCATTTAAACTCACCTAGGCTAAACGGGTGTTAACGCACTCAATTCCCCTAAGTTTCTTAAATTCGATGTTTGAGTTACGTTACTGCAACGCCGAACGTACGTTACTTTTAACCGGACTGCCGCCGCCAAAAATAGCGGTGTTTTTTTCCCATGCCCAGCGTACCCGTATAATTGGCTTCTTGCTAATGGCATTCGAACCAATATTCCCACGGAATCAGACAACACCGCCCGGTTTCTGGCCAATATCGCGACGCGTATCCTCGCATCAAAATCCAAATTAACTGCGTCCTCTACCCCTTGGGAGCGCATTGGCGTTGAGACCGATCGCCTTCATATCAGAACTCATTAACTCAACCTACCGTTGAATCTTATGTTTCGCGTTTAAGAATTTTCCGAAATGGTTAAAGAGACGCGACCTAACTCGTTAAAATTCAATACGAACGCCACCGCTAACCGAATGAAAAAAATAATCGAGCAATGCTCTTGTGGAACCTCTATTCTGGTAGTCATAATTCAACTCGAGCAAAACTTTTTGGAGCGGCTTATATCCTATTCCAACTCCAATCAAATACACGTCGTCGGTACGTTTGTTCAGACCGATCTGCTGCCCCGTACCACTTCCGGAATATTCTTGATTCATATAGCTCAATTCGCCACGAACTGAAATTTTTTCCGTTGGCTCCCATACCGGTATGAGACCGACGCCGGTATCTTTAATAAAACTAGAGATAGGATCGACAACAGGCCTGATGTCCCTCCACGTTGCCAAATCAATGCTGGTTTTTGCAGTTGCCCGCCAACGGTATTCAAATCGCCAAGTGACCTGATTGAAATTCTGTGCCGATGTCGGACTACTATTTAATATCGTGTAACCCAGCAGCCCTGTTACCGCTGACTTTCCCGTTAGTCGCCAGTCTATCGTCGCACCGGCCGTATACCGTTTGTAAGCACTAAACGTTTCGAGCGCGCCTCCGCCCCGGTTTGGAAAATCCACATCACTATATATCAGCTCAATTCCAAGATAATTGCCAGCGGCGTTCCGGTTACGCAACTCTGCATTATAGGTATACTCCCGATAATCAGAAAAACGCCGAGTTATTTGGCTATGGCTTGAATCAAGATAACTGAATCCGCCGGCAATCTCCCAACTCGGATGAAAACGGTACGCAAATTCGCCGTATGGATTATGATTGTCTGTTATATCCTGGACCGGCGTTGTAAAGTTATTAAATGACGTCAGATATCTATTAAAATTATAGCCAACATTTCCTGTCCAACGCTCTCCGATAAGCCAGTCCCAGCGGAGCTTAGAGTTGCTACCAACATAATCTAAAAAGGTAAAGGTCTGATACTGGTTGAAATTTAAATTCAGATCCGCAATTACACGTTGGCGTTCGATGGGTATGTCAGCCAAAAGGCCAACGTCCGTACGGACCAGTATGTCCCAGCGCTGGCTTGGGACGGGTACTTGTGGGTTGTCAGGAAAGTAAAATACGTTTGAGTGATAGGTACTATTTGCAGAAACGTACGGAGTTAAATTGTCCCCCAATAGGCCCGCCCACGCACATACCGGGTTCGTGAGAACGAACAGCATGCATAGCGGGTTAAACAGTTCCGCAGTACAAACCGGTTTCTGAACAGCGTCGTTTACCTTCCTAACATATTTAGCCATTTACATTCCGCAGGAACCTAGTCGAATGGTCTGCTAAGCGAAGCGGCCCATCGATCCAAATCAAGCAATTCGTTCGATCCAGGCGCAACGAATTACCGTCATAATTAGAATTTTGAAGTCCAGGCCGAGGGACCAGTTTTCCATGTATTCAAGATCATGTCGAACACGCTGTTCCATTTTCTCTAGTGTATCGGTTTCACCCCTATATCCATATACCTGTGCCAATCCGGTAATACCCGGCTTTACCTTATGCCGCAACATGTATCCAAGAATTCGCGTTCGAAATTGCTCGTTTCGCGCAACCGAATGAGGACGAGGCCCAACGATCGACATGTCGCCTAACAGAACGTTAAATAATTGGGGCAATTCGTCCAAGGAATATTTACGTAAATATCGCCCAAGCACAGTGATCCTGGGATCATCTTTTGTGGCCTGTATCGATTTTTCTCCGTCTTCGCAAACATACATGGAGCGAAACTTCCAAATTTTGATTTCTCGACCATCTATTCCATAGCGTTTCTGCCGGAATATGACCGGGCCTGGAGAAGATACTTTTACCCCAATTGCAATTGCCGCCATAGGAACAGCCAACAGCAATAGGAAAACGCTGCTTACTATAATATCAAACATTCGCTTTAGGAAGTCGTCGATGCCGAAATATTGCATGAACGGTGATTCATAAATACTCACCAGCGAAATGTTATTAACGGTCATCCAACGCGAATTTAAAAGTTTAAACGGAGAAAAATCAGGAACTATGTACACTGAAGCCGTCGTATCGGCGAGCTTGTTGGTTTGCTCATATATTCTGCTTTCGGCGCGGAGAGGCAGCGTGAAGTAAATGACATCCAGTTTCAAGATCTTGGCATCTGCAACCATATCGTTAAAATTACCCAGAAACTCGACGTCCGTAGGCAAATGTACCCGATTGTCTGATGGCGTGCGATCGTCATAAATACCAACTAGGCGCTCTCCTCTCCAATTATCTTTCTGGATCGTTTCGGCCAATGTCGCCGCCATTGATGTTGCTCCAACAATAGCTACGTTTCTGCGTTTGTTGCCGAAGCGGGCCGTTAACTTCCAAAAAATGCAGAACACGCAACGCCACCCAGCCAACAGTACAGCTGTCGTTAACGACCAGGGAATCAGAATCCAATGAGATACGCCGGGAAAGACATTGAATAGCGTATCAATAAGAAGTAGCAGCAGGATTACGCTGGCCCAACAGACAGCAGCTAACCTGGATTTCCGCAGGCAGGAGTTGGACTGCAATTGTCCATAGAGTTCATTGTACTCTGCGAATACCATAAATATGGCTGTAGCTAATATCAACGTCCATAAAAATCCATCTTGCCATAACACATGCTGAAATACAACATCCATCCATAATCCAAGACCAATTGAGAAACCGTCCAAGGTAAATTCAAAAATTCTCGATTTTCCGTTGAAAGTCCGAATAAATCCATGATTTTCGGTATTCATGATTTTCTCCTCAACTCAATTCAATTCACTAAATAACAAAGTCAAATAATATCGCGTAGTTATTTCGATACATTCTCTGCGTATGACGTAGACCTGAATATCCGTTTTGAAATGCGGGCGACCCTACGCTAGTTCACCATCACCCAACGGAACGTCTCATTCGCTCAACTCTCGCCCCTGTGAAGCCAGGAGCGGCGGTTTTTACATTGAGGTTTTTCAACATCTGCAAATTAGTCCGCGATTATTTGTTCCAACTTGATCAAGGTGTTGTCCGTTTACATACTTATCGCTCCATATCCAACTAAATTCATTTAAATCAAACCTAGCTTTTCGCTCGCATTCCGCTTTTAGTTACAGCATTCTGACGGGCAGCCGACTCATATACCGCAAGGGTGCGTTCTGCAATGTCTCGCCAGTTATATCTATCTACAGTCCAAGCCCGTCGGTTTTGCCTGTCCACTTGCTGCAATACCTGTGCCGATCCCAGCCGATTTAGCTGTTGTGCGAGCGCTGCAACGTCACCCAGAGGAAAATAACTGTCACCCGTGAGCCCCATTTCAAGGTTAGCCGGAATATCACTCAGCACAACGGGCAATCCATAACTCAACGCCTCTAACAACGCCACCGAATGCCCTTCATGTGAAGACGCCAGAATAAATGCACCTGCATGTGAATAGAGTTCCGCCAAGTCTGTACCGGATTGGAAGCCGGTGCAGACTACCCCTGGTGTCGCCTGTGCAAGTGTCATCACCCACTTCGTGTATTGATCCGGATGATTCGATTCACCGACCAACACCAGTTTCCAGCCGCGAGCTCCACAATTCGCAAAAGCCTCAATCACGTCCAGTTGTCGCTTTTCAGGAACCAACCGTCCTACCATGAGGAAATAACGCCCCGGCTCAAGATCAAATTTTTTCTGGACTCGAGTGGTTTCCAACAGCTCAGGCAACTCGACTCCGTTTGGAATAAGTTCCGAGGTCAAACCATACTTTTCCAGTACGAGGTTCTGAATTACCGCCGATATAACTATACGACCATGGCTGAATTTCATGCCCATGCGTTCCCCTAGTCGTAACGACCAACGGGCTATCTTTCCCCATTTTTGACGGTCATAATCAGGCCCATGATGTGTAATAACTACGCGTAAACCCATCATTCGAGCAAAAGGTATTATCAATCCCGGTCCAATACCGTGAACATGTAAAATATCCGGTCGGACAACAGCCGCAACTAATACCCCGATGACACTGTGCACGATGGCCTCTAAAGATTTACGCCGAGGCGCCCAAAAACGGCGAAGTCGTATACCCTTCCAATAGTTGGACGGATATCCTTTCATATAAGGTGATCTAACAATCACATCGACGCTCACGTTCGTCGAAATCAGCCGTGGGTATAGCTGCTGGCAATGGCTCTGGATACCACCTTGGACATTAGGTATACCGCGTAGCCCGA
The DNA here is from genome assembly GCA_041748915.1 of Methylococcales bacterium. Lineage (GTDB taxonomy): Bacteria > Pseudomonadota > Gammaproteobacteria > Methylococcales > UBA1147 > UBA1147. The sequence goes on from JBGTCG010000134.1 coordinate 19,517, forward strand.
GCGCCATGACCGAAAACGATTCGTTCGTCCGAGACATCTGTTAAATCTCCGAATACAATTCGAGGATTCGTTCACGGTATCGATCAACGGAAAACTGCTGGTCGATCCAATTCCGACCTTCTCGGCCCATTTCCATTAATCGTTTGTCGCTTGTGGCATAGTCACTAAGAATCCTTGCTAGATCAGCCGCATCACCGCTTTTAAACACATTCCCTGTTTCCTGATTCCTGATAAGCTCAGGAATTCCGCCGATATCCGCGCCGATAACCGGCTTCCCGAATGCATAGGACTCCATTACGCTCAGCGGAGCATTTTCGTACCATTCCGAAGGTAATACGGTCGCGCGGGCTTGTCGGATCTCGTCATGAAGCGCTTCCCCAGAAAGAAACCCGAGAAACGCAACTTTAGCCCCTAGTTGATTGGAAAGCTTGCGGAGCGCAGGTTCCTCTGGCCCAGTACCCGCAATCCTCAATGGAACACGAGCCATTGCAGCAGCGCGTATGAGAGTTGAAAGACCCTTTGACCGATGAAGGCGTCCAAAATAGAGGAACGATTCGCCCGGTAGGTAATTGGGCTGGTACTGATTGACATCAATAAAGTTTGGAATGTATACAAACCGGTTCCGATCCCATCCCGCTTCAACCATTTTGTCCAGATAGAACCGGCTAGGAACAACAAAACGATCGACGTTTCGACGATAGCTGTCTAATATACGGTTTACAAGATTCTCAGTATAAATAATTCCGCTAAGGATGACCGAATTGCTTATACATCGGTGACGAATAACATTATAAATCGCACCATGCTTACATCGTTCACATACGCCATCATGAGTAAGCATCGTGTATGCAGGACAAATTAATTTAAGGTCGTGTAGAGTTAAAATTATTGGTATCTCTCGCTGTTTGAGAACCGTCAGAATAGAAGGAGAAATATGGTGATAAATATTATGCGCATGTGCGATTGAAGGACGAACTCTGTCAATCAATTTTCCGATTTTTCGTTGAGCTTCGAGCGAATAGATCACTTTTGGTATCTTCTTTAGCTTTTGACGCAGAGAATAGTTTACGCCAAACTCAACTTCTTCCACGAAATATTCAGACCATTGACATGGCAGATTCTTCGTATGGTGCATGGAAAATGGTATCACCATCCATCCAATACCTTCAAAAAGTCTATTATGTTCAAAAAAGACGGTTTCGGCTCCTCCTCTCCGATAATAATAATTATTTATAGACAATAGCTTCGTCATAATCCAGTATAGTTATTTATCGTGGTTTTGTGTACTAATGTATTGCATTTCCTGGCAGTTGCCCATACCCATTTTTTTAGGAAGCAATTTTAAAAAAAGAGCACTATAACGGTGAAACCACTAGATATAGACTGATCAGGTTATATCCGGAACGTCCTTTCATAGAACTCAATTCAAAGAATACTTACATAGTTGGATGGATTGATCACAATACATTGCTGATTCATTCTTTAGATTAAAAATGTACATCCAAGGATTATACGGACCTTATCAATATCTATAGGAAACACCTTACTCCGCAACCCTATTAGATGCGGCAATAACATTAAAGTTCGAATGTTCCATGACCTCCGCTTCAACTCATCCAATACCGCGAAACGAACAGCAAGACCCAATACCATTACTGCGAAAGGCATCTTTTATGCCATATCTATATAAACCCTAGAATACAAAAGCTTTAGGAAAATTCGAATCGATGCAAAGCTTACTTGTAAAATTTATTGACAGTTCTATTGGGATCGAAACTATCGCCTGTTCGAACTGTCAATACTTCTTTCCTGCGCAGTCGGGCTTAAACGTTTTAAACATCAACCGCTCAGCCGGTCCTCCAAATTCACAGATCATTTCTCACAAACGATCAATATAAGGACAAAGGAACGCTCATCAATTTGGTTATAGGGAAGCTAGTCCGAATACAGGCTGTCGTTGCCCACCACCCGTTCAATGAGTTAGGCAAATCGACTGAGGAAGGAATCTCGGCAATGCGTGAGTATACTCGGCATTACCGTCAATTATTCTATGACGGACTGGTAAATCCTGAATCCATTAGCGGCACATCTGTCCGGCAATTCTTCCAGCTTTAGGGTCGCCGTCCGCGACCGATTTCTTCCGTAAGCGGCAAATAGCATTTGCGCCATTGGTAATCCCGTATTAATCGTAGCTGAATTGATAGATTCTAAAAGGTCATCCGAACCATTTTCTACTCCGACGGGCGTCGATTGTGCAGAACTCCCAAAAGCAAGAAGCGATTGTTGGTCGCGTCGTCCGAACACCTACGCCTGTTTCAGAAACGCGATAAATTCCCCTCGTTGCCGAGCAGATCTCCATTTGATCTTCTGAAGGAAAATACTACGGGGATTCTCCTTTGCTCGACCAACCGGTTGCCTTATGTTTCCGCTCCGACACCGCGTTGCTCTAACGAATGCGCATAAAACAATCCATTCAGTGAAAAAAGGTCGACTCCTCCGGCGCCATCGGAGCCCAGTTTATGCTTTTATCGAGTCATACCGCGACCGATTCCAAAATAGTCAATCCCGATTCCCGCCATCATCTCAGGATCATATAAATTGCGGCCATCAAAAATCACGGGGTATTTCAATTCGGATTTGATTTGGTCAAAGTCCGGGTTACGAAAATCGTTCCATTCAGTGGTTACGAAGAGCGCATCGCAACCGGTTAGAACCTCCTCCGCGGAGTGGCACAACACAAGATTATCGGAATCACCATAAATTCGTCGCGTTTCACGCATGGCAGCCGGATCGTAACCGCGTACTTTGGCCCCGGCGTCCCAAAGTGCTTCCATCAAAACCCGACTCGGAGCTTCTCTCATATCATCAGTATTGGGTTTAAACGCTAAACCCCATAAGCCGAAGACTCTGCCGTCCAGATCATTATCAAAATATTTATTACATTTTTCAAAAAGTTTTTTCTTCTGTCGATTGTTTACCGCTTCTACAGACTGCAATAGTTCCGTATGGTAACCGGCCCTCCTTGCCGTGCGATCAAGGGCGGTCACGTCTTTGGGAAAGCAGGATCCTCCATAACCACAACCAGGATAAATAAAATGATATCCAATACGGGGATCTGAGCCGATTCCAATTCGTACTTTCTCGATATCAGCGCCCAGAGCTTCGGCAAGGCCCGCTAATTCATTCATAAAACTGATTTTGGTCGCGAGCATCGAGTTCGCCGCATACTTGGTCAGTTCCGCGGAGCGAATATCCATTTCAACGAGCCGATCCCTGTTCCGGTTAAACGGGGCATATAATGCACGTAACAATTGGATTGCCGTAGGACTATCGGTACCAACGACAATCCGGTCCGGCTTAAGAAAATCCTCGATCGCGGCCCCTTCTTTAAGAAACTCCGGATTGGAAACGACATCAAATTCGAGACTGAGGGCGCGTTTGTCGAGTTGGGCCTGCACGGTCTCACGCACGCGATCGGCTGTACCTACTGGGACAGTCGATTTGTTAATGATAATTCTGGATTCCGTCATTCGCTGACCGATGCTTTTAGCAACCGCCAGCACGTGTTGTAGATCCGCGGAACCATTTTCGTCCGGGGGGGTCCCTACCGCTATCATCTGAAACAGTCCATGGTTCACTGCTTTATCTATATCGGTAGTGAACATCAGCCGTCCGGAACTGATGTTACGATCAAGCAATCCATCGAGGCCAGGCTCGTGAATTGGGACTTCTCCCCGGTTTAATCGCGCAATCCTATCCGCATCGATATCAACACATACGACGTGATATCCCACTTCAGAGAGACAAGCTCCCGTCACCAAACCGACGTAACCCGATCCAAATATCGAAATATTCATAAACAAATAGACGCTCTGGTTAGAGTCAAAAACCTCCGGCAAAGCCGGAGGCTTGAAAATGTGAACCGCTCAAAGCGGGTTAAAATTTGTGCCACCTTAAAGGTGGCGCGGCTTAAAACAGGTCCATCTGTTCTCTCCGGCGGTCTTCCATTTCCTGATGCT
>JBGTCG010000135.1:0-17721 GCA_041748915.1 Methylococcales bacterium
GTAACCGTCTGATACCGATGTCCGGATGGACATCACCTCGAAAAAGATATTTTCTATATATAGAGTCTATCGCGCAAGTCGCCGGGCTCGTCCAACAAACGGTTCAGATTGTGGCTTCGCACAATCTAACCTTATTCGTTATGTCGTTTTTTCTACAGGATAGCCAGTATGAAACGGTACTCCGCGAGTCAGAAAGGTCTGACTTTCATTTCAATTCTTGTGATGTTATTTGTAGTTGGATTTTTCGTGTTGCTGGTCCTCAAAATTGCCCCGATTTATATGAATCATTTCAAGGTAATGGATGCGATGGCCTCACTCAAACGGGAAGGGGGGATGGAGACTTACAGCAAGGCCAAAGTCCTGGACACGGTGCAAAAGCGGCTTGACGTCAACATGGTCGAACACATTCGATCGGAAGATATCAAGATTGTGAAGTCTCCGGCCTATGTGTCAGTGACCGTCGATTATGAAGTCATCGAACATATTTTCGGAAATCTCGATGTGCTGGTTTCCTTTGTCGAAGAATATAAGGCGGGAACAATGTGATTCGGGACCCGGAAACTCTGAGAAAAAAGCTTGGACTGAAATTCACCGATACGACATTGATGCAAACGGCACTGACCCATCGCAGTGCCGCCTTTCCCAACAATGAACGGCTGGAATTTCTGGGTGATTCGATTTTGGGTTTCGTAATCGCCGAATATCTGTACGAGAAATTTCCGACTGCGGACGAAGGGGTGTTGAGCCGATTGAGGTCCAATCTCGTCAATCAGGGTTCTCTCGCCGGAATTGCGCGGGGTGTCGAGCTCGGCGATTTTCTGATCCTGGGCTCCGGTGAAATGAAGAGTGGCGGAAATCGACGCGATTCCATTCTGTCCGACGCGATCGAGGCGTTGATCGGTGCGCTTTACAAGGACCAGGGCTATGAATGCTGCAAAGCCTGGGTGCTCAACTTGTTCGCGGCTCGGATTAAAGATTTAGCGCTCGAATATTGGGATAAAGATCCCAAAACGAGGCTCCAGGAACTCATGCAATCGAAGGGACTCCAACTGCCGAGCTACACGCTCAAATCCACGACCGGTCTGGCCCATCAGCAAAGTTTTTGTGTAGAATGCGAGGTCGAATTGTTGGATCAGCCCCAGCAGGGAAGCGGTTCCTCGCGGAAGAAGGCTGAACAACAGGCTGCTCAAATTGTTCTTGATTTACTGAATTAATTGATTTCCATTCCCCCCATACTTTTGCCCGCTTTCCGAATGAATCGCAAAATAGTCCGCGGCCAGTGGCGGAGTGGGCGGTTTGTAACTGATACCGAGCGGTTGTCTGCCGCCGAAGCGGCGTGTCGGCCGCTTGGTCCTGGAAGTCACGTCGTTGTCATCCGGCCGAACGATCAGAAATTGGATAAAAGAGTGGATTCTAACGCAAGAATTGCGCGAATGAAGTCGGGCTATATCGGATTGATCGGCCGCCCAAATGTCGGAAAATCGACGCTGCTGAATCATTTGATCGGTCAGAAGGTCAGCATTACTTCGAGAAAACCGCAAACGACCCGACATCGTATTCTGGGAATCAAGACATTTCCGGAAGGTCAAGCGATCTACGTCGATACTCCCGGACTCCATGGAAAGGAAAAAAAGGCCTTGAATCGATACTTGAATCGCACAGCAAAAAACACGATCTCAGGCGTAGACGTGATTTTATGGATTACCGATGCTCCGAAATGGCATGGCGACGATTCAATGATTCTATCCTTGCTGGAAAAAGCCCAGGTTCCGGTTTTGCTCGTAATCAACAAGATCGACCGGGTTGGACGGAAGGAACAATGCTTGCCGTTTATCCGGGAAGTCGATCAGCGTTTCCGCTTTTCGTCGATCGTGCCGGTGTCTGCGCTCCGGGGTACTAATCTTGATCGCCTCGAGCGGGATATCCTGGAAGCACTGCCAGACCGCGACCCGATTTTTCCAGACGACCAAATCAGCGACCGGTCCACGCGTTTTTTTGCGGCGGAAATTATTCGGGAAAAGTTGATTCGACGATTGGCGAAAGAATTGCCCTACGAGCTTTCGGTGGAAATCGAAAGCTTCGCCGACGATGAACAATTAGTCCGTCTTCATGCGATCATTTGGGTGGAGCGTGAAACCCAAAAGTCTATTGTTATCGGGAAAAGCGGCGGTGTTTTAAAATCCATCGGCCAACAGTCGCGAATCGATCTTGAAAAATTGATGGATAAAAAGGTATACCTTGAACTCTGGGTAAAAGTGAAACAGGGATGGTCCGATAATGAACGGGCTTTACGAAGCCTGGGTTATGATTGAATGTCTCCGGCTTATAGCGTGATAACCTTCTGGAACCGATTACCGGTATGTTAGCCGCCGGGCGCTGATCTATCGCGATTGGTTATATCAGGCTAATAATATTCCGTAACCACGACGGACAATGAATCAGAATCAACGTATTTCGTTACAGAGTGCGTTCGTTCTTCACAGCAGGCCCTACCGCGAAAGCAGTTTGCTGCTGGACCTATTCAGTTGCGATTACGGCAGAATCGCATTGGTTGCCAGGGGAGCCCGCAAGAATCGCTCCGGTCTGCATGGGATCCTGCAACCCTTTAGACCGCTGCGGGTATCCTGGTCCGGAAAAACCGATCTTCATACATTGACCGCTGCGGAACCGATTCCGCCGGGAATTTGCCTGCAAGGGCGAAATTTGTATTGTGGACTGTATCTAAACGAACTTCTAGCCTATTTTCTTCATCGCCACGATCCTCATGAGGCGCTATTTTCCCATTATACTGCGGCTCTGGTCGCCCTTTCCAGACCGGGCGCAACGGAAGAGACACTGCGTTATTTTGAGCTCGCGTTGCTCGATGAAATCGGTTTTGGATTGCAAATCGAACAAGAATCGGAAAGTGGCAATACAATCAGACCGGACCGGCGGTACAATTACCGAATTGGTCAGGGATTGGTCCTTGCCACTAGCCCGGTTGGTGGTGTTTCGGGTTCCACGTTGATAAACCTTACACAAAGAAAGTTGAACGGTTCTGTTCAGTTGTCCGAGGCCAAGCGAATGATGCGGGCGGTCATTGACCATCATCTCACCGGAAAACCACTGCGAAGTCGATCGCTCTTCCGGCCGAAAAACCAGGGGCATCAATAGAATGCCTGGGTATGGTCCTAACGGTCCCATTGGCATAGCAAAACCTCAGCAATTCGAAACCAAAATTCGACGATTCAGGGTCGAAGGCTAAAAAACAAGTACGATGAAAAAACCAAAAACAGCCCGGCCGTGCCCACTCCTGCTCGGGGTTAATATCGATCACGTTGCAACCATACGACAAGCCAGGATGACCCGCTATCCGGAACCAATCCAGGCCGCGCTCGTTGCCGAACAAGCCGGCGCCGACGGAATCACCGCGCATCTTCGCGAAGATCGGCGCCATATGCAGGAACGTGATATCCGCTTGCTTAAACCGATGATTCATTCCCGGTTGAACCTGGAAATGGCCGTCACCCCGGAAATGGTCAAATATGCCTGTGAAATCAAGCCTGAAGCGTGCTGTTTGGTGCCGGAGAGAAGGAAAGAATTGACGACTGAGGGAGGATTGGATATTCCGCGATATTTCGACCAGATCAAATCCGCATATTTGGAATTATCATCCGCGGGTTGTCAGGTGTCCTTATTTATCGACCCTGACTTCGAGCAAATCGACGCCGCGTTAAGAACCGGGGCACCGGTAATCGAGTTGCATACCGGGTCTTACGCTCACGCCGATACCGAGCGGGCCAGGGAGATTGAACTCGATAGGCTGCGCAAAGCAGCCGCGTATGCGGATTCGGCCGGGTTGCAAGTCAATGCGGGGCACGGAATCGATTATCATAATGTCGCCGGGATTGGCCGGATTCCAGAAATCGTTGAGTTGAATATCGGCCATTCGATCATTGCCCGCGCGCTGATTTCCGGATTGCATGCGGCGGTCCGGGATATGAAACGATTGATGATCGAGGCCCGGGCATGATTGACCCCCTCGTTCTAATCTGTCATAGTTCACAATCCTGGACTGGGGGCCGGGTATTCGTTCGCGATCATCAGCGCACAATCCTCCCCGACTATCGAATGATGACGGTTGTGCAAAATCATTGAACATGTAGACATGGCCAGCCATTGACTGGGAACCTGATTCTTATTCCGTGAATTTTGCACGAGATTGTTTCACGATGGGCATCCGGATCAAAGTTTCCGGTCGAAATTGTGGTGCACATTTATGTTGGATAACGATTATACAGACAACCAAACCATGTTTTCAGTTGTACCGTCAACCGGATCGAGTAGGCCGATGATTGGCTCTGACGCGCGAAACCCTTCTCACCTATGGGTGTTTGGCGTCCTGTTTGCGGGATTGGTCTCCACCTTGATTCTGTTCATCGGTTTGTCGTTTCCAGAGCAGGGCATTAACCCCCGCACAGAGGGAGACCCCGAGTTGAACAGGAATTCGACGATGCTTGCCAGGGACATGGAATTTCTTAAGGGGCAAATGAATGTGCTAATTACCGGGGCCATGGAATCGAAGATCCAGCAACTCGAAATCAGTCTTCAAAACGGAATCGTTTCCAGCACGGACCTGACGACGGTAAAGGAGCTCAAGGAAGATTTGAAAGCCTTAAAAGCCTATTCGCTTCAGAATGCTTCGACGACGTTTAGCCTGCTTGGTAATTCTGGAAATCTTCGAGCCGAATCGTACCCGGATGCTTCGCTGTATTCCGACGAGTTACTGCGCCAAATCAGTACCATGAAAAATCTATTCTTTGTCAGCATCGCGTCCTGGGGCGTCGCTATTGTGATTTTCGGAGCGACCTGGCTGCGTGGCTATTACCGGTTTAGGCAGATTCGAACCGAGCGTCCGGTACCTCCCCAACTACTGGGAAAGCCCAAACCCGGATTATATTGAGGGTCTGTGCTGGCGAACCCGCTTTCCGTCGCTCCGATGATGGAGCGCACGGATAGTCATTTCCGTTACTTTTTACGGTTGATTTCCAAGAGGGTTTTGCTCTATACGGAGATGCTGACTACGGGCGCCCTGATCCACGGCGGACACGAGCGGTATTTGCGATTTCATCCTCTTGAACATCCGATCGCAGCACAGTTTGGCGGCAGTGATCCTGGTGAACTCGCGCAATCGGCGAAAATCGCATCGGATTACGATTACGATGAGATCAATCTGAACGTCGGCTGTCCTAGCGGACGAGTGCAGAAAGGTCGGATCGGCGCCTGTTTGATGGCCGAGCCGAAACGGGTTGCAGAATGCGTCGAAGCGTTGCGCGCGGCGGTTTCCGTCCCAGTATCCGTGAAAACCCGAATCGGCATCGATCACCACGATTCCTATGAATTCCTGGCATCATTTGTTGAGGAAGTCGCCACGGCGGGTTGCAAAAAATTCGTGATTCATGCGCGGAAGGCATTGCTGAACGGTCTGTCGCCAAAGGAGAACAGGACCGTTCCACCGCTGCGTTATGACTCTGTCTTCCGTATTAAGCAGGATTACCCGGATCTGGAAATCGTTCTCAATGGCGGGATCAGCACTCTGGATCAGGTTGCGAGCCATCTCGAACAGGTGGACGGAGTGATGATTGGCCGGGAAGTGTATAGAAATCCTTATTTATTGTCCGCGGTTGACCGTCGATTTTATGGCGAATCTCGTCCCGAGCCGTCCCGGATTGAACTATTGCACGAATACCTGCCCTACATTGAGGAACAGTTCAATCAGGGTGTTTTCTTAAGCACGACCATTCGGCATTTGTTTGGTTTATTTCATGCGCGCCCGCACTCCAAAGAGTGGCGCAGGAAAATTAACGAGCTGATACAAACCAAGTCTAGCGATGCCAGCAACGTAATGGCGGGCTTGATTGAGTCCAATTACCACTGAAAACCGCGGAATAACGAACCTGCCGATTGATTTCGAATCCAACGTACGAACGCCGGCTAACTTCCCGAAGAGCCGGATTGGTGCGCCGAGGAATAATACCGGCTCGTCTGCCATTGCTGGTCGGCCAGGTAGGTCGAGCCATGTTCCTGGTGTTCGATTTACCGCAGGCGGTATTCTACAGAAATACCGCGCTCCAGGCGGAACGGTTGTTCGAAACGCAGTGGTCCATGGAATCCGACATTGAGTAGCGTACAATTAGTTCATTTTTGTTATTTTTAACCGGAAACGTCGATTCGGAAGATCTTTAGTTTGCGGCATGGCCGCGGCACAAATTTCGTTTCCCTGACTGAACAGGGCGAAATGCACGGCGTACAAACCGGGCCAAAGAGCATGAAAGCTGTTTTTCGTAGGGTGAATCGGTCAATGGAACAACATTTTGCAAATATTATTAAAGAGATCGGAGAGGATTTGGAGCGGGAAGGGCTCGCGGAAACGCCGCGCCGTGCAGCTCATGCTTTCAAATTTCTGAATCGCGGCTATAGCCAGACCTTGGAATCTGTTTTAAATGGTGCGATATTCGAAGCAGATACCGAGGATATGGTGATCATCAAGGATATCGAACTGTATTCCTTGTGCGAGCATCATTTATTACCCTTCATTGGCAAGTGCCATGTAGGCTATCTGCCCGATAGCAAGGTGCTCGGATTATCGAAAGTTGCACGTATCGTTGATATGTATGGCCACAGATTGCAGATTCAGGAAAAGCTGACCAAACAGATTGCCGACGCGATTCAGACCGCGATCAATGCGAAAGGCGTTGCGGTCGTGATCGAGGCCAAGCATCTGTGCATGATGATGCGCGGTGTCGAGAAACAAAATTCGGTGATGACTACATCGGTCATGCTCGGAATTTTTCGGGAACATTTCAGTTCGCGTTCAGAATTTCTGAATCTGATTTCCCGCTAAATCCTGTCAAGGCGATTCGATTCGTGGGGACAGCGACATGGCCGGCGGAAAGCGTGCCCTATTGACAAGGATTGATTGCAGAGGCATTCATCAAATGCGCAGATACCACCGGGGGTTGCAGTGTATGCCGGATCATGCGAAGCATGGTCCATAATCGGGGCAGGTCGCTTTGGGCGCCCCGAGCGCACCGCCGCTTCGCGCATCCCGGCAGGAAGTCACGACAATGGCGCGGACTGAGACAGTGCACATTATGTCCGTCGTAACAACAAAAAATGAATCCGTCTACCAAGACAGACCAAAGGTAAGGAACACGAAAACGATTAACACCATGACCACTGTCTGAGCATAGTCGTCCGTCAGGTGGGCGTTGTCCTGCATGATTATATTGATCCGATCTTTAACCTGGTCTTGCATGTGAACCCGTGTCGTCATCTGGAGTCTCCTGTGCTGCATGGATATCGTTTACGATCTAAAACTGGGAATTTCCAACTTGATCCGCCAAATGTAATCAGCGATTCCGGTAGCTGCGCATTTGCCCGACCAGTACGCCCTGGATTTCGACCTGATCCGTTGTATAACGCATCGATCCCATACCTGGATTTGCCGGGTGGAGAATGATTTCTCCCGGACGTTGTTCGATATGCTTCAAAGTTGCATCCGATCCGTCGATCAGCGCGACCACGATCTCTCCATCATCGGCATGACTGCGCCGTTCAATGACAACCCAATCGCCGTCGAGAATTCCGTCGTCGATCATGGAGTCCCCTTTGACCTGCAAAACGTAACACGATCCTTGGCCTTTCAGCAGATCGGGAATCTCCATCCATTCCGGATTTTCGATTGCGTCAATCGGGCGCCCCGCCGCGATGAACCCCATCATTGGGATTTGGTTTCCGGAATCTTGAAGAAGTCCGGCAAGACGAATGCCCCGCTGCTTTCCGTTAGCGGGTTCGATCAGGCCCGAATCGACCAGCGCCTGAATATGTTTGTGCAGTGAACCGCGGGATTTCATGCCGAGCGCGCTGCATAACTCGTCCAGTGTCGGCGGTTTTGCGAAAGTCGAATGATGATCTATCAAGAATTCGTAGATTTCTTGCTGGCGGCGTGTCAGGGTTGGGTGTGGATTCAATCGCATGGTCGTCGTTCTGGGTCTGTTCTCTAATAGGTTACCACAAGAACGAAAAGAGAACAAAGATTTTTCTAAAGCTGAAATTCAGCATTTTGCAACACTCGGCATGAAACGAAATAGTAGGAAGAAGCAGGGAAAGAGGGTTTTAAAGAAAGGTTGGCTTTCGCGATATTCGCGCGGTGTTCCAAGAATCTGGATTTTCTGGATTATTTTTATTCCAGTTTTGATTTTCGTGGTTTATGTCGGTTATCTGGATCATACCGTACGGCAACTGTTTGAAGGCAAGCGGTGGGCCATTCCGGCGCATGTCTATGCGAGCCCGGTTGAACTGTATGCCGGTTTACCGTTGCCTCCTGCCGGCTTCGAGGGGCTATTGCTGCAGTTGCGTTATCGCAAGGATCCTTCCCTCTCGACGGAGGGAACGTTTTTTCGACAAAAACGAGAATTTGAAGTCCATACCCGTGCCTTTAGATTCTGGGATCAGGCGCAGCCGGGCCGCGGAATTGCGGTCCGTTTTTCGGACCGCCAGGTCGAGTCGATCAGCAACCTGAAACCGCGCCAGGATATTGCTATATTGCGCATGGATCCGGTGCAGATCGGTAGTTTTTATCCGGCCCACAATGAAGACAGAATCCTGGTCAGGCTGGATCAAGTCCCGAAACCATTCATTGAGGCTCTGCTCGCGATCGAAGACCGGGATTTTTATCGGCATCCAGGCGTTTCGATCAAAGCCATCGCGCGCGCGGTGTTCGCCAATATCCGCGCCGGCGGCGTGGTACAGGGCGGCAGTACCCTGACTCAGCAGCTGGCCAAGAATTTTTATTTGAATGCGGGCCGCAGCTTGTGGCGGAAAATCAACGAGGCTTTGATCGCCATCCTTTTGGAGATGCGCTATTCCAAAGACGAAATTCTTGAAGCCTATCTGAATGAAATATTCCTGGGACAGGATGGTCCGCGTGCAATCCATGGCTTCGGCCTGGCCAGCCAATTTTATTTCGATCGCTCAATCGGTGATCTGAAATTGCACCATACGGCCCTCCTCGTCGCTCTGGTCAAGGGTGCTTCGTTTTATGATCCACGCCGCGTACCGGATCGGGCGAAAGAACGGCGCAACCTGGTGATCGACAGGTTGCTGGCTCTAAAGCTGGTCTCTCTTGAACAGGCTGATATCGCAAAGCAAAAACCGCTTGAGGTGAGTTACCGCGGCCGATACTCAACGACCCAATTTCCAGCGTTTATGGACCTGGTTCGGCGCCAGCTCAAGGAGCAGTACCGCGATGAAGATCTGACCTCGGAAGGCCTGCAGATTCTGACGACACTTGAACTACCGGTTCAGCAGGCCCTGGAAACTCATGCGTCCCGGTCCCTCCGGGATCTGGAGCAAGGCAATCGATTGAACCAATTGCAGATTGCCGGCGTAGTGACCAGCCGCGAAGGCGGCGATGTCGTCGCCTTGCTGGGCGGGCGGGATCCGCGCTTCGCGGGATTTAACCGAGCGCTGGACACCCAGCGCTTGATCGGATCGTTGATCAAGCCTGCCGTTTATCTGACCGCGCTCTTAGATTCTGCCCGTTATAGTATGGTCACCCAAATCGACGATACCTCAATCCGCCTGAAAAGCGGCGGTAAAACATGGGCGCCGCGAAATTTCGACCAAAAAGAGCACGGTACCGTTGCTCTGCACCAGGCGCTCACGAATTCGTATAATCTGGCGACGATCCGCCTCGGACTCGATGTCGGAATCGGCCGGGTGGTCAAGACCCTCCACGATCTGGGCATCGAACGCGAAATCGAGAATTATCCGTCGGTGTTGCTCGGTGCGGTGGAATTGTCGCCGTTCGAAGTAACTCAAATGTACCAGACGCTTGCGGGCGACGGCTTCACGACGCCGTTGAAGGCGATCCGCTCGGTGATCGCGAGCGACGGAACCCCGTTGCAGCGGTATCCTTTGACTGTCCGGCAGACCGTGGATCCGGCCGCGGTCTTTTTAACCAACGTGCTACTGCAAAAAGTGATGCGCGAGGGGACCGGACGTTCGGCGTATTCGATGATCCCGGATCACTATAACGTGGCCGGCAAAACCGGCACGACAAACGACCTCAGGGACAGTTGGTTCGCCGGTTTTTCCGGCGATTACCTCGGAGTCGTATGGATCGGCAGGGACGATAACAAACCGACCGGTTTGACCGGGAGTTCCGGCGCGCTGAAGGTGTGGTCGAAATTGATGCGGGACGCGAGTAAGCAACCCGTCGAACTGATTCCGCCCGAATCGATCGAATGGGTCTGGATTGATCCGCAATCCGGATTGCGAGCCGATGAACGTTGCAAGAATGCGGTAGAATATCCTTTTATTGCCGGGTCGGCGCCCGCCGCGCCGGCGCCATGCCTTGATTTTCTCGAGGAAGAATCCAAACCCTGGTATGAGGAATGGTTTTAGGTTGCGGCCCCATCGGATGAACCAACTGCGCAAGTGGTGGATACTTTTGATTTTCGCAGGCCTGGCCGCCTGCACCAGCTACCCGCGCACGGATCGGCCGGCGGTAACGAAACCTTACGAACCGCCGGCCGCGAAGGTCCGCCCGGCGGTCCCACCACCCAGAGTCTATGTTCCGGACGAGCCGAGAATCCACGAAGTCCCTGCGGCGCCATCATCCCCCGCGGTCATTGCACTGCTTGATGCCGCGGAAAACGAACGGCTATCGGGCCAATTGGATTCCGCCGTAGCCACATTGGAAAGAGCGATCAAAATTCAACCGAGGAACGCGAAGCTTTGGCACGAGATGGCCAAACTGCGGCTCGAGCAAACCAATCCCCGGCTCGCGCTCGATCTGGCCCGAAAATCCAATGCCCTGGCTTCGGGAGACCGTGCCTTGAAACGGGAGAACTGGCGGATTATCGCGGAGGCAAGCCAATTATTGGGCGATTCGGAAGGAGCGGCGCGGGCGCGCGAAGAAGCCGACAGATAAATGCGGCGATCGGTTCCGTGAATGTCTGATGTGTCGAAACGAACTAATTTAGACTCCATGGTAAATGCAAACCTGACCTTCCTTTCGTGTCACTGCGGTTCGCAAGTGGCGGTGTTGCCGGAAAGCACGTGAATCTAACCATTTCGAGAATCGAAACGGTGCGACTCAGTATCTGACCCTATTGATTCCCCTTTATATACTTAGCTGTTCCTCGATCCACGCCTTTGCCTCATCGGCTCGGGCTGAGCCTGTGGGACCAGTTCACGCACGCGTGGCAACACCGTTTGAAGTGTGTCGCTACCTCGTGAAAGATTTTGGGACATCCAAGTCACCAAAATCGACTCGCCTACGCGACAACCGTTGGGCCCCGGCCGCCCTGCGTCCGCGCCGCTTCGCCACACCATCGCAAGCTCGGCGCAGGCTACGCACCGCTCCCACAAATGGCTGGACGGCGTTTCGGAGGTAATTTTGGATCCCCTCTGGCGCTAGCGCACGACGGGGATCCAAAATTACCTACGCCTACCGGGGACTACCAGCCCTCGCGTTCGCTCTCCATGGCTGGCAGCGTTTGTCAAAGAATTGTTCCGTTTAGCGCCATCTATGAACCTCCTGGAGCCGATGCGATCAAAGCCTAATGAACCCGGATCCGCCAGCCGGCGTGTCATTCATGAATGCTTCGGGTAATCTGGCGGTTCGAATCTTGCCGCTCGACAACACTAAGTTCGAATAGTGCCTATTATCCGCTTCGGTATGAATGGATTCAAGTGCCCAAGTTTTTCGGCAATCAGCATGTAAACAATGTTTCGATCACAGCGCGAGGTACAAATTCGGCAAGGAATTCACCAGAGGATTTCCGGAGCGCCCGTGTCCCTTGCCATTGCGGAAACGCCGGATACTTCCGTGGCAGGGCAGGGGTGATGAACTTGGATCTTCACAGCGAAGAATTTCCGACCCGTTACTGGAGACCAGTCGATGATGGGCGCGTCGAATGCCGGATGTGTCCCCGATTCTGCAAGTTGCAGGAAGGTCAGCGCGGGTTATGCTTTGTGCGCGCCAATCACGGCGGCGCCGTCGTACTGACGACGTGGGGGCGCTCGAGCGGCTTTGTGATCGATCCGATCGAGAAAAAGCCCTTGAACCATTTTTTGCCCGGCACTCCAGTTCTATCTTTCGGAACCGCGGGCTGTAATCTGGCCTGCAAATTCTGCCAGAACTGGGATATCAGCAAATCGAGGCAGATGGATACCTTGATGGATCTCGCGCATCCGGAAAGGATTGCGACCGCGGCCGAACGTCTGCATTGCCGAAGCGTGGCGTACACCTACAACGATCCGGTCATTTTCCACGAGTATGCGATCGATGTGGCGCAAGCCTGCACGGAAAGGAACATTCGCTCGGTCGCCGTTACCGCGGGTTATGTCTGTCCGGAGCCAAGGATGGAATTTTATCGTTACATGGATGCGGCCAACGTCGACCTGAAGGCCTTTTCGGAGCGCTTTTATAAACAGATCACAGGATCGAAACTCGCAGCGGTGCTGGACACCCTCGAATATATCCGGCACGAAACGGAAGTCTGGCTGGAAATCACCACCCTGCTGATTCCGGACGAGAATGATAGTAGCCGTGAATTGGATGACATGACCCGATGGATACACGATCACCTCGGGCCGGATGTCCCGCTGCATTTTTCCGCGTTTCATCCCGACTGGAAAATGCGCGACAAAGCACCTACACCGATGGAAACACTGCTCAGAGCCAGAAAGATCGCCTTGGAAAATGGCCTACGCTATGTCTATGTCGGCAATGTCCACCACAAAGAGGCGGACAGCACCTATTGCGCCCAGTGCGGAGGCTTGCTGATCGGGCGCGATTGGTACCGGTTGTCGGAATGGAACCTGGATCCCGCGGGCCACTGCAAGGTTTGTGGTGAGCGCTGCGCCGGGGTTTTTGAAGGCCGGGCGGGAAGCTGGGGACCGCAACGTGTCGCGGTGGATATGTCCCGCTTCGTTTGATAAATCCGCGGTCATCTATGGATCACTGGTAGACAGTCGATACGATTCACCTGGGTCCCGTCATTCCGGTACGCAGATTGCCGTCGATCACTTCCTATGTTCTCGGCCCCGGCAGTCCGTGCCGGGGTGACGATGCAAATCGCTTTATCGTGACTGACTACCAGTAGTAGAAGGGCAGGGGATCTTAAACCGGTTCCGGCCAGTATCTCCAGTCCGCGATACGGGAAATTGAATTTCTTACCGGTCACGCCGTCAATTCAATTTTGGTCTGGTCCGTTTTCAAACCGGTAATCCCTTGGAACAACCACGACGCCTTTTTCCGAGATGAAAAATCGCCGCCGGTCCTTCTTTTCATCATGACCGATCGTTTCTTTGGCGGGCACCTGAACATTCTTGTCGATAATGCAGTTGCGGATCCGGGCCTTCTTGCCGACCCGGACATTGTCGAATAATATTGAACTCTCGACGATGGATTGATCGTCCAGGTAAACCCGCGGAAATAAAATGGAATGCTGTACGCCGCCACCCGCGATGAGCACGCCGCCGGCCGCGATCGAGTTCAGAAACAAGCCCTCCGAGCCGGAATCTCCCGGAATCGTGCGGGCGGGCGGAAATTGGCCGGAATAGGTACGAATCGGCCAATTTTCCTGGTAAATATGAATCGGGGCAAACTGGTCGAGCAGGTCCATGTTGGTTTCATAGAAAGTGTCCAGCGTGTCCACGTCCCGCCAGAACTTATCGACGCTGACTCGTCCGGCCGCTTTCCCGAAGCGGTACGCATATACCGGATGGCCGGGAACCAGGCCGGCGAGCAGATCGAGCCCGAAATCACCGGAAGACTTGTCAATCGCAATGTTTGTTTCGAGACATTCCAGCAAAGTCCTCATCGCAATCACGTATACGCCCATGGTGGCCAGCACGTCTTGCTTGCGGACTTCGCCGCGGCCGGAGTTTTTCCTGATTTCGCGCAGACGGTTTTCCGGATCAACCGTAACAATCCCGAAGTTACTCCAATTTCGGCCTTCGGGTTCAATACACGCAAAGGTTGCAACGCTATTCTTTTGCCGGTGGAAAGCGATCATCGCGGCATAATCCATGCGGTAGATATGCTCGCCGTACAGTATTATCGCGAGGTCCGCGCCGCTCCGCTCGAGCAAATGCCGATTCTGATGGATCGCGTTGGGGATACTGGTGTACCAACTGTTGCCTGCGCGCATCTGCGGCGGCACCGCGGTAATGTATTCGCCGAGTTCCGGAATAAAAATGCTCCATCCGTCACGCAGATGCTTCTGCAGCGAATGGGATTTGTACTGGGTAAGCACGAGCACTTTTCGGAGTCCGGAATGAAGGCAATTACTCAATGTAAAGTCGATCAGACGGTATTTTCCGCCGAACGGCAGCGCCGATTTGGTGCGCTGATCAGTTAATGGACGCAGGCGAGGACCACTCCCTCCAGCCAGAACTATCGTAATTGTCTTATCAGTCATGAAGGCTCCGTATCATATAATCCAATTCAAAAGAGCAAGGATTAAGCCAGAAAACTGTCAAATGCGTCCGGAACTCACGGACGGATGACGTTTGCCGCTTCAGCTGAATCGAAAAGCACGAGGATCAGTTCCAATTCGAATAGTACAAGCGTCCGGCAGGATGTACTTCGAGAACCGCGCTTGTTTCCGATCGATCAGAGGTGGATCCGGGCGGAATGCAGCTTACAGCAATCGGTCTAATCTGAAAATACCATTCACGTATACGGTCCATTCCGGCCCCCACGTAACGTAGCGAGTCCGTAGTTTGTCGATCAGCACCTTTGATTTATTCAAAATCGGAATCGGGCCGTCAGCTCTGGAGCGAAGTTTAAATTTCCCAAAAATCGAAAGTCGAAAACTGTGGATCTGTGAGTAACATCCCTGTTACTCACAGATCCGCACCACTACAACAATTAAAATTTCTCTCTATAAATTCGCTGGTAGAGCCTGGATTCCCGTCTGGCCTCATTAGCCCCGATTCAACAAAAGGGCGTTAATTTTTCCTATGCTCGTCTATTCTTGTAGGCATCGGCTATTTTCCGGTGCGAATTCATACCGTTCCGGGTTCGAAATTCCGGATTATTCACAATCAAATGACCGGAATCCATGCTGGTCCGTTTTACGATCAGGAAGACCGAATAACCAGAGGAAAGGCGCATATCGAAAACTGTCGCCTCACCGGCTTGAAAATACACAATTCGCGTTCCCGGTTTGCCGAATCATTCAATGAAACAGGAAAATCGATGGCATATCTACATATTTATTTCAACGACGCTCTAAAATCCGTGATTGAACTGAAGTCGGCCGTAACTTCGATCGGTCGCGCCGCCGACAACGATGTGGTCATTGATAATGCCGGGGTTTCAGGGTACCACGCCAGAATCTTCGAAGTAGGTGGAGTATATACGATCGAAGATACGACCAGCAGAAACGGTGTGTTTGTCAACGGGAAGCGTGTAGATCGGCAAAAATTGAGCTATGGCGACGCGATTGTCGTCTTCAAGCATATGCTGAAATTTTCGGCAATCGGATCCGGAAAAACAGTTTTGGACCCGCTGAGCGAAGACACCCACGCAATCGATCAGGGCGCTACGGTGATGGTCAACGTAGCAAATCTCGACGAACTGCTGAAAAAACGCCAAAACGGCGAGGCGTATCTGCTACAAATGACCGGACATTCGGCGGGGCACAAACTCATGCTGACCAAAAACAATTTCTCTCTCGGCAAATCGTCCGATGCGGATTTGAGCATAGGTGGCTGGTTCGCGCCGAAACGGGCCGCGAAGATTGTACGCCATAGCGATGGCTATTACCTCGCCCCCGAAAAAAGGGGAAAAGTCCGATTGAACGGATCCGCGGTGTCTAAAGCCGTCAAACTCCATAACGGGGACGCATTCGTCGTAAGAGGAACTGCTCTGAAATTCTTCAACCGTCCTTTATCCTGATTCAGCTGTCGCCACCATGCAACTGCCGGGTTACAAAATCGAGCGGTTGATCGCGGAAGGCGGCATGGCGTCCGTCTATTTAGCCGTACAAGAATCACTGGATCGCTATGTTGCCTTAAAGTTGCTGAAACGATTCGACAATCCAACCCAAACCTTGCGTTTTTTTAACGAAGGCCGGATCATCGCTTCGCTCAATCACCGCAACATCATTACCATCCATGATATCGGCGTTGTCGACGAGCAGCACTATATCGCCATGGAATACCTCCAGGGCGGCGGTTTAAAGCAGCGCATTGCCGAAGGAATGGAGGTCGATGAAGCGCTAGGATTGCTCGAGACATTGGGCCGTTGTTTGGATTTCGTACATCGAAAAGGAATCATCCACCGCGACATAAAACCGGAAAACATTCTGTTTCGCGAAGATTCCACTCCGATCATCACCGATTTCGGAATCGCCAAGCAGTACGCGGTCGATAGCTCGCTGACGATGGACGGAATGGCGCTCGGGAGCCCTCATTATCTCAGTCCCGAGCAAGCGGGTTGCAAAGCATTGGACGGACGAGCCGACCTGTACAGTCTCGGCATCATTTTTTACGAGATGGTTACCGGCGATAAACCCTATCAAGGCGATTCGCCGATTGATATCATTGTGGCTCATGTAACCTCACGGATTCCGAGGTTGCCACAGGCTCTGCGAGCTTACCAAACCCTGCTGGAGCGAATGATCGCGAAGGTTCCGGACGAGCGTTTCGATTGCGCCGCTAGTCTGGTCGATTATGTCCGTGGGTTGCGTGAATGCCACCCGATCGGTGCGGCAAAAACGATTTCCGGTGTTCTGCATGGATTCCGAGCGTCCATGGAACTCAAAACAGTGCCAGAATCCACCGGCCGGCCGACCGTGCGTTTACGATTAGCATCCATCCTTGGGCCCGGGAACTCAACACTCACGCTTAAAAAAGTGCGGGAAATTCTTTCGATTGTATCCAAACCTTGGGTGATTGCATCGACTTTCGTGCTGATGGTTCTATTGGTCGCGGGTTCGTTGTACCACATCCAATCAGCCCCGGCTCGGCAGCCGGTCGCCGCCATATCCGTACTCGCTCCACAGAATAGTATGCCCACGGCTTCGGAAGTCGAGCAGGTGGCTTCCGTCCAAATCGCCGAGCCGAACCTATCGGACCATGGCCATTTGGCTCCCTCCGATCCCGCAATTGTCGAATATTTGGCCTTAGCAGACGCCGCTCTCAAAAATTACCGCTTGACCACGCCGGAACGAGACAACGCTTATCACTATTACCAACGGGTGCTCGATCTGAATCCGGTCCACCCAGACGCATTGAAGGGAATAGCCGCTGTCGGCAATGCCTATGCCGATCTTGCGGACTCGGCGTTTGACAAATATGCATACGGAAAGGCGAAAACCTTTGTACGGCGCGGCTTGGCGGTTCAACCGGACAACAAGCGACTGCGTGGCCTGGAACGTCGTTCCAACACGGTCCGTTATGTGCGTAAACCCGCTGACACCGATAGACCGTTTGACTTCGGCCAACGATTTATCGGCAAAATCAAATCGGTGTTCGACTGATTCGGTTGCGACAGCTGTCCCTGTCTTAACGCTGGAGAACTCAACCACTATGGACTGAAAGTCCATAGGTTGCACTTGGACTGAAAGTCCCAAAACTTTACTCAAGGATAATGTTCCCGGTATCCCTATTTGACGGATGACGATGATGTTCCAGGTACTCTTGTACCATTTCGTC
>JBGTCG010000136.1:0-28379 GCA_041748915.1 Methylococcales bacterium
CATAGGCCTTGAACTCCCCTCCCTGCCGCTCCGCCATCACCTTCGTCAACGCCGCCGTTAACGTCGTCTTCCCATGGTCAACATGACCAATCGTTCCCACATTCACGTGCGGTTTGGTGCGTGCAAATTTTACTTTGGACATCGGATTACCCCTTCCTACCCGGCTTTTTTTGTCGTTAAACCTGTTTTCTACGAATACGATGGAGCCCATAACCGGATTTGAACCGGTGACCTCGTCCTTACCAAGGAAGTGCTCTACCGACTGAGCTATATGGGCACGAAACTTGTCTGTTGGCGTCAACCATGCTGCTTTGGAGCGGGTGATGGGAATCGAACCCACGTCATCAGCTTGGAAGGCTGAGGTTCTACCATTGAACTACACCCGCGGTTAAATCGATTCAATTTACCCCTCTCCTCTCTCGCGCAGTCCGATTTGGTGGAGGGGGGAGGATTCGAACCTCCGAAGGCGGAGCCGTCAGATTTACAGTCTGATCCCTTTGGCCGCTCGGGAACCCCTCCCACACGATAGCAGATCATTATCGTGGATCGAAAAGTCGATGTCAACGTCAGCTGACCTAGAACGAAACAGTTAATTTTTTGACCAGACTGGCAGATTTGGAAATAATCCGAAAGCAGATCCGGAAATGCGAGCAGTCAGACCACGAAAGACCCGCCCCGGTTAGACAAGGTGGCAATTAGCCGGCATGTAGCCGATTGGTCGCATCCGCTATCGAACCCGATACGATTTCCGGTAAAAGCGCCGCCGACCTTTCAATTGCGAGTTCTATTAAACGTTGGTCTTCAACCGACGGCTTGCCGAGCACATAACTCAACACCTGGTTGCGATCGTCAGGACGGCCGATTCCGATCCGGAGGCGCAGAAAATTTCCGGTATCAAGACTTGAAATAATATCCCGGAGCCCATTATGGCCGCCATGCCCGCCATCCATCTTTAGCCGCACAACGCCCGCTGGAAAATCCAAGTCGTCATACGCCACCAAGATATCCGCAGGCGATATCCTGTAATACCGGGCCACCGTGCCAACGGATCGGCCGCTGCAATTCATATAAGTTAGGGGTTTCAGAACCAACGCTGTACGCCCTTGACACGGAAGCTTCGCAAGCAGTCCAGCACAGCGGTTTGCGAATTCGAATTCGACCCCCGCGTCAGAAGCAAGCTTTTCGACAAACCAAAACCCGGCGTTATGCCGGGTTTTTTCATATTTTGCGGATGGATTGCCTAAACCGGCGACCAAGAAATATTCGGACAAACGCTCTTTCTACTCGTTCGAGCAAAATATATTCAAATCACTGACTTCCGCTTGGAGGCGATTCCATGCCCCCCTCGGGGGCTTCCACGGAATCGGATATTTTTCCGGACTGCACGGATGCGATCACCAGATCCTGCCCGCCGTGTACCAGCGCGTAAAGCTCGATAACTGCAGGCACTCTTAGATCCGATAAATGAACCGACTGGCCGAGGTCGACATTGGATAAATCGACTTCAATATATTCCGGCAGATCGTCGGGTAGACAACTGACTTCGACATCGACGAAATTATGCGTAACGACACCGCCCCTCTTCACACCGACCGAACCCGCTTCACCGATAAAATGGATCGGCACGTGCACGCGGACTTTCTCTGCCTTGCTGATTCTCTGAAAATCCATGTGCAAAATCGTCGATTTACTCGGATGCCTCTGCAAGCCCTTCAGAATCGTGCTTTCCGGTTTCCCGTCGATATTCAGAGTCAAGATATGAGAATAGACCGCTTCATTCTCGAGGTTTTTTGCAACCTCGTTACGGACAAGCGCGAAACATACCGGTTCCTCGTGGCCGCCGTACAAGACACCAGGAATTTTGCCGCCACGACGTAACGCACGGGCCGCGCCCGTCCCGGTGCGGGATCGGCTTTCCGCATTAAACACAAAACTACTAGCCATCTTTGTTCTCCAAATTTAAGGAAAACGCTGAATAAATCCATCCTGGATTTTTCAGCGGCCGGCAACGCCGCCAATGCGATTCGGCGTTGCCTCACAAAATTAAACGCTTACAGCGATCAATTTTGGCAGCGCATCCCTGCACTGCAGAAATCGCTGATTTAATCAGCGATTCCTTAACTCTGCCGGGCTTTTGGTCCAGCGGGGTCAGTCTATATACATCGAACTCACAGATTCACGATAAGCGATGCGCCGAATCGTCTCGGCAAGCATATCCGCCACGCTCAGTTGACGAATCTTTTCACAATCGACGGCATCCTCCCGCAATACAATCGTGTCGGTAACCACGAGCTCATCGAGCACGGATTTCTTGATGTTACCGACCGCCGACCCGGACAATACCGGATGGGTACAATAAGCGACTACTTTCACGGCGCCATGCTCCTTAAGCGCTTTGGCAGCCTGGCACAATGTGCCGGCCGTATCCACCAGATCGTCCACCAGAACACAACTCCTTTCCTCGACATCTCCGATGATGTTCATCACCCGGGCCTCATTCGCCTTCGGGCGGCGTTTATCGATGATTGCCAAATCAATGTCGCCCAGTCGTTTGGCCAATGCCCGTGCGCGTACGACACCCCCTACATCGGGAGACACGACCATTACATTATCATACTTCTGGCGCCAGACATCCCCGAGCAACAGCGGCGAAGCATAGACATTATCCACCGGGATGTCGAAAAAACCCTGAATCTGATCCGCATGCAAATCCACGGTTAACACGCGGTCGACGCCGGCCGATTCGATCATTTTAGCGACGAGCTTCGCCGAAATTGGCACCCTCGCCGAACGCGGCCTTCTATCCTGTCGGGCGTATCCGAAATACGGGATTACTGCCGTAATTGTGGCTACGGAGGAGCGGCGCAACGCATCGACCATGACCAACAGTTCCATCAAATTTTCATTGCCCGGCGCATTCGTGGGTTGCATCACAAAAACTTCTTTCCCGCGAACATTCTCCTCGATCTCGACCGCCACTTCGCCATCACTGAAACGCCCGACACTGGCCATCCCTAGCCGCATATTCAGCTTCGACACAATCCCTTGCGCAAGCGGCAAATTAGCGTTTCCCGAAAATACCATCATCGATGCGTCATCGGTCACAACCTACTCCTCGACCGGAAAAACGCAAACGAGAATAAACCTGGCTGGGGCGCCAGGATTCGAACCTGGGTATGCAGGGATCAAAACCCTGTGCCTTACCGCTTGGCGACGCCCCATAAACAATTCCGCAGTTGGCAAAGTTCCCGACGGTTTATTGAGTTTCATTGAAAAAACTTTTCATTTTGGAATGTAACGCCGAACGATTACATCCTCGCACCACAAAAACCGTATTTTGTTTTTTGAGTTCCTCGGCAATTTTCGCGGCCGAATCCCGGTTAACGCAGCTCAGAAAGACGCACGAACCGGTGCCGGTCAATCGGGCATCCCCAAACTGGGACAAGGCATCCAGCGCCCTCTTCACCGACGGATATGATTGCGAAACCACGCCTAAGCAATCATTACAAGTGAATCCTGAATTGAAATCATCGATTTTGATCGGATAATTGTCACGTGTCAATTGATCTGAACCAAAAACTTTAGCGGTCGATACCTGGCATTCGGGAACCAGCACAACATACCAGCATTCGGGCGGATCGATCGGCTGCAATACTTCACCGACACCCTCGGCCCATGCCGATTGTCCGTATACAAAAATCGGCACATCCGCGCCGAGTCCAAGACCCAAGCCCATTAATTCCTGAACCGTATACCCAAGGTTCCAAATCTTATTGAGCACTATGAGCACGGTCGCGGCGTCCGAACTTCCACCGCCCAACCCTCCGCCGATCGGCAAAAATTTTTCGAGTTCGATATCAACGCCGGTGGCTCCTGTACCGCGTTCCCGTAGCAAGTGCGCCGCCCGGACCGTCAAATCGTCCGATTCGGCAAGTCCCGGTACCGGGCTCTTCAATCGTATCTGGTGGTCCGGCCTTGGAAAAAAGGAAATCTGATCAGCCAGGTCGATAAATTGGAAAACGGTCTGCAAAAGATGATATCCATCGCTGCGCCGTCCGATCACCCGCAGCAACAGATTTAGCTTTCCCGGCGCCGGCCAGCGTTCACCCCACATCAAGTCCTTGTTTTCTTTCATGAAACACTATCCGATTCGATGATTAGTACATTGTTTTGTTCAAGAACAAGGCGGCGCCCGGAAATCCGCCGGTCCGGATGATCGATAAACACCGGGGGGTTCTTCGCGGTGCGCCGGGTCAGTGGCTCGCGGTATCACCGGCGCCGCTGTCCGGAAAAAGCCAATCGTCGATAACCAACTTAACCGTGGTCGATTCGTTGGCAACCGACAGCTTTCGCGGTACATACCACTGTTGAACAATCCGGTAGTCTTCGTACCGGGTGACCCAGCCCAGTTGATTTAGTTTGACCATTCTGCCCATCCGATCATATTCGGAATCCCCAGCTGCGTCCGGATCGGACAGACCCAACAGCCAATACCGCAACGCTTGCACGGGCACCGTAACGCCGAGGATAGATTCAAGCATTTGTACCGGATCTTCCGACTCTTCGACCGTACCGTCCGCCGACGCCACGCGAATATAGCCACCTGAAATTTTGATGCTGAGCGCCCCTTGTCCAAAAGGCCCTGAAAGATACAAACGGTCGACACCCCGGTCATGGTTCCAGACCAGACCGGCCTGCCAGGATTCATCGGCACTTCGAACTCCGACACGTCCATTGATCCGCCAGCTTTCGAGCGCCGCCAATTGCTGCCTGGCCTTCACGCCTTGAATCGCTTCGGGGCCCGGTTTCAAGGCCGTACAGGCTGGCAACATCATGACCAGGCACAGAAAAACCCATCGCAACCTTAACCCGTTCTGAACCATCGATCGATTGCGGGGCATCGCGTAGTCCAGGCCTGGATCCATTTCAGCGAGCAGCCAATCATTCAGTAAACGCTTCCGGAAATCTCTTTTTGATATTCATTAAATAATCGCTGTGCGGATCATCGACAAACGCTTTCCGCCAGACGGCCTTCGCTTCCCTCGCATGTCCCGAAACCCAAAGGACTTCACCCAGATGAGCCCCGATTTCCGGATCCGGATTCTCACTGAAAGCCCGGCGCAGATATTCAAGCGCCTTCTGGTGATTACCGAGCTTGAATTGCAACCATCCGTAACTATCGATAATCACCGGATCATCCGGTTTCAATTTGATCGCCTGATCGAGATATTTCTGCGCTTCTTCCAAACGCGACGTTTTATCCACCAGCGTGTAGCCCAGCGCGTTCAGCGCATTCACATCGTCCGGATTCTTCGCCAATAAGATCCCGAGGTCCGCTTCCAAAATATCCAGACGGTTCAACCGTTCCGCCACCAAGGCCCGACTGTACAGCAATTCTGATTGCTGCGGATGTTTATTCAACGCCGAATTGAGGATAACCAGCGCTTGTTGATAGTCCTTTTGTTGGGTCAGTAACTCCACCCGTATCAAATCGATGCGCATCGCCTGGTCAGGAAATCGTCGATGCAACTGTTCGATTCGCCGGTCGGCCTCTTGAAAACGGCCCAGCTTTCCCAGCACCAACACAGCGTTCAAACTTGCCTCGGCTGCCAGTGGCCCCTCCGACACCCGATCAAACCATTCGAGCGATTCATGATAATTTTCTTGGCCCTTTGCAATACGGCCAAGGTACAGGTAGGACTGGTCGGCCCATTCCGGAATTTCCTTCAATTTCAGGAACAGATTTTTTGCCTTATCCAGGTTGTCCAGCTGAAGATTAAGCCCCGCCAGACCGAACATCGCTTCGTGGTTATCCGGGTCCAGCGCAATGACCCTCTCCAACTGCTTTCGCGCCCCCTTGTAATCTTCGGCTTTAATCAGGTATTGACCGTAAACGAATCCCAGTTCTGCATTGTCCGGGTGTTCTTTGATCAACGCTTGCAATTCCTCGCGGGCGTTGTCCCGCCCTTCAACCGCAATGACTCTCGCATTCAATGCCACGGCCCGGTCCCAGCCCGGCTTTACTTTCAACGCTTCATTGATTTTTTCGAGCGCAATCCCCAACTCATTTTTTTTGAATGCGAGTACGGCGTACGCGTATAGAAAATCAGCGTTGTTCCGGTACGCAGGAGCCAGTTCCTCCATGATATCCAACCGCGTAGCCGAATCCTTGTCCAGGATTTGGATCAAATTTTCCATTTTCTGTTGAAACGGGCTCTCCTTCATTTCCAGCCAAGCCCTGATATGCATCAATGCGGCCTCCCGATCGCCACGACTCAAATAAACCAGAATCGCCGCTTTTCTCGCGGAACTGTTATCCGGTGCATTTTCAATCCAGATCGAGACCGCCTGGACCGCTTTTTCGGAATTCCTCATAAACAGAGCGATCTGGGTCGCCCGTTCGGCAATTTTGGCATCACGGGTACGTTCCGCAGCCTTAAGATATCCGTCCAGGGCACGATCGAACGAACCCCGTTGGCCCGCGATCTCTGCGGATAACAAAAGATAAACCAAACCCGGATCGATCTGTGAGATTTCGGCGGGCGCTCCCACTTTTTTTTTCGTTTCGATCGTCAATGGTTGCCCGACGACGGGCTCTAGTCCATCATCCGCACACCCCAGCAATGCCAACAGCCCCAAAATTGGAAGAATGATATGTGTGATCACTTAATAGTACTCAACCGAAGACAGCAGCGTTTAACGCAAGGGTTTGGTTAAAAGCCGCATTGGATAAAAGGAAGGGCTTAATGGGTCAGATGACTAAAATTTATGGCTTCACTTGGACTAATTCCCGGAAAATTTTTAAAATTATACATCGTATCTCATAAAAACGAGTAATGACGCTTCTCGCATTAGGCATCAACCATACTACCGCGCCAATCAGAATTCGGGAAAAGCTTACGTTTTCCGGCGATAATCTGCAGCCAGCGTTACGCGATCTGCGCAACGTGTCGGAAGTCAAGGAAGCCGCAATTCTGTCGACCTGCAATCGAACGGAAGTGTATTGTGGCCTTCAACACCAGGAAATTAACGGTATTATCAACTGGATCGCGCAAAGCCGGAATCTTCGCCTCGAAGAATTCAAGCCCTATTTGTACACTTACCTGGAAAGCAATTTTATTCGCCATATCTTCCGCGTAGCCTGCGGACTGGATTCCCTGATACTTGGGGAACCGCAAATTCTGGGTCAGATGAAATCCGCGTATCAGGCCGCCGCTGAAGCCGGAACGCTGGGTAAACAGCTCGGTCAACTATTTCGATCCAGTTTCTCGACGGCTAAAAAAGTCAGGACGGATACCGCGATCGGATCGAGCCCGGTATCCGTTGCATTTGCCGCGGTCCGGCTGGCGCAACAAATTTTTGATACGCTCAGCGAGCAAACGGCCTTGCTGATCGGAGCCGGCGAGACGATTGAACTCACGGCTCGCCATTTACGCCAGCAAAAAATCGGCCGGTTGATCATTGCCAATCGGACGCTGGGTAAAGCGCATCAACTCGCAACGCAGTTGAACGGTTTCGCGATCGTTTTGTCCGCCATTCCCGAGCACCTCGCGGAAGCCGATATCGTTGTATCATCTACCGCGAGCCCATTACCGATACTCGGCAAGGGCCGGGTCGAGAGCGCGATCAAACAACGGAAACACAAGCCCATGCTGATGATCGACCTCGCCGTTCCCCGGGATATCGAACCGGAGGTCGAGCAACTGGGCGATGTTTACCTTTACACCGTGGACGATCTGAAAAATACGATCGAGGAAAACCTGAAATCCCGGCTCGAGGCAACCGAAAAGGCCGAGGAGATCATCGACAGCCAGGTTGAACAATTTCTGGCCTGGTTGCGCAGTGAAGACGCGGTATTCACTATCCAGATCCTGCGCGCCCAGGCCGAAACTACCCGTGACGACACCCTGAATAAGGCGTTGGTCGCGCTCAAAAGCGGTAAGAACCCTGACGACGTAATGCATATGCTTGCCTATCGCCTGACCAACAAATTGTTGCACAATCCGACCATACAACTCCGGCAGGCCGGCCGCAACGAGAGGAGGGATCTACTGGATGCCGCGCGCGAATTGTTCAACCTTAAACCCAAAGAGAGTAAATGAAAGGGTCCATTCAAAGCAAACTCGAAAACCTGGCCGAACGCTATCAGGAAATTGCGCTGTTGCTCGCCGATCCCGAAGTCCAGAACAACCAGAACCGGTTTCGGGCATTGAGTCGGGAATACGCTCAGCTCGAACCCTTGATCCAATGCTTCTCGCACTACCGCAACACCCTCGCTGAAATGGATTCAGCGGCAGGCTTGCTGAACGACCGCGACCGCGAGGTGCAAACACTGGCCAGAGAGGAAATCGAACAGGCCGTTAGAAAGAAGGAGTCTTTGGAAAAGGAACTCGAAATTCTCCTGTTGCCCAAAGACCCGAACGATCAACGGAACATCTTCCTCGAAATCCGCGCCGGGACCGGCGGCGCGGAAGCCGCGATATTCTCCGGAGATCTCTCGCGAATGTATCACCGCTACGCCGAGCGGAATGGCTGGAATATCGAAACAATCAGCGAAAGCCCCGGAGAGCACGGCGGATACAAGGAAATCATCCATCGGGTGTCCGGGCAAGCCGTCTACTCGAAACTCAAATTCGAATCCGGCGCCCATCGGGTACAGCGGGTCCCGGAAACCGAATCACAGGGAAGAATTCACACTTCCGCCTGTACCGTGGCGATCATGCCCGAAGCGGAAGAGATCGACCATATCGACATCAATCCCGCGGACCTCCGCATCGATACCTACCGATCCTCCGGCGCGGGGGGCCAGCATGTCAACAAAACGGATTCCGCGATCCGGATAACGCATTTTCCAACCGGAATCGTGGTCGAATGTCAGGATGAGCGTTCACAGCACAAAAATAAGGCCCGCGCAATGTCTTTACTCAAGGCCCGAATTTTGGCCTCCGAACAGGAGAAACAGAATGAGGATATCGCCAGAACCCGCAAAATGCAGGTTGGCAGCGGAGACCGTTCGGAACGCATTCGAACCTACAACTATCCTCAAGGACGATTGACGGACCACCGAATCAACCTGACACTTTACAAACTCGAGGAAATTCTCGAAGGTCAGCTGGACCTGGTCGTACAGCCCCTGGTTCAGGAGCACCAAGCGGAATTATTGAGCCACCTCGCGGCCGAGTCTTCCGCGATAAATTGATCGGTTGCGTTCCGAACCCGAGTTTTCAACTATGGCAGATCGATCGGTACCCGAAAGACTCGGCTCAACTGCCACCGATACGATCGGTACGCTTCTACCTGCCGCAGTTGCGCAAATCCATGCGAACTCGACGACCGCCCGGCTCGATGCGGAGATCCTGCTGGCCCACGTACTCGGCAAGAACCGCGCTTTTCTGCGCGCCTGGCCCGAAACCCCGTTGAACGATAGCCAAATCGGGAGGTATCTGGCGCTGATCGAAGCGCGCAAAAACAATAGGCCGATCGCCTACTTGACCGGATACCGAGAGTTCTGGTCAGGCCAGTTCAAAGTCAGCCCGGATGTCCTGATTCCGCGGCCGGAAACCGAATTGCTGATCGAGTTGGCTCTGGAGATCATCCCCTGCGATCAACGCATAGCTGTCGTCGAACTCGGGACCGGCAGCGGAAATATTGCGGTGAGTCTCGCAACGGAACGCCCCGGAATTTCCATTCTGGCCACGGACGTCAGCCCCGCTGCCCTCGCGATCGCTCGGTACAACGCAAGAGAACATCGTATCGCCAACGTTCAATTCCTTAACAGCGACTGGTTCGAATCGATTCCGGTTGCCAAATACGATCTGGTGATCAGCAATCCGCCCTACGTGGCCGGCGATGACCCCCATTTGCTGCAGGGAGATCTTGCATTTGAACCGGAACACGCGCTCAAATCCGGCCCTTCCGGCCTGGATGCCCTTGAACGGATCGCCGATCAGTCCCGCAACCGGCTTAAACCGAATGGATACCTTCTTGTCGAACATGGCTTTCAACAGCCGGAAGCGGTGAACCGCATGCTCCGCGACTACGGTTACCGGGACACCGTTACCCGGACCGATTTGCAGAGCCATCCGCGAGCCACACGGTCACGCTGGCCCGGCACGGTTTGATTCGATCGCGCTCCAGCCTGATCTTCCAATGCCGCAAGAAATTGCAATCCCGCGCACCCTGGTCAATCAGTTGCTGCATCGGGCGCAAGGCTCACCGGATTCGGAAATCTGTGGATTAATCGGATCGCGTCACGGCACTCCGACCTCCTGCTATCCGGTCAATAATATCTCCGGACAACCCGCGATTCGATTCCGGATGGACCCTGAAGAACAAATCCGCGCGATGCGCACGATGCGCGAGAACCACGAAGAATTATTCGCAATCTACCATTCCCATCCAACCGCTCCCGCCGCACCGTCGGCTATCGACCTGGACCACGCGGGCTACCCGGACGCATTGCAGATCATCATTTCCCTGAACACGAAAGGAGTGTTGGAGATGCGCGGATTCTTCGTCGCCGAAAAAGCGCGCCCCGAAGAGATCATTCTGCGGATTTACAACGGCTAAGCAAATCAATTTCCAGGGCACGGTCCAGGAATGTGTTTCAAACCGGTTTGCTCTACACTATCCGCGTGAATCGACTCGACAAACAAAAAATCCGGTCATTTCCGGCACGGCAGAGCTTTTTGGCATCGATCGCGTTTTCCGCTCTCGTACTATTGGCGTCATTTCCGTCCACGGGGTCGGAGGCAACGACGATGACTTTCGTCGGCGTCGCGCTGGATCCCAAAACCCAGGAAGCCGACGAGCGCTTAAGACAGTTTTTTCAAACGAAATTACAACTTAAGTTTGAAAACCGGGATCTCGAATACAGTGCGGCGATTCAAACTCTGAAAAACTGGCAGGCGTCCGAGCACGGCCCCCTGATGGCAAGAATCACTCCCTATGTTTTGGTTGTCGCCGAAATGCTCGGAGCGAATCTCGAGATCCTGGCAACCTATCAAAGCAAACGGTCCGGCAGCAATTTATACCATGCCTATTTTGTCGTGCGGCGCGCGGAATTTTCCGGCGGCGACCTCGACGAGTTTGTGCAGTATCTGCGCAAACGGGAAACACCCGCGCGGTTCATTTATCATAATAAATTCAGCACCTCGAGTTTTTTCCTGCCCTCGTTATACTTTCGGGAGAAAGATATCTTTTCGGTCCGCGGCCAGGACCAAAACGACCGGAGCTATATCACGATCCATGCGGACCGGCCCGACAAGGCTAAAGACAGCGCGGACCTTGTCGAAATGGTCAAATCCGGTCAGGCGGATTTCGCGGCGATCTGGGATGGGACGAAAAGCAAATTCGGCCACGACCCCGAGTTGGTTTTCTTTAAACTGCCGACCCCGTTACCGAACGACCTGCTCGTCGTTTCCGGCTCGGATCCAAATCTCAAGGAGAAACTGCATGAATCGATCGGCAGTCTGACAGACCAGGATATCAACGCCGGCGATTTCCTGACCTGGACTAATTTCAACGAGACCCCGAAAGCCAGGAACGCACTCGCGATGTTGCGCTGGAAAGCCAAAACCCAGCCGAAGCCGGTCCTTATTCAGGTCCGCAATGCTCTCAAGAAGGGCGATTCGATCGACCAGAAATTTCTGGAAGCCGCAAAACAGGCGATCCGCCTCTCAGGGACCGAGTTTGTGGTATTCGACGAAGATTTTCATAAACACTTCGACATCCTCTGGACCATCCGGAAACCCCACGAAAACGCATTGGAAATCACCAGCGAATTCATCGACTCCGGCCTCGCGCCGCAGATTTTCCATATCAGTTTTCAAACCGGCAATATTGACGATCTGGTTTACCGCATCGGTTCCGAGGTTAGCGGCCGGATGCATAGAATCCGCTACATCTGGCCATTCGACGACAACCATCCGCGCGTGATCCGCGATGTCGACTTCGGTCTGCCGGAAGGACAGGTTCTGAAGGGACAGAAAGTCACCTGGAACGACCTCAGCAATAACGACTCGATCGTCGGCGATCCGTTTGACGTGCAGATCGCGCGAACCGATTTCAACTCCTTTGAATTAACCGAACGCGGCTTCGCCAAGCGGCCTGGAACGACTCAGTTCGATTTCGATCCAATGAGCAATATTTCGTATCGAATATTCCTGATCCGCGCGGAACCCGACCTTTTGCTGATCAAAGTACTGTCCACCACACTGATCGTCCTGTTTTCGCTCGGCGGAATCTTTGCCTTGTATGCGGTTTGGCGTGAATCTGGCTAATGTCTTGAAATCCTGCCGATGTCGGATTCCATTCTGCTAAAAACGAAATTTGGTTTGGCGATTCTTTTATTCGGCTTATTTACAGTCAATTTCGCCGAAACCCAAGTTGAAGAATTACTGAAAACTCCGGATCACTATGGCCAAGGCTTTTTGCATGCCCGCGCGTTCCAGCAACTGGAAGGTGAAATTAATTTTTCCGGCCAATCCCGCACTTCGATTGTGATTATTGCGGGGCTCTCGTTCTCCTATTTCGCGCTGTTTCCACTGCTGCTGTTCGGCAATGCCGCGGCGGTCTGGCGACGGCCGTCGATCAGGCCGGCCCGTATTTTTACGTTTTCGCTACTCATTAATTATTTATTGAGTCTGCCGTTTTTTATGTTTTTCCCGGTTCCGGAACGCTGGGCCTATCCGGCTTCGGGCGCAATCCTGCTGTCCGATCTGCTGTCCACGCAACTGATCGAGGCAATCCGGCCGATCAGCGGACTCGACAACTGCTTTCCGAGCGTCCATGTTTCCTTCTCCATGCTCGTCATCCTTTCGGCTTATTGGCTGAAAATGCGCATGAGGCATTGCATCCTGTTCCTGGGACTCAGTGTGGCCGTCGGGACCTTCGCGCTTGGAATCCATTGGGTCCCCGACCTATTGTTCGGAATCGCCATCGGCGGAATCAGTTTCGCACTCGCGGTTTTCGCCGACCGTCCTCTGGCCGATAACCGGCTACCTCGCCGGGCGCCGGCGAGAGCGTTTGCGTTCGCCCTGCCTGGGAATAATCGCACGCAAGCCTTTATCAGTTATCGCCGGGAATACGGATCGGAAGTCGCCAGAATCGTGCAGACCGAATTGGCGCGGCGAGGCATCCTCTCCTTCCTGGACGTCAAGGATCTGAAAGCCGAGCATTTTGACAACCGGTTGCTGAAGGCAATCGAGGAAGCGCCGAATTTTATCCTGATACTCGCGCCCTATTCCCTGGACCGATGCGCGGACCGTGCAGATTGGTTCCGGCGGGAAATCGCCCATGCCCTGCTGCATCATAAACACATCATCCCGTTGCTGCTGAACAAGTTCCAGTTTCCGCCGGCCAACCAGCTGCCCGAGGATATCCGTGGTATCGAACGGCACAATGGGGTGACCTATTCTCACGAATATTTCGACGCGACTTTCGACAAGCTGCAAAGCTTTTTAAAATTCGAATGATTCTTCAATTTCTGACGGGATCTTGCGGGAACGCAGAGGGATGAAGCTTCACAGCAAAAATGGGGCGGCGCCGAGCTGGATAATTTATACTCAGCGCACCTCTGTCCGTTACGGAAGCTCTGAATTAGTGCTTTCGGCAATGCAGGGTTGCGCCACCAAATTCGAACCCTGTTGACATTTGATTTCGTAAAACAACCCAGATCGCATTTGGGGGCGCCTACGGCTGATAACTCCAGGATGGTATTCAGCGTTTCGTTAACCGAGAAAATCCGACGGGTCAATGCAGCATTCAAAAGATAGTCAGCCCGCGTTAAGCGCGGACATGCTCCAATTACTCCAAGCCCGGCATCATGACCCGTTCTCCGTGCTCGGACGGCATCGACAGGGCGGCAAAGATCATTTCGTAGCGCTCAATCCTTATGCCAAAAAGATGTCTCTAGCCGATATTCAGTTGCCGATGGCCCCGTTTGGAGACACCGGTTTATTCGAATGTACAGCCGCGAAGGATCAAGTTCCCGCGCACTATTCTCTCGATTGGATCAGTCAGTCCGGCAGCCGGCACACCACGCTGGACCCCTATTCCTTCCCCCCGCAAATTCCTGAATTCGATATTCACCTGTTTGGCGAAGGGCGTCACTGGCACATTTATCGTCTTCTGGGCGCGCATCCCCGCGTCGTCGATGGTTACAGCGGAGTCCTGTTCGGTGTCTGGGCGCCCAGCGCGGTACGAGTCAGCGTGGTCGGTGATTTCAATCATTGGGACGGACGCTGCCATCCGATGCGCGTTCATTCCGGGAGTGGGATTTGGGAATTGTTTATCCCGGGCCTGGAATCGGGTACGTTATATAAATTCGAAATCCGGAACCGGGACACTGGAGCAATCTTGCTGAAATCGGATCCCTTCGGCCAATTGTTCGAGATGAGGCCGCACGATGCATCCGTAGTCAGGGCCTCTACCGAGTACCCATGGCGGGATGATGACTGGATCGCAAACCGCGAATCATTCAATTGGCAGCACAGACCGGTCTCGATTTATGAAGTCCACGCCGGGTCGTGGAAGCGGCGGCGCGACCGCGGTTTTCTGACCTACCGGGAACTGGCCGACCAACTGATCGAATATGTCGCCGACCTCGGTTTCACTCACATCGAGCTGCTCCCGGTTCTGGAACATCCGCTGGATGCGTCCTGGGGATACCAGACCACGGGTTATTACGCGCCAACGCGCCGGCATGGATTACCCGACGATTTCCGCTATTTCGTCGACCGGTGCCACCAGAAAGGGATCGGCGTGATCCTCGACTGGACGCCGGGACATTTTCCGAAAGATGCGCATGCCCTGGCGAATTTCGACGGCAGCGCGCTATTTGAACATGCCGATCCGAGAAAAGGGGAACACCCGGATTGGGGCACTCATGTCTATAATTACGGGCGCACCGAAGTCCGCAATTTCCTGCTTGCCAATGCAATATTCTGGATCCAGGAATTCCATATTGACGGCCTGCGTGTCGATGCGGTCGCGTCGATGCTGTACCTCGATTATTCGAGAAAACCCGGCGAATGGATTCCGAATCAATACGGCGGCAACGAAAACCTCGAAGCCATCGGCTTTATCCGGGATCTGAATCGGACCGTTCTCGGGCAGCACCCGGGCAGCCTGATGATCGCCGAAGAATCGACCGCCTGGCCTCAAGTCACCAGGCCCGTGTGGACCGGAGGACTGGGATTCTCAATGAAATGGAATATGGGCTGGATGCATGACATGCTCGATTATATGAGCCACGATCCGGTTCATCGTCATTTTCACCATGACCGGGTCACCTTCGGTTTACTGTATGCGTTCACCGAAAATTTCGTGTTGCCCTTTTCCCACGACGAGGTTGTGCATGGAAAGGGCTCGTTGTTGCAGAAATTGCCCGGCGACGAATGGCAACGGTTTGCCAATTTGCGCTTGCTGTACACTTGTATGTTTACCTATCCGGGCAAAAAACTGCTGTTCATGGGCTGCGAATTCGGCCAGGGAACGGAGTGGAACTTCGATTCCGCACTCGACTGGCACGTTCTGGACTATCCCTTTCATCAGGGAGTAATAACCCTGGTTCGCGACCTGAACCGGCTGTACAAAAACTCAACAGCACTGCACGGCTTCGATTTCGAGCACCAGGGTTTTCATTGGATCGACTGTCACGACGCCTCCCAGTCGGTATTGACTTATTTACGTACGGACATGAATTCGAGCCTGATCGTCGTACTGAATTTCACACCGGTTCCGCGCTACAATTACCGGATTGGCGTGCCGGAATCCGGGGCGTACCGGGAAATCCTGAATTCCGATTCGCATTATTATGGAGGGGGCGATCTCGGCAATGGCCTGGTTGATTCCGAAGCACTTCCGTGGATGAATCAGCCCTATTCACTGAACCTGACATTACCGCCGCTCGGCGGAATCATATTTTCGCGGGCCGGCGCGGCTTGAGCATTTTTCGTAGCGCTCCTTCGATTCCGGTTTCCTCCAGGTACAATCGATTCATTCGTCCATGTTACGGATTCTTTTCGCGGTCAGTGAACTTTACCCGCTCGTAAAAACCGGAGGCCTTGCCGATGTCGCCGGAAGCCTGCCGCGCGCGATGCACGCACTAAATCAGGACATCCGAATCGTCCTGCCCGCCTATCGCGAGGTACTCGAACCGCTTTCCTGCGTGAAACCACTGACCATGCTCAAAATCGGTTCCACCAGTTCGAGAATCCTGGAAAGCCCGCTTCCCGACTCGCCGGTTAAGGTCTGGTTGATCGATGAGCCAGTCCTGTTCGATCGGCCCGGTAATCCGTATCTTGACCCAAACGGGTCCCCCTGGCCGGACAATGCCGCGCGATTCGCGCTATTTTGCCGGGCGGTTTGTGAAATCGCGATGAACCGCGCGGGATTATCCTGGCAACCGGAACTGGTTCACTGCAACGATTGGCAAACCGGGCTGGTTCCGGCGCTGTTGAGCCAGGAACCATCGCGACCGGCGACTCTGTTTACCATCCATAATCTGGCCTATCAGGGGGTGTTCCCCTACCGGACTTTTGTGGATCTCGATTTGCCCCGGAGTTTCTGGGCGATCGAAGCGCTGGAATTTCACCAGCAGCTTTCCTTTATCAAGGGTGGTCTCGCCTTTGCGGACCGCCTCAATACGGTCAGTCCTCATTATGCCGCCGAGATCCAGACCCCGGCATTCGGTTACGGGCTCGATGGACTGTTACGATTCAGAGAAAACGCATTAAGCGGGATCCTGAACGGGATCGATGCTGAAATCTGGAATCCGCAAACCGATCCTTTTTTGACGGCGACATATTTCTACAAGAATCTGGAACGAAAACGACAAAACAAAAGGACCTTATTGGCGCGATACAATCTCGAAACGGATTGCTGCGGTCCACTGATTGGCTGCATCGGACGCCTGGTGCATCAAAAGGGTATCGATTTGATCATCGAGTTGATCCGGTCTTTGCATAATTATCCGGTGAAATTTGTCATTCTGGGCAGCGGCGAGCCGGAGTTTGAAAATGGATTGCGCGAATACGCCACGGCTTTCCGGAAAAAAATTGGCGTCAAAATCGGCTACGATGAATCGCTGGCCCATTTGATTGAAGGCGGAGCGGACCTGTTTTTGATGCCGTCCAGATTCGAACCTTGCGGCCTCAATCAGATGTATAGTCTACGGTACGGAACGATACCGATTGTCCGCAATACCGGCGGCCTCGCGGATACCGTGGTGGACGCCACGCCGCTAACCCTGGACAATAACACCGCGACCGGCGTGGTGTTTGATGAGGCGAATCCCGGTGTACTGCTGGAAGCGGTCAAACGTGCACTGCTGTTATATCATCAGCCGGCGTTGTGGAAAGAGATCCAGCAAACCGGGATGCGGCAGGACTTTTCATGGAAACATAGCGCCAAACAGTATCTCGAACTCTATCGAATCACCTGCGCGGCTTCCAAAGCCAGCCCATCAGACGACCACGCCGCGGTTGCGAAAACGAATCCGTTCTGACGGCCAATCTGGTGGTAACGATCCGCAGCCAAAATCGAGCGCTTATGCTTTTGATTTTGTAAGGCAACGCCAGATCGCAAGGGGTAATGCCGAACCTTCAGAAATCCAGCATGGATTTTTTCAGTCTTTCGTCAGGGAATCGTACTTTTTTTTGGCGGCCAGCCGAGTCTGCTAAACTGAATGGATAGCGCGAAACTCCGCGTCTCCGATCCACCTTCCTCCAGGCCATCATCATGGACCCGAAGCAATTTCCATTCAATCCGATGCGGAATTCGTCTCCGACTGGATTCCGTTTTCGTGGAACCCGCGCTCGTAAGCCCTGGAAGCAACCTTTGGCGCCGAAAAGGGTCGGAAATACATCGGCAGGATCCGTGATCTGGCCGGTTGTCTTGCTGATCGGCATGTTTCCCATGATCGCGTCATCGGAAGCGCCCGTGCTTGAAATCATTCAGTTGTCCAACCGGACGGCCGACGAAGTCGTTCGACTGATTTTTCCATTCCTGGATCCGGGCGGAACGGCCGCGGCGAGCGGCGCCAAACTGATTGTGCGGACAAATCCCGAAAACATGGCCGAAGTCCGGCAGTTGGTCGATCAGTTGGACAAAAAGCCCGCGCAATTTCGGATTTCCGTAGTACAAAGCAGCCGGCTATCCCTCGCCGAATTGAACGCTACGGCGAACGCCAGCGCGGAAGTGTCCGGTCGAGGCTGGAGTTACGGGACAAGCGGGCATTTGTATCAATCGGATTCGAAAATCGGCGGCGAGGTCACCCAACAGCTTACGACGCTGGAAGGTAACGCTGCGCATATCCAGGTCGGGCAGGCCTTTCCCGTGGCGACCGATTTGATTCCGGGTTATGGAGTTGCGCCCTACTCCGCCGGGGGAATCGGTTACCAGGAGGCCGCAACCGGTTTCGCGGTGGTCCCGCGAACGGCGGGCGAGGAAGTATTGGTTGAAGTTTCACCTTGGTCGGACCGTTTCAATGGACTCGGCGGCGGTGTTTTGCAGTCCCAAAGCGCGCACACGGCATTCCTCGCGCCGCTCGGAAAATGGGTTCGTTTCGGCGGCCAGGACCAATTCGAACAGGGCTATGGAAGCGCCCTCCCGGGCAACTACGAGCGCACGAACAAAAACACATTGAATATTTACATCAAAATCGATCGTATCCCCTAGCCGGATTTTCGCGCGGAGCCCTGTAATCTAAAATTCCCATGGAAAGTTTTCAAACCACCTCGATGCGCCACAAAAGGGCGCGGGACTGCCTGGGGAACGGACGCGGGTAAATCATCATGCAATTACCAAGCGATGAGAAGCTCCCGCGCCAATCATTCCGAGCCGCCTGGTGGATTCGAAACCCCCATCTGCAAACCATTGTGCCCGCGTTTCGGCGCATCGATCCGCCGGTCCGCTACCGCCGCACCTTGCACACGCCGGATGGCGATTTTCTCGACCTCGACTGGAGCCCCGGCAACCGGAACGAGCTGGTGATTCTGTTGCACGGGTTAACCGGCAGTTCATGCTCCAGCTACATTCTCGGCCTGCAGCAGGCATTGCTGCAGATCGGCTTGCGAACGGTTGCGCTCAATTTCCGGGGTTGCAGCGGCCGTCCGAATGATCGCGCCAATGCCTATCATTCCGGCGAAACTGGAGATCTCGATCATGTCTATCGGAATATCCGCCGCTGCGAACCCGAAACCCTGATCGCGGTCGTCGGCTTCTCACTCGGGGGCAATGCGTTGTTGAAATGGCTTGGCGAGAACGGCAACAAACTCGACCTGTTTGCCGCGGTCGCCGTTTCGGTTCCGTTCGAATTAAGCAAATGCGCAGATCGAATGGACCGTGGATTCTCCAGGCTGTATCGGAATAGGATGCTGAACGAGCTGAATCGATACATGACCGTTAAACACCGGCATCTGGAAGCCAGAGGCTTGCGTGAGGAAGCCCGCAAAATTGCCGCTATGGGGGATCTGGCCGGGGTTCGTTCGTTCTGGGAATATGACAATCGGGTTGTCGCGCCGCTCTATGGTTTCAGGGACGTTCACGATTATTACGAACAATGCAGCTCGCGCCGTTATTTGAGCGCGATCACGGTTCCAACGCTTTTGCTGCAGTCGCTGGACGATCCCTTTCTAACTTCCGATATTATTCCCGAGCCCAGAGAACTCCCTGCTCAAGTCGATCTTGAAATCAGCGCGCATGGAGGCCATGTCGGCTTCGTTACCGGATGGTTACCCGGGAAACCCGGATATTGGCTCGAGCATACCATCCCTGAATACTTGCTCGCATCGCTGCGGCGACGCCGGGGTTGTAAAAACCCGTGAATCGTCAGAATAATGAGTGGTCGGCTCGGGAAACTCAATGCGACCCAGAACGCGCCGGTGGCTCTGCTTTTCCGGAAGCGGCATTCGTTAAATCATTCCAGAGAATCAATAGAAATGCGAACGACGAAATGCCGTATTCTTCGGAGAATCCGCACGAACAACGAAAAAGTTGCGTAAAGTATCCCAATCACGCACGAATAGATTCCGGCTGCTTCGGCGATCACAAGGAGCTGGTCTCGGCGCAGGTTTTCCAGTCGGTGTCCAAATTTGTTTCTGATCGGTGAATAGTCGATTGCGCTGAACCGCGATTCAAGCACGCGGATCAATTCGCGATCCGTTAATCGCTCATATTGCCGGCGTATATACCAAACACCGAGATCCCGGTATTCCGGTATTTCAGCTTGGGTTTGCCAAAGCATGCGGGTCGACCATTGTTTCAAAATACCGGATTCCGTCGGAAATTCGATCAGAATGAAAATGCTCGGGAAAAAAAGGAGGGCGAGCGCCGAAACAAGCCATAGTTTCTGCCATCTGGCTGATAACA
Organism: Methylococcales bacterium; assembly: GCA_041748915.1. Lineage (GTDB taxonomy): Bacteria > Pseudomonadota > Gammaproteobacteria > Methylococcales > UBA1147 > UBA1147. Next base: position 20,374 of record JBGTCG010000136.1, read on the forward strand.
TCAGGTACCTCTGCAATTCGCCAATTTAGGCACGCACAGGATAACTTTTTAGCCTTGATCCTGATTAATACGAATTTAAGGACATCGACCAATCGACCCTCAGCGCAATCCTTCAGTCAGAAACGGGCGGATTGATTCCTGGAGGATCGAATGCAGCTTGGGGTTCGCGGCGAGTATATTCCCTGATGACAAGTACGCGTTACCGCCGGAGAAATCGGTTACGATGCCGCCTGCTTCCTGTATCAGCAGCACACCCGCCGCCATATCCCATTGCCTGAGGCCGATTTCCCAAAAACCGTCGAACCGGCCGGCCGCTACGTAGGCCAGATCCAGTGCGGCCGCGCCGGGCCGACGGATTCCGGCCGCATCTTTGGATAAGCAACGAAACATATCCAGATAGGTTGCCAAATGGATCTGCGCGCCATAGGGAAATCCAGTACCCAACAAAGCGCCTTTCAGACCCGCTTGACCGCTGACCCGAATTCGCCTGTTGTTCAGCATGGCGCCGGTCCCGCGCGAAGCACTGAACAACTCCTGGCGCATCGGGTCGTACACCACCGCCTGTTCGATCCTCCCGCGTCTGGCCAGTCCTATCGAAACCGCAAACTGAGGAAAACTATGCAGAAAATTCGTCGTGCCATCCAAGGGGTCGATGATCCAGGTATATTCATTCCCGGCATGGACTCCGCTTTCTTCCGCAATGATCGTATGATCAGGGTAAGCATTACGAATCACGCGGATGATTTCCTGCTCAGCACGATGGTCGACTTCCGTCGCAAAATCATTCCGCCCTTTTTCGTCGACATGCAGGGAATCGATCCGGTCGAGTGAACGAATGATGATATTGCCGGCGTTGCGGGCGGCACGTTCGGCGATATTGAGCATTGGATGCATAATCGGGATCTGTTTTTTTTTGGTTAGCGGATCCAAGAAACCAGGCTCCGCAACTCTGGTTCGCGCGGGCTCGTCGCGGCCGTTGAGCGAAGATCCCGCGATTGGGTATTCGCGGCACAGAAAACGGCCCGACTCAGCGCCCTGGCGCGAGCGCTAAAGGATAACAAAAATCTGCTAGACTGGGTGCTTTTATTAAGGCTGACGATTGCTTTCCAAAATCCGCATCGTGCTGGTGGGCGCCACACATCCTGGAAACATCGGAGCGGCTGCGCGTGCGATGAAAAACATGGGGCTCGCCCGGTTGTACCTGGTCGAACCGAAATGTTTTCCGAGTGCCGATGCGACGGCCAGGGCTTCCGGAGCCGATGATATTCTGTGCCGCGCGGCGGTTTGTGGTTCGCTCCTGGAAGCGATTGCTGAATGTGGTCTCGTAATTGGAACCAGTGCCCGCCCCCGCACGATCTCCTGGCAGGTTTTGAGTCCCCGCAAATGCGCCGACCTGATTGCGCGACTAAGTCCGGAAACCGAAGTAGCCGTGGTATTCGGCCGGGAGGATTCCGGATTGACCAATCGCGAGCTCGACTTGTGTGGATACTGGATGACCATCCCCTGCAACCCCAAATTCAGTTCTCTGAATCTGGCCGGCGCCGTCCAGATTGTTGCATACGAGTTGTTTTCGGCGTCCAGTCTCGAGCTCCGCTGCACCGAAATTGAATCGCAGCAACTCGCATCTTCTGCCCGCGTGGAGTCCTTCTACAACCATCTGTATGAGGTTATGGTGTCGGTTGGATTCATCCATCCGGATCGGTCCGGTTCGATCATGAGGCGCCTTCGCCGATTATTCAATCGTGCGCACCTCGAAGACCGGGAAATCGATATTCTGCGCGGGATTTTGAGCGCCGCGCAGGAAAAAAATCGTACGGTCTGATACTGGCTGCCGGCCAGAACAGAGCCGTCCACGACCGGCGAATTTAGGACGGTTTCCTGATATGGGTTGTCTTTCCGGGTATACTGCCGCCAGTCGGGATCGATGACTCAACGATATCATCTGAGTCCGCCGCGATTCGAATGGAAACTGGAGTATGTTCTATAAAATCAGAGAAGACATCCAATGCGTGTTTGAACGGGACCCCGCCGCGCAAAGTGTTCCTGAAATTCTGGTTGCCTATCCGGGCCTGCATGCGCTCATCTTTCACAGGATCAGCCATGCCTTATGGCAATCCGGTTTGAAATGGTCAGGCCGAGTTCTGTCACATATCGGTCGTTTCTTGACTGGTATCGAAATTCATCCGGGCGCGCAGATCGGCGATCGGTTGTTCATCGATCATGGCATGGGAGTCGTGATCGGAGAGACCGCGGTGATCGGCAATGATTGCACGCTCTACCACGGGGTCACTCTGGGCGGTACGAGCTGGCGGAAAGGCAAGCGGCATCCGACGCTCGGCGATGGGGTCGTGGTCGGCGCGGGCGCGAAAATTCTCGGTCCCATTACCGTCGGAAACGGAGCCCGGATCGGTTCGAACTCGGTCGTAGTAAAAAATGTTCCGGTGAATGCCACGGTCGTTGGAATTCCCGGCCACATCATCTCGCCAACAAAGAAGAAAGTTTCGCCACACCGGGAAGCGATTGCGAATAAAATGGGCTTCGATGCCTACGGCGCGACCAAGGATATGCCGGACCCAGTCGCCGATGCAATCAATCATATGCTGGACCATCTTCATCTGATGGATCGGCAGCTCGAATGCTTCACTCGAGTCTTAAAGGAACATGGAATTGAATGCGAAAAAATGGAGATTCCGAAGCTAGACGATTTTGAAATTGAAACGGGAGAGGGAAAAGGTCCGGCTGACTGAATCCAGCACGGCTTGCCTGACCGAAATAGCTTGGTTATCGTTCCATGGAACGACCCCGAGAGCTCAAAAAAAATAGACTCATCGATCATTGACAAACCCTAAACCAGAATATATTGAATATAGTATTTTAGTGAATACTGTATACCGTTAATACAACAGAGGTTAAAAACTGCGGTTACCCCTCTGTGCCAATATAGGTGAGACACCTGACCCACTTTAATTTATTGTAGGGCGGGAGGAACCCGTCGGGCGACTGGAGTTTCCCCCACCAGGGCGGCCGCCGCACCGGCCGGGGGCGCCTGAGGTACTTGCGAAACCGAAGCGGCGCCGATTCACCGCCGCGTACCAGCAACGAATTCGTGATGAAGTTGAGCAGTGCACTGAGCCCGGCGAGATGGGCGCCCTGTTGAGGCGTGAGGGGCAGTATTCATTCCCTCGGACCACCTGGCGTCGCCGGCACGATGCGGGGGCTTTGGCAGGGCTGACACCCCACCAACGCGGCCGCAAAGCCAACCCGCGGCCGGTCGCGACGCAGCGCCTGGCAGCATTGGAGCAGGAGAATGAGCGTCTGCGTCAGCAACTCCAGCAGGCGGAGACCATCATCGAGGTCCAAAAAAAACTCTCAAGTTTGTTGGGGATTCCGATGAGCCACACCAAAACCAACGGGAGCGCATGAGGCAAGCCGCAGAAAAACTGGGCCAGACCGTTGGGGTAAAGCGCGCCTGCGAGGCCCTGTCCGCAAACCGGGCCACACTCTACCGACGGCGGAATCGCCAGGCCGGCAAATGCCCCGTCAGTCCCCGCCCTCAGCCGCCGCTGCGGCTCCGTGAACAAGATCGCCAAACGGTGCTGGACCTCATGTACTCGGAGCGATTCATCGACGCCTCGCCGCACACTTTCTACGCCACGATATTGGATGAAGGGCACTACTATTGCTCGGTCCGTACGAGGTATCGCCTCCTCGAGGCGAATTGCGGGAACGGCGTAATCAGCGGCGACCTCCGCAGTACACCGAACCGGAGTTGCTGGCTACCGCTCCCAACCAGCTGTGGTCCTGGGATTTCACCAAGCTCAACGGGCCGGCACAATGGACCTAGTTCTATCGGTACGTCATCCTCGACGTCTTCGCCCGCTGTGTGGTGGGCTGGATGGTGGCAACACGCGAGTCCGCTGCATTGGCCGAGAAACTCATCCGCAACACCTGCACCAAACAGCGTATCGAGCTTGGGACCCGACCTTGCACGCAGATCGGGGGTCGACCATGACCTCCAAGCTGGTGGCCTTCCTACTGGCTGACTTGGGGGTTACCAAGACCCACCGCCGTCCCCACGTCAGCAACGACAATCCGTTCTCCGAGGTCCAATTCAAGACACTGAAATATCGACCGACGTTCCCGAAGTGTTTTGGCTCACTGCAAGATGCCAAGGCTTTCTGTCGCCCTTGCTTCCGTTGGTATAACACCGAGTACCGCCACTCCGGTATCACGTTCATGACCCCGGAGTCCGTCCACTACGGTCAGGCACCTGAGATCATACCGGTCCGACGTAAAACCCTGGAAGTTGCCTTTGAGCTCCACCCACAACGTTTTAAAGGCAGGTGAAGTGGTCTAATCCTTCCGGACACCTCGTTAAGGTGGTTAAACTACCAATAGAGGTGAACCATGAAAACAGTAACCAAGAGAAACAGATTCACGCCTGAGTTCAAGCGTGAGGCGGTGGCCCTGATCACCGAACAGGGCTATTCCATCACCCAGGCGTCCAAGGCCATTGGCACCAGCGAGAACAACCTGAGGCGCTGGAAAACAGAGTTGGAACAGGAAGCGACGGGCGAACGTCTGAAGTCCGATGAGCGTGCTGAGTTGGCCCGACTGCGACGGGAAAACAAAGAGTTGCGCCTGGAGAAAGAAATGCTAAAAAAGGCCAGCGCCTTCGTCGCGCAAGAAAGGCATTGAAGTATCGCTTCCTCCAGGAATGGCAGAGCGGCTACCCGGTTACGAGGCGGTACCGGGTAATGCAAGTGAGCAGCAGCGCCTATTAAGACTTGCGCGGTCGTGGACCCGAGGTCATGGATAATCAGACCTGGCACCGGTGTCAGCGGATGAAAGCGCTGTTTGCGGAATCCCGGGAGAGCTTGGGAAGCCGCCAGAGGATGAAGCAACTGCGCAAAGAAGGCTTTGAAATTGGCCGGTATCGGGTTCGTAGTCTGCTGAAAAACAGGGTTTGGCGGTCAAAAGAACGAAACGGTTTGTGCTGACAATGGACAGCAATCACCAGGCGCCGGTGTCGGATAATCTACTCCACCGGAAGTTCGCGCGTGCCGAGAAAAATCGCGCATGGACGACAGCTATCACCTCTGTCTGGACTTTGCAGGGCTGGGTGGTCCTGGATCTGCATTCGCGCCGGATCGTGGGCTGGAGTCTGGATGCACCAATGGAAACGGCATTGGTGATGCCCGCGCATTGACCATGGCGATCAACTTGAGAAAGCCGCCATCGGGTCTGCTGCATCATTCAGCTCGAGGCAGTCAGTATGCCAGCAAGACGTATTGGAAATTGCTGCGCCAGCACCGGATGATAAGCTCCATGAGCGGCAAGGATAACGCGCCAACCGAACGCTTCGTCAGCAGCCTGAAGCGGGAATGGTTGACCGGCAGTATCTATCCCACACGATGTGCGAGCGTATGTCGCTTACTACAACTCATGCCGCTTGCACACGACGCTGGGTGATATGACGTCGATTGAATTTGAAAAAAGTGCTTAACAAAGTGTCCGGTTTTACTTGACCACAACAGTCACCAAGGGGGCGAACTCTTTCCTCTAGCAAGATGGACAGATTCCATACAAAAAAGAACCAGGGAAAATTCCATTTCCATCTGAGGCAAAACATTGTCAGCATCTTTGTTCGGATTTATATCGGCGCGCTAACATGTGGCATGGATTCTGCTCATTGAAAAATTGCTTTCATCAATAAGAACTTTACGACATTAATCATGCAGATTTTCTTAAATGGATTCATTCAAGGCATACTGTTTGGCGTCATGGGTGTGGCCTTTTCATTGGTATATCGCACAACCAAAGTGTTTCACGTCGCTTTGGGGGGCATCGGTGCGCTTGCGCCTTATCTAATGTTGGCAAATATTAGCGTCGGCATATCTGTCTGGATTGCCCCGATATTTGCCATTTTGGCGGCGGCATGTCTGGGTGTGCTCATTGAAGAAAGTATTCACTGGCCATTGTCCCGCAAACGCGCACCTTCCGAAGTTCATCTGATTGCTTCGCTGGGTGCTTATTTGGTGATTATTCAATGTATTGCTCTTATCTGGGGTAATGAAACTCGAATATTGCGTAGCGGTATCGATCAGACTTGGACAATGTTTGATGTTACGCTCGCTCAAGTTCAAGTCATGGGGCCGATATTGACGCTTGCGGCGACGGGCATTCTATTTATCTGGTTGAACAGGGCCGAGAGAGGGCTGGAATTAAGGGCTTTGGCCGATAATCCAATTTTAATCGCATTACTTGGCCGCAACGTAAGCAACCTGCGTCGCTGTGTGTTAGGGTTGAGCGCAGCTCTAGCAGCTACGGTAGCAATCGCACAGGCTTGGGACATAGGTTTCGACCCGCATGGCGGGCTTAAGGCAGTGCTGCTCGGCATGGTAGCGATGATTATTGGCGGCACAGGGAGCTTCATTGGCCCATTTGTGGGCGGTATGTTGCTCCGCGTGCTGCGCGCGGAAGTAGTCTGGTACGGCTCCGCTCGTTGGGAGGAGGCAGCTACGTTCACGCTCTTGGGTCTGTTCCTGTTTTTCCGGCCACAGGGCATATTCGCACGTAGGATAAGACTGGAGGAATCAACATGAAGTTAGTCATTTTTCCGGGAGGCGGAAGCCCCGGAAATCCCAAATATGCTAGCGTCTATCGTTTGCTTGACCAGGAGGCAAAGAAGTTCGGCTACACCTTCACGGACAGCTCAATACAATGGCCAGGCCATGAAATCAAGGACATCTTGACTCTGGACGGTGCGCTACAAATAGCAAACGACAAGTTGGATGAACTCGAATCTGGTTGCGATAAATATGACATTCTTGCGCGTTCTTTCGGATGTTATGTGGCGCTCAAGATTGCGCTTGATAAAAAGCCGAAGGCATTGTGTAAGATCATGCTCTGGGGGCCTCCACCTTAGTGGTTGATGTGGGATATGTGGTGTCGGGATATCGAAAAGCAGAAGGAGAAGGAGAAGGCTGCTGAGAAAGGGCTGTCGGTGGACGAAAAATTGTTTCCGTCACTTGTACCGATTGAATGGATGTTGCCGCAAACATCCTATGAAACTGTAGTGGCTACAGGCACCCAGGATCCTTATGTTTCGCACGCCTATCTCCGTTACCTCGAATCCCTTGTTCAGGAGCGAAAAAGCGACAAAATTTGTCAGAGCATTAAATTCAAGGATGCAGTACTGGGTGCTGTTCACGAAGTGACTGAGGATTCACCCAAGCCGGTTATTGAGGCCTATCTAAAGGCACTGTTCGAGTGAATGATCCGGTCTGCGAATTCGGAGACATTGGCGGTTTAGGCGCAAATTCAACCAAGGAGAACAAGATGAAATACCGAGTGATTATTGAGCAGGATGAAGACGGTGTATTTGTCGCGGAGGCTCCAGCCTTGCCGGGATGTATTTCGCAGGGTGAAACCAGGACAGTAGCACTGAAGAATATTCAAGAAGCCATAGAAGCTTATGTGGAGAGCCTGAAAGCTCACGATGAACCTGTCCCACCATCAATAAGCGAGGAAGTGGTCGAGGTGGCGATCTGAGCGTTCTGCCTCGGGTCTCCGGCCGGCAAGTTGTGACAGCCTTGGCCAAGCTTGGCTATGAAAAGGATCACCAGAAAGGTAGCCACATTGTACTCCGGCAGGCGGCGTATCCCCACCGGCGTCTTGTAGTCCCGGATCACAAGGAAGTAGCAAAAGGAACTCTTCGCGCCATCATCAAGCAAGCAGGGCTGACGGTTGCAGAATTCAACTCATTATCGAAATGGAGGGTATTGCGTAGGTAATGATAATGTTCATGTGATCATGCTGAGGATATCGTAGACGGAGCGGTTGACCCGGAATCTGGCGAAGAGCGCCCTGGTGAGATCGACCATTTCCTTTGATTTTGAGACCACGATGCTCTTGCGACAGAAGCGTTTAAACCAATGGCGGTTACGACAGTTATTACGCTCAATACCCACGGTCACTTTCTTGCTCCTGATCAGCTTTTCGGC
>JBGTCG010000137.1:0-14702 GCA_041748915.1 Methylococcales bacterium
GTCTGCGGTGATGTTAAAGAGTGGACCTTACTGGAACTCAGCTATGCCGATAACTACCGCGGCGCGGTCGCTCTTAAGGGTCCGTTCAAGTCTCTGGTCCGCCGGGACCTGCCGGAACAAGAGCTGCTTGATCGGTATTTATACTCGAAGCCCGGCTAAACTATCTGCGCATTTCTTGTCTCAACTTCTTAAACAACCTCAAGCCGAACCGTATCGTTTTCGGGCTCGGCGTACAGATTGCCCCGAAGGTATACTATGCGGTCATGACGGCCATCAAACCCAATCTGAAAGGTTTTCTTGAGCGCTCGACGCAACTTCGCGGCCTTGCTCTGCTCGCGCTTTTGCTACTCGCGTTCACGGTTTTGGCGGGTATGATCTGGCGTAACCTGGCGAGGCTGGATCAGGTCCACGCCTATGTCAGTTATTCCCATCGGATTCAGGAAACCGCGTCGGGCTTGCATAGGATCCTAGTGGAATTTCTGAGCAATGAAGAACGCATCAACCCCTCGAATCTTGAAGTGCTCAGTAAACAAGTTCGTCTATTGAGCGATAATGACCATCACCTGTCCCCGCAAACGCCTTCGGTCCTGGTTGCGGTTGCCGACGATTTGACCAAGCTCGAAAATAGGGCCGAGTCGCCGCCCCTGGTACGCAATGAACTCTTGACTCAATTTACCGCGATGAATGGGGTACTGGATGCGGAGACAGTGGCGCGGGATCAACTGCTGGAGACCATCAGCCACGAAACCCGACTTGAGCTATGGATGGCCGGTGTGATTCTCGCCTCACTGTTTACGGTGATGGACTGGATTCTACGAAATCGTATTCTAGCGCCACTCCATGATTTAAAAGAACTGCTTTTACGCCTGACTCGTGAGGATTACGCACCGATCGAAACACAACACATCGATCCACTGTTGCTACCCGTGTACCATAATTACAACGTGATGGTCCGGCATTTAAGTGAGCTCGAGGCAGTTAAAAGACACGACGCCGCGGTGCTCCAGGCGGAAGTTCGCTCTGCAACCCAAGAGGTGCTGGAACAGCAACGCAGCCTCGCGAAAGCCGAGCGCTTAGCGGCGGTTGGTGAATTGGCGGCGAGTCTCGCCCACGAACTGCGCAACCCCTTGGCGGGCGTTACGACGAGTTGCGCCAACCTGCGTGCGGAAATTACCGATCCGGATCAGGCGGAGCGGCTTGATCAGGTGAACAAAGAGCTCAAACGCATGGCTGGCTTGTTAAACGCGCTGTTGAACAGAAGTAAACAGACGCCTCCCGAATCGAGGACCTTCAAACTGGCCGAATTGGCGGATGATTTGATGGCGTTGACCCGTTATCAAATTGAGCCTGACATCGAATTAGAACTGGACATCTCTGACGGTATCCAGTGTGTTTTACCGGAGTCCAATCTCCGTCAGGCGCTGTTAAATTTGATTTTGAATGCGGCCCAAGCGATCGGAGACCGACCCGGGCGGATTATTCTATGCGCATGCCGGGAAAGCGATCTTCTGAGCATTTCGGTGGTCGACGACGGTCCCGGCTTTGCCGAGGAACTTTTGCGCGAAGGCATCCAGATATTCCATACCACCCGCAATGATGGAACCGGGCTCGGGTTGGCGATTGTGCAGCGTTTTGTGCGGGAGTTCGGCGGCAAAATAAAACTGCGTAACGTGCAACCTCACGGGGGATGTGTAATCCTGGAGATCCCGGTCGGAGACCTCTGATGGCGTCCGGGAGTCTCCTGATCATTGAAGACGAAGCCCTGCTTGGTCAGGAATTGGCCCGGCACTATCGCAACGCGGGTTATATCGTCGAGTGGGCGGACTCCTTGGCGAAAGCGAGCGATGTTCTGTTGGAGCAGTGCTTCGATCCGATTCTGATTATATCGGATATGAATCTGGTGGATGGCAATGCGCTCGATTTCATGGAGCAGGTGCAATCAAAAGTCGGCTCGGCGCAATGGCTGTTTTTGACCGGTTACGGCAGCATACCCGATTCCGTGCGCGCGCTGCGACTCGGCGCTTATGACTTTCTGGAAAAACCCTGCGATATCGAGCACCTGGATCTTGTCGTCGCCAGCGCTGCGAGAAGCGCCAAGGCGCAACGACGGTTATGGGATCAGGTAGAGAACCAACACCGGCGCTATACGGTGGATGCGTTTGTCGGTCACAGCCTAGCCGCGCAAAACGTCCGCAAGCTGCTGACAAAACTGACCCAAATTCCGATCAGCGCTTTGATTATCGGCGGTGAAACCGGCACCGGCAAGGGCCTGGTGGCCAAAATTCTGCATTACAACGGGGCCCGCGCCCAAGGCCCGCTTATCGAGATCAACTGCGCGGCTTTACCCCGCGAAATCATGGAGTCCGAACTGTTCGGACACGAAGCGGGCGCTTTTACCGGCGCTACTAACCGTCACCGGGGCATGATCGAGCAAGCGGATGGGGGTACGTTTTTTCTAGATGAAATCGGCGAGATGCCGCTGGATTTACAGGCAAAGTTACTCAAAGCGATCGAGGATCGCAAGATCCGCCGTTTGGGCGGTCAGCGCGAACTGTCGGTGAACCTGCAGGTCATCGCCGCGAGCAATCGCGATCTCAAAAAGATGGCCGAAGAAGATGGGACATTTCGATCCGATCTATACCATCGTCTCAGTGTGTTTAAACTGACGTTACCACCGCTTCGGGAGATCAAGGAAGACCTCGACGACCTGGTGCCGCTTCTGGTCGTGGAATTTAACGTCAGGTCTGCAATGCAGGTAAAATTCATACCAGAGATAGTCTGGAACCGGTTACGCGCATACCATTGGCCGGGGAATGTCCGCGAATTGCGGAATCTGATCGAACGCTGCGTGCTTCTTTCGGACGGTCAGGTCTTTCCGCTCGAATGGTTGCAGTTGCCGAGCCAACCCTCCGGGGACCACCAATCTGAAAAACCTCAAACCGATAGCCAAGGGCTTACCATCCCTCTCGACGGCAGCATGAACCTGGACGACATGGATCGCTATATCATTCAAATCGCGCTAGAGCGTTCGCAATACAATACCACTGCGGCCGCGCGTACCCTCGGAACCACCCGCGAGACTTTGCGTTATCGGATTCGTAAATATGGTCTTGGAACGAAGACATGATCTTCGCCCGCATCGAAACGAATGGAAAATCCAGTATGGTCCTTCAGTGACCGGACGCTGGGTTGATATCGTCCGCGGAATTGACTGGGCGTCACGGATCGGTTGATATCCACCAGTCGGGGACTGGATCGGATTCAGATTGACCGGCAAGATCCCAATATCCCTGCAATGGTGCGGTTTCCTCGATTTCTTGAAAAGTGGCATAAGTTTCGCTTGGAATAGATCGTCCCTTCGAAATGGCGAAAAAACAATCGATTCATGCTAGTTCCAGTTTCAGAAAGCATTTTTCACTTGATTGATCACCTGGGTCGGCGGGATGCCATGCCGCACCAGGATAAGCTTTGTTCGCTAATTGCGACAATCCGAAGTCCCCATTGAAGATGGCTTGCATTCTTGTCTGTATTTCTCGGGATCATTGTTTCCGTGGGTGCGGCGAACGCCGATTCGACTCAGAATGTGTTCGGCACCTGGAATTGGATCACGCTGTCGGGGGATTTCGGAGCCTTGTCGTCGGATTTTAAAAAGTACCATTGGCTGCTCATGGAGCAAGTCCGGACGCGTGACGATAGTTCCAAAGGTACGCGGTTTTCAGAGAATCTAATCTGGGCCCAGTTAGGTTACGACATTCACCGCTATGCCAGCATCTGGATCGGAAACAAATGATTGGATAGATCCTCTCAACAAACCCTCTTTCCAGGAATCCAGACCCTATCAAGATCTGTTTATCAAAGTCCCGTTGTTCGAAGGGAAAATGTTGAGTCGGACGCGTTTCGAGCAACGCATCAACCAAGCCAATGGCAGTTTAGGCCTGCGCGCGAGGGAGTGGATTCAATACACTCACACCCTGGAGTTGATAAGCGACCAGCTAAGCCTTTATCTCGTAGATGAGGTCATTCTTTATTTAAACAACAATTCTTTCGGTCGCAGCGGTTTCAGTGAAAACCGGGTTCTCACCGGCTTGAGTTACCAGTTCACCACAAACTTGGGGCTTGATCCGGGGTATTTGGGGCAATATGTGGTGAACCGAAGTGGACGCGATTTGTTTACCCACAATCTCAGCGCAAACCTTCGATACGCATTCGAATGATCCGGTTGCGCCGGTTCATTTCAACGACTCGATTCATTTCAACCACCCGAGCGCTTCAAGGTGATAGCGATGAGCCGCTTCTATTCGAGTTTTAATGTCTAATCAAGGATATGCATAGCTTAAACGGCTTGGCCCGATCTATGCTTACCTATAATCACTATACAACCAACGTCGGTTAAATCACGATGGCAAACTCGATATTCGAAAGCGCCCCTCCGAACACCGGCTTAGCGGGACTAAAGGAAAACTGGCGCTATGATGTTTTAGCGGGCTTCCAGATCTTTCTGATCGCGTTGCCCTTGTGTCTCGGGATTTCATTGGCTTCGAATTTTCCACCCATGGCTGGAATTACCGCGGCAATGGTCGGTGGTCTTCTGGTATCCCGAATCAACGGGTCCCACGTGACCATATCGGGCCCCGCGGCCGGACTCATTGTGGTGACTTTGGCGGGGGTTCAAACGCTCGGTCAGGGCGACGCCATGCTAGGTTATCGCCTGACCTTGGCGGCGGTGGTTTGCGCCGGAACGCTACAGACATTGCTCGGTCTTTTAAAAGTCGGTAGGCTCAGCGCTTTTTTCCCTTCTTCGGTTGTGCATGGCATGTTGGCCGCGATCGGCATCATCATCATGGCCAAACAGATTCACACGGTATTCGGAGTTAAGCCCGAAGCCAAGGAAATCTTCGAGACCATCGCGGAAATTCCCCACACTATGTTGAACCTGAATCCGGAGATTGCATTCATCGGCTTGATTTCCTTGCTATTAATGATCTTATGGCCGCGTATCAATCTACGTTACCTCAAACTTCTTCCGGCGCCGATCATTGTCGTGTTGGTCGGGATGGCGTTGGGCCAATGCTTCGATCTCGATCATCAGCACAAATATCTGCTGCATCTCCCGGAGGACCACGTTTACAGCGTAGGGCCCGATTTTCTCGTGGCGATCCCCATGAATTTTCTCGAAGGTTTTTATTTTCCGGACTTTTCTAAAGTCGCGACCGGGCAGTTCTGGGTCGTCGTGATTACAATCTGTTTGGTGAGCAGCATCGAAAGCCTACTCAGCGCGGCCGCGATTGATAAACTCGATCCATTCCAGCGCCAATCCAACCTGAATAAGGATTTGACCGGTTTGGGCATAGGGTCCGCGGTTTCGGGTTTTCTGGGTGGGTTGCCGATGATCTCGGAAATCGTGCGTAGCTCGGCAAACATCGATAACGGGGCGCGCACCGGTTGGTCGAATTTTTTTCATGGTTTATTCATGCTCGGCTTTGTCGCGCTGTTTCCAAGGCTGATTCACGAAATTCCTCTCGCGTCGCTGGCCGCACTCTTGGTGTATACCGGCTTTCGCCTGGCTTCTCCCAAGGAATTCGCCAAGACTCTGAACATCGGGGTCGAGCAACTCGCGCTGTTCATGCTCACCATCATCGCGGTGTTGGCCACCGATTTGCTGGTTGGCGTCGCGATCGGCATCATCGCTAAAATGGCGATTCACCTGATCCGCGGTGTGAGTTTTAGAACCTTGTTCAAGACTTTCTACGAAATCAAGCGCGTGGACTCCGAATCCTATTGCGTGAAGGTCAAAGGATCGGTCATTTTTTCCAATTTTCTCGGGCTTAAAAGCACGTTGTCAGAGATGGAGGCTCGGAAAACGCTCTATTTCGATCTATCCGATGTAGATTTCATCGACCATACCGTGATGGAATTCATTCACGATTTCTGCAAGGACTATAAGAGACGCGGCGGGGACTGCGAGATTTCCGGACTCGATCAACATAAAGCCTTCTCGAATCATCCGCTCGCCGCGCGAAAGCGGGAAGAAAAAGTTCCGTTGTGGGAGACCTTGAATCAGAATTTTTATACGATAACGGAAGCGAACCAGGATAGGTACGTGGTCAAAGTAAATTCCCGCCAGATAGTCGCCCAGTTGAGCCAACAACTCAAAGAAAAAACCGCGGTTCTTCCGGAACGGAAAAAAGTGGTTTTTGACTATTCCGATGCTTATTTCCTGGATCGCAGTGCAATGGAATATATCAATGCGTTTTCCGACCTGTACCAGAAAGGTGGTGGAATTTGTCAGATTCGCGGTCTGGCGGGACCCTACTCGGCCGGTGGAATCGAACGGAACGGGCACCCACCTCTTTCCAAATCCCCGGAAGGCCAACGGTAATGCTCAAGAATGTCGTCGCTCGGGTTTCTTTCGAACTAAGCGAACAGAGCCAAAACGCTTGGCGAATGGCGAAGGCCCTCGCTGGAAACAACATCCTGTCGGTTGGCGTCGCGGGCCTCGTCACGCTCATCATAACGGGATACGCAGTATGGACCGGAGCACGCGTGAGCATGTTGTTAGCCGTTCTCTCGGTCGTATTGGCCTTGGCTTCTTCCGTGGTCAGTATCGGAGCCGACCGCGATCCATTCTTGCTCCGCTATACCAGTTTCACATTGCTGGGATTGGCCGGAGTGTGTGGCGTTTGCGGCGGCACGATCGCCGTCCTGGCCCGTGTCGACATCGCGGGCGAATTTCCGCTCGGATTGCCGTGGATGGCCTGGCATTTGCGGTTGGATGCGCTATCCGGATTTTTTCTCGCGCTGATCGGCGTGGCCCTGATCGCGGTGAGCCTTTTCGGTCCCGCCTACGTGCGCGAGTACGAGAACAGCCGGCGTTCGTTAGCAGTCTTAGGGATCGCAACAGGACTATTCATAGCCGGGATGGAGCTTGTTTTGTTGGCCGACGACGCGTTCTTTTTCATGATTGCTTGGGAACTGATGTCAGTCTCGAGCTATTTTCTGGTCGCCTACGAACATGAACAAGCGGCCAACCGGCGCGCCGCGTTTTTATACCTGTTGATGGCGGAAGCCGGCGCCTTGTTCATCATCCTGGCTTTCGGCGTGCTGGCGGGATTCAGTGAGGGATTTACCTTTAGCGCGATGCGCGAAGCGACTCTGACTCCGATGTGGGCCACCATTGCGTTCACCCTTGGCCTGATCGGTTTCGGAATGAAAGCGGGCATCATGCCCTTGCACGCGTGGCTGCCGGAAGCGCATCCGGTAGCGCCATCGCATATCTCCGCGCTGATGAGCGGTGTGATGCTCAAGGTCGCGATCTACGGACTGATCCGCTTCAGTTTCGACCTGCTCGGCGAATTACACTGGGAATGGGGCATTGTTGTGTTAATTTTGGGCAGTGCGTCGGCTGTTCTCGGCGTCTTGTATGCGCTCATGCAGAATAATCTGAAACGCCTGCTTGCTTATTCCTCGGTGGAGAATGTCGGCATCATTTTCATGGGGCTCGGGCTGTCCATGGTATTTGATAGCACCGGCCACCCGCAGTTAGGCGCGTTGGGACTCGTAGCGGCCTTATACCACGCCCTCAATCATGCGCTGTTCAAAAGTCTGCTGTTCCTGAGCGCGGGAACCATTTTACATCAGACGCACGAAGGCGACTGCGAGCGCATGGGAGGATTGATTCACAGCATGCCCAAAACCGCAGTGATCTTCCTGATCGGCTGTCTGAGTCTCTCGGCCTTGCCGCCGTTCAACGGCTTCGTATCCGAATGGCTGACCTTCCAGACCGCTTTGCAGGCTTCGGCCTTGAAAAGCGGCGTCTTGCGCAGCTTCGTGCCGGTCACCGCGGCAATGCTGGCGCTCACGGGCGGATTGGCGGCCGCATGTTTTGTCAAGGTCTATGGCGTCGTGTTTTTGGGCCGACCGCGTAGCCGGCATGTCCGGCTCGCGCATGAAACGCCATCGAAAGCGATGCTCGCGGGACCAGGTTTCCTGGCGGTTTTGTGTCTTGTTTTCGGGGTATTGCCGGCACCGATGATACGATTGCTCGAAGGCATCCCAATTCAGTTGATCGGACATTCGCTACCGGGCGCGCACGCTTCAAGTTGGCTGTGGTTGACGCCCGTATCCCCGGAGACGGCCTCCTACGCCGCGCCGCTGGTATTGCTGGCCATTCTGGTTGCCTGGGTGGTCAGTTTCGAATTATTGCATCCGCGTGGCAAGGAAGTATCCGTGCGCAAGGGCGAGCCGTGGGATTGCGGGTTCGGGGGCTTGACACCACGCATGCAGTACACGGGGACCGCTTTCGCGATGCCGTTTCGCCGACTGTTTGCACAGGCCTTCGATATTCAGGAAAAACTCGAAAATCATCCCCCTGACCTCGAGAACAAGCGGCCTCGGCAATTCGTTTATTACTTGCATATCGGGGATCGTTTCTGGCGCTGGTTGTACGAGCCGATCGGGAACGCAATCTGGCGCGTTTCGGGGCAGGTAGCGCGGATCCAGACCGGTCATATCCGGACGTATCTCAGCTATTCCTTTCTGACCCTGATGTTTCTGTTATGGGTGATCAGTCAATGACCTGGCTATTAAATATACTGGAACCTCTGTTATTTATCGCGGCCGCACCGCTTTTTGCGGGCTGGATAAAGTGGCTCAAATGCCTCGCGCAGAACCGCAAACCGCCGATGCCCTGGCAGCCGTACCGCGACCTTGCCAAGTTGTTTCGCAAGGAAACCCTGGTTGCGGAACAAGCCTCCTGGATTTTTTATACTGCTCCCTACATTATTTTTTCGGTGGCGGTGCTTGCCGCGACCGTGGTGCCATTCGTTTCCGTGGATATGCCGACCGCAGAGATCGCCGACGTTATCGTGCTGGTCGGTTTTTTTGCGCTCGCGCGTTTCTTTCAGGCACTTGCCGGAATGGACATCGGCACGGCGTTCGGCGGCATGGGCTCGTCGCGCGAAATGACAATTGCCTCGTTCGCCGAGCCCGCATTCCTGATGGCGGTTTTTACACTCGCGGTAAGCGCCTCGACAACCAATTTATCGGCAGCCATTGAATATCACCTCGCGCATCCGCATCTGATTCACCCTTCTTACGTTTTCGCGGCGCTCGCCCTGATGTTGGTGGCAATCGCCGAAAGCGGCCGGATTCCGGTGGACAATCCCGCGACCCATCTGGAATTAACCATGATCCATGAAGCGATGATTTTGGAGTATAGCGGGCGTTATTTGGCTTTGATCGAGTGGGCCGCTCAGATCAGGCTGATGATCTACGGGGTACTGCTGGCCAATGTATTTTGCCCATGGGGGATCGCTCAGGACACCGGGTTGTCCGAGCTGGCCGTGGGTGTCGTAGCGATCGCGGTCAAGCTCGCGATCCTGAACATGGTATTGGTCGCGAGCGAAACGGTCCTCGCCAAAATGAGATTGTTTCGGGTCGCCCAGTATCTCGGTTTTGCGTATTTTTTGGGTACTCTCGGGATGTTGATTCACATTGTTGTGGAGGTTGGTACTTAATGGAACCGATTGAGGCAGGTGTTTTTTACACCCAGACCGTCGGATTCCTCGCCGCGATGATCGTATTCACGGCCTTCGTGATGCTCGCGCAGGGAAAGCTGATTACTCTGATCAATTCATTTGCGTTGCAGGGATTCCTGCTCGCGCTAATCACGGTCGTGGTGGCAAAGGTGCTGGGTTATCGTCATCTTTATATTTCCGCGGGGATGACCCTGGTGCTCAAAGGCATGATGATCCCGTGGCTTTTGCGTTACCTGGTCGTACGGATGGGATTACACCGGCACGTCGATCCCGCGGAACGCCCCGTGCATCTGATGCTGATCGGTGCGAGTCTGGTCGTATTCAGCTATTATGTGACGCTGCCGATTGTACGGCTATCGATGCTCGAAACACGTAACATCCTTGCGGTCAGCATGGCAACAATATTCCTCGGTATGCTGCTGATGATTTCCCGCCGGCTAGCGGTCACCCACGTGGTCGGTTTCATGGTCATCGAGAACGGATTATTTTTCTCCGCGGTGGTTTCCACGTATGGAATGCCGATGGTCGTGGAGTTGGGCATTGCGTTCGACGTACTGGTCGCGGCGGTCTTGTTCGGCGTATTCTTTTTTCAGATTCGCGAGAGCATAGATTCGCTGGACGTCGACAAACTGAATCGGCTCCGGGAGGAACAGGAATGATCGCCGTGTATCTGATTTTACTCGTTCCGATCATTGGCATGGGCGTATTGGGTCTGTACGGACACCGTCACCGGGCCGGCAGGACCAATGTGGAGTTTAACGCCTGCGCGCTGGCCGCGACCATTGTACTGGCCTGGATTGTGCTGGACCGCGGGCCGATTCTGTCCGGCGACAAATTGTTTTACATCGATGCGTTCAATGTGTATCTGATCGGGCTGACCGCCCTGGTTGGTCTTACGACTGCAATCTTCTCCGGGCCTTATATGGAAAACGAACGGCTCCATGGCCGTTTGAACAACCGCCGGCTGCGGCTCTATTACGCGATGTATCAGGGCTTCATGCTGGCCATGTATCTGGTGCTCACAACCAATAATATGGGACTTTTGTGGGTTGCGATGGAAGGAGCGACGCTCGCCACGGTGCTGTTGGTGAGCCTGTACCGGACTCCCGAAGCGGTCGAGGCCGCATGGAAATATTTCATACTCTGCGGGGTCGGGATCGCCCTGGCGCTGTTCGGTACGATCCTGCTCTATTTCGCCGCCGAACATATCAACGGAATGGGCGCGGATGGCCTGACCTGGAGCGTTCTCTATGAGCGAGGCGCCGAACTCGATCCCACGGTAGCCAAAATCGCATTCGTGTTTTTGCTCGTCGGCTATGGCACCAAAATCGGTCTGGTTCCGATGCATAGCTGGCTGCCCGATGCGCATTCGGAAGGCCCGACCCCGATGTCCGCGATTCTGTCGGGTTTGCTGCTCAACGACGCGCTTTATGCCGTGGTGCGCAGCAAAATGATCATCGACCGGGCCGTCGGCACTCAGCAAGCCGGTCTGCTCATGATGTGTTTCGGAATGGTTTCTTTTTTGGTCGCGGTACTATTGCTTCACCGTCAGCGCGATATCAAGCGCCTGTTCAGCTATTCGTCGATCGAACACATGGGCACGATGACTTTTGCATTCGGCGTCGGGGGAGGTTTGGCCACCTTTGCCGCGCTGCTGCATATGACGGTGCACTCGCTGACCAAGTCGGCGATTTTCGTGACGGTTGGCCACGCCGCGCAAATCGCGAAAACCCAGCGCATCGACAATATTCGCGGGCTGATCAATACGCAGCCGATGGTGGGCTGGGGACTTCTGATCGGAACGCTTGCGATCGCGGGCTTCCCGCCGTTCGGCGTATTCGTCAGTGAATTCCTCGTGCTGGTCGCGACGATGGAGACCTATCCATGGCTAACGCTGCCGCTGCTGTTGGGCATCGGGATCGCGTTTGCCGGGCTGTTCCGCCATTTGCACCCGATGGTCTACGGAACGGCGCCCGAGGGACAAAAACCCGTGGAAGCGAACATGGCTCCGGTCTTTCTTCATCTGCTCATCGTTCTTTGGCTCGGACTCTCGATTCCAGGAGTATTATCGAACTGGTTCGGGGAAGCAACACGACTGATCAGCGGAGAACGCTTGTTATGAAAATAACGGACGAGGAACTTCTGGAACAGCCGTCGGAAGGCCAAACCGTTATCGCACCCGGCGGTTTCGAGCCTTTCCTTCGATCATTGTTTCCCTCGGCCCGCGCCGGCGCGATCGGCACGAGACTTGCCCCCGCGAAAACAATCGAGGTCGCCGCCGAAAATTGGGGCCTCTGCGGTGAAAAAGCGCTGCACTTAGGGATCCGCTGGGTCGCGGCGTGGGCGCAGGAAAAGCCGGATAACCTTGAGGTCAATGCCTGCCTCGAAAGCCGGGGCGAGTATCTGGTGCTCAGGACCTCACTCCGGAAAGAGCAGCCGGAATTACCCTCCCAGGCGCCCTACTACTGGGCGGCAGATCGAACCGAACGGCATATCCGGGACTTATACGGAATCCGGTTTATCGATCACCCCGATCCGAGGCGTTGGATACGGCATCAGGCCTGGCCGGAAAATGCCTATCCCTTGCTTAAGTCATTTCCGACGCAGGGACTTCAACCCGCCGAAACTCCGCCGGACCGGGATTACCCGTTTGTGACGGCCGAAGGCGCCGGAGTTTACGAAATCCCGGTAGGCCCCGTGCATGCCGGCATCATCGAGCCCGGTCATTTCCGGTTTCAGGCGGTTGGGGAAACCGTACTCAACCTCGAAGCGCGACTGGGTTATGTACATAAGGGAATCGAAAAAATCGCGGAGGGCAGGGACCCCGAAGCGCTGGCCCGCCTCGCCGCGCGGATTTCGGGCGATTCGACGGCCGCCCACAGCTGGGCCGCGTGTCTGGCCATGGAGCGTGCGGCCGGAATCGAGGCGCCGCCGCGAGCCGCGTATCTACGGGCGATTCTCTGCGAACGCGAGCGGATCATCAATCATGTCTGGGATATGGCGGCAATCTGTAACGACGTATCCTATGCGTTTGCGTTTTTCCAGTTCGGGCGGCTCCGCGAAGTCTGGATGCGCGAAAACCAGACCTGGTTCGGCCATCGTCTGTTGATGGACCGGATCGTGCCCGGCGGCGTCCGATCAGACCTGAGCACCGACGCCGCGCGCCAGATGCCGCAATCGATCGGATGGTTGGAAAAGGAAGTGGACCAGATTACTTCCATCGCGGATTTTTCCGAATCGCTCGAAGACCGGTTGGTCACGACCGGCATTTTCACTGCCGACCTCGCGCGCAAGCTCGGGGCTGTAGGTTATGTCGGCCGTGCATCGGGGCAAACCTTTGATGTTCGCCTCGAGGCGCCCTACCCGCCTTATGACCGGCTTGAGGTCACGGTCCCGGTAGAGCGGCAAGGCGACGTCGCGGCGCGCTTCTGGATCCGTTACAAGGAAGTCAAGGTTTCATGCGGGTTACTGCGGCAGTTGCTCGAGGCCCTGCCCGGCGGAGGCTTGCGCGCGGACTGGAAGGTTCCGGCGGAAGGCGCCGAAGGTCTGGCTTTTATCGAAGGCTGGCGCGGAGAAATCCTTTCTTACGTACGGTTCGGCCCGGACAACAGGATCGAACGGTTTTATCCTCGCGATCCCAGCGTGATTAACTGGCCGGCTCTCGAGAAACTCGTGCTCGACAATATCGTGCCTGATTTTCCGGTCTGCAACAAATCGGTGAACGGCTCCTATTCCGGCCATGATCTATAAAACGGATTCAGTATGCTGAGATTGTACGGAAAAATACTGAGCACCGGAATTCCGACCGAGCGCGTAAAAACGGCCGAAAAGGATGAGGCCGTCGAAGTGGTCGGGTCACGCATCAAGGAAATCATCGAGCGACGCTTCGCGGGAAGCCTGGCGGTCCGCGAAGTGGATGCCGGATCCTGCAACGGTTGCGAATTGGAGATCCATGCGCTCAACAATGTCTATTACGGCATCGAACGCTTCGGTATTCATTTCGTGGCCTCACCGCGCCATGCGGATATTCTGCTGGTCACCGGCCCGGTCTCGCGGCATATGGAGACCGCCCTGCGCCGGACCTACAATGCCACACCGAACCCGAAGTGGGTCATCGCAGTCGGCGACTGCGGCGCGTGCGGGGGTGAATTCGGCGTTTCGTACGCAAGCTGCGGCGCGGTAAGCAATGTTATCCCGGTCGACATGGTGATCCACGGCTGCCCGCCTACTCCGTTCAACCTGCTTCATGGGTTCCTTTCGCTGATGGCTTGACCGCGAACGATCGCACGTTAAAACCTCTCTTGATTATAAAGATTCTTCAGCCGAAGTCGGAAATCCAGGTTTCTTTCGGTTGGAAAGGGCATACTGTTTTGTACTTTACAGAGGAGTTCTGGTCATGGCTATGAATCGCATTCAATTTCAATCGGGCCTGTCGTTGCCCGCATTTCTTGCACAGTTTGGTACCGAGGCGCAATGTGAGGACACGCTGGAACGGTCGCGCTGGCCACAAGGCTTTCGTTGTCCCGAATGCGGTCAAGCGGATCACTACTTGCGCAAGGTGGGAGCGCACAAAACAGTTCAATGCAAATCCTGTCGACTACAGACTTCTCTGATCGCGGGTACTTTGTTTCAGAGCACCCACCTGAAGCTAACGATCTGGTTTCTGGCAATCTACCGGCAGTCAGCCAAGCCAAAACCGGCTTGTGTGCCCTGGCCCTGAAACGGCAATTGGGCGTCAGCTATCCTGCCCGGCTTGGTGATTCAGCAGAAACGGATGCAAGCGATGGTCGAGCGTGAAGCACTGTACACGCTGTGTGGTGACGTCCAGGTAGACGATGCCTACCTCGGTGGCGAACTGGCTGGCGGCACGGCCGGGCGTGGCTCCGAGAACAAGGTGCCGTTTGTCGCAGCCATCTCGCTCAGCACCGAAGGACGCCCGATAACGATCAAAATGGCGCCGGTTCCCGGTTTTACCCGCAAAGCCATTGCCGACTGGGCCAAGGACAACCTCAGCCCTGGCTGTATCGTCATTTCTGACGGATTGGCCTGCTTTACCGGGGTAACCGATGCGGGCTGTCAACACCGTGCCATCATCGTCGGGGGTCGAAAACCCAAGGATTTGCCCGAGTTCAGTTGGATTAATACGATACTGGGCAATCTCAAAAC
>JBGTCG010000138.1:0-52810 GCA_041748915.1 Methylococcales bacterium
CAAATTTGATTGGGTGTTTTCAAATGCAGTGATTGAGCATGTCGGAAATCGAGAGGACCAGCTAGCATTCCTGAATGAAATGTTACGGGTTGGCAAACGCGTATTTTTCACTACGCCAAATAAGTGGTTTCCTGTTGAAAGTCATACCAACGTGTTCTTTCGGCACTGGTTTAATGACGCCTTTTATGAATGGTGCAAGACCAATCAACCCTATTGGAGCATCGAAAATCTACTCCTTTTCAGGATAAAAGAACTCTACCTGCTCATGTAACAATCCAATGCAAAATCATACAAAATTCATAAAAATCGGACTTTTTGATGGCCAATGACTTTTACTGTGGTATATTCAGAAGAACACGGCTAACCGATGCCCGCAAGTTAGCGCAACAAAAATTGTTTTACATAACTCGGCACTGCAACCGCGCGTGGCGAAGAGCGGCGCGACGGCGGGTCTTCGTGTGCCGATACGGTATTGTTGGGCGGGTTCGTCTTCCCACCGGCTAAAAACCGGATGTACTCGCGATTCGGCCGATCGCCTGGCCGGAATAACTGTCGTGCTTGACGAATCCCCTTGGGTAGTGGCAACTTAGCTCGGCATTTCTCTTAATTTAAGTAGATACGAAAGGAGAATCTGATGAAACCAATTAGCCGCTTCTTTTCCATGATTTTTCTCAGTGCAATTGCAGTCGGACAAGTTCAGGCGAACCAAAAACTGGCCAAGGACAGCGGTTGCATGGCCTGTCACCAGATCGATACCAAGGTTGTAGGACCATCATTCAAAGAAATCGCCGCCAAGTACAAAGACGATTCGGCCGCTGAAGCCGCATTGATCGAGAAAGTCAAAAAAGGCGGATCCGGCGCCTGGGGTAGCGTACCGATGCCGCCGAATTCTCCGCGGGTAAGCGATGCCGACATCCAGACTTTAGTCGAGTGGATTCTTGGGATGTGACTTTGCCATCGAGAGGTCAGCCCCGAATGGCACTTACTTAAGCTTTTTAGGGTGTCCGTAGAAGGTGTCAGCACCGGGACGCGATGACATCCAGTCCACCCCGGACCGTGGCTGCCTCCCGCTTACTCCGACAGCGCTCCGCGACGCGGGTCGTAGACCTAGCGGAGCAGACCGTTGTGCATCCTGCCGTTATTGGGTTGTGGCGAATCCAAACGGTACTATTTTTTGATAATGGAAGCCCGGTACTTGGGCGTGTTCTCTAATTGGCGGATGGGATAGGGATCGCGCCGTCTCCGACCGATCCTATGGGCCTCTCCGATCGCCGCGTCGAATTGCTTGGCGACTAAGACGACCGGTCAGTTTCAAAATTTATGACACGAGATCAACAAAAGCAAATCAACCGGGAAAAATTGCTGAGTCAGGGTGTCAACCTGCTCATGGAACGTGGCTATCATGGTACGGGATTGAAAGAGATACTTGACGCGGTAAAGATTCCGAAGGGATCCTTTTACAACTATTTCGGAAGTAAGGAGGAATTCGGAGCGCAGGTGATTCGGCATTATATCGAACCCTTCATCGAACAACTGAGCGCGCATTTACGAAATCCGGAAGTCGACGCCCTTTCCGCAATCCGGATTTATTTCGATGAATTGGTTGCCGAACTCGAGCGGCAGAATTATAAAGGCGGCTGTTTACTGGGCAATCTTATGGGCGAAATCGGGGATACCAGTGAACTATGCCGGGCTGCGCTTCAATCCGCCGTGCATCGATATCGTAATCTCCTGCAAACCGGGTTGGAAAAAGCCCAAAAAGAAGGTCGTGTACGCTCCGATAAGTCCAGCAGGTTAATCGCAGATGTTCTGGTCGATGCCTGGCAGGGAGCCTTGTTACGGATGAAGATCGAACAATCGTCTTCGCCCTTGAGAGCCTTTAGTGATGAATTTCTCGGGGATTATTTGATGAACTGATTCTTTTTTGAACGGTAAAAAAACTGACCGGTCATCTTGCAGTATACAACACTCCCACGCCCGGACATCGCCCAACGATGTTGGAAGCACAATCTTAAACCGCTAACTCATAACGAGGACTCGCAATGAAGAACCAGAACCATAAATGCCATACACCATTTCCTGTCTTCAATAAAACCGCTCGTGTTGCCGGATATTTGGTGTTGTTCACGATCGTGTTCGGGCTCAACCGGGCTATTGCAGACGAAACCTGTATGTCTCCCTATATGGCGAAAATCGTCGGTCAGGAGGATTATGTCTATGTCTGGACACTGGGCATGACCAATGTCGGCGACGAACAGGATAAATTGGTTACGGTCGACGTGAATCCAGGCTCGGCAACCTACGGTAAAGTGGTTGCGAACCTGTCGGTTGGAGGCCGCAACGAGGCACATCATTCCGGTTTCACCGATGATCGGCAATATTTGTGGGCGAGCGGTCTGGACACCAGCAAGATTTTTATTTTCGACGTCCATTCCGACCCTGCAAAACCCTCCCTTTACAAAACCATCGCCGATTTCGAAAAAAAGACTGGTGGTGTCGTCGGCCCGCATACGAATTACGCGCTGCCTGGAACGATGCTGCTTACCGGCTTATCGAATAACAAGGATCATGGCGGCCGCACGGCTCTGGTCGAATATACGAACGGCGGCGACTACGTCGATACCTATTGGATTCCCACCGATTCGGATTTACGCGGGGCGGTCAAATCGGGTAACTATGCCGACGGTTATGACTATGATGTGCGCGTGTTGCCGCACCGGAATATCATGCTTACCTCATCCTTTACCGGCTGGTCGAACTTTATGATGGATTTCGGCAAGATGCTGAACGATCCGGAAGCGATGAAACACTTCGGCAACACCATGGTGCTCTGGAATTTGCATACGCGCCAGCCAAAGAAAATCTTCGATGTTCCCGGAGCACCCCTCGAAATTCGTTGCGCGTTGAATCCGCAGCATAACTATTGTTTCAGTTTTACCGCGCTGACCTCGAAAATCTGGCTGGTATTCGAAGATGACAAAGGCGAATGGCAGGCGCAGGCAGTCGCCGACATCGGCGATCCCTCGAAGGTGCCGCTGCCGGTCGATATTTCCATTCAGAATGACGACGCACTGCTGTGGGTCACTACGTTTATGGAAGGATTGGCCCGGGCATTCGATATCTCCGATCCTTTCCATCCCAAAGAGGTTTATCAGAAAAAGATCGGCGCCCAGGTGAACATGGTTTCCTCGAGCTGGGATGGCAAGCGCCTGTATTTTACTTCGTCCCTGCTCGCGAACTGGGACAAAAAAGGAACGGACAATGAGCAATTCTTTAAATCCTATCACTGGGATGGCAAACAACTGACCGAAAAATTCGCGATCGATTTTATTGCGCAGAAATTGGGCCGCCCTCATCAGATGCGATTCGGGGCGCGGTCGCTCTATAGCGGGTTTGACAATCCGGCGCGTTCCGCAAATCTGGCATTGCGGCAAGCCGGCAGCGAGCGATAATCGGGAAACTTGCGGAACTCCCACTACCGCGATCAGGCCCCAAGAATGCCAGCCGGAATAAATGCCGGGATAATGCGCTTTGTTGTGTACGGCTTGGCCGTTTTCATCGGCGTGGGTAGTGGCTCCGATGCGAACGGAGCCGACCCGGTGCTCGCGCCAGGCTACCGACCACTGGCCTTTTCGGTTCCAAGCCCCGGCAGTTATTCGTTGTCGCGGCTTGGAGCGGCCGCAAATGGTGAGGTTTTGGATAGCGACGGAAGGAATCTCGCGCTTCACGATCTGATGGGCGATAAACTGGTGTTGCTCAGTTTTATCTATTCCACGTGTACCGAGGTCAACGGATGCCCGCTCGCGACCGCGGTTTTGCATCAGATCAAGGGTCGCCTTGCAAAAGACGCCGAAATGGCGAAACGGGTTCGTTTGCTCACGCTGAGTTTCAATCCATCGCACGACACCCCGGCCGTGATGAAACGCTATGGCGGCGAATTGGCGACCGGTGAATTCGATTGGCGCTTTCTGACCACCGCATCGGAAATAGAGCTGAACCGGATTCTCGGAGCTTACGGTCAATCGGTGGTCAAGGAATATGACGAACGGGGCCGGTCTACGGGCACTTTTGCGCATGTATTAAGGGTATTCCTGATTGATCTGGACAGGCAAATCCGCAACATTTACAGCGTTTCGTTTTTACACGCAGAAATCCTGATCAATGATATGAAAACGTTGCTCGATTCGGCTTCGGCTTCCGTCGAACCCACTGCTCCCGCGGCAGATTTCTCGGAAAAACACGAAGTGTTGCCTTGGTACCCGACCGGCGACCATAAAGCCGACTACGATACGATCGAATACCGGACGAATTCGGTCGCTTTGAGCAACCGGCTCGGGCAGCCCACCGACTTGATACGTTATGCCGATTCGCCGCCGCGAGGATTGCCTGCGTTGGCGCTAGATCCGGACGTTCCAATTACGCGCAAAAAAATTGAACTCGGCCGCAAATTATTTTTCGATCGGCGGTTGTCCGGTAACAATACCTTTTCCTGCGCGATGTGCCATATTCCGGAGCAGGGCTTTACGAACAATGAGATGGCGACGGCGGTCGGAATCGAGGGGCGCACCGTGCGCCGCAATGCCCCGACGTTATATAACGTGGGCTACGCCAGGGTTCTATTTCATGACGGGCGCGAATCGACTCTCGAGCAGCAGGTTTGGGGGCCGATGCTGGCCGCTAACGAGATGGCGAATCCCTCGATCGGCTTCGTCATCGATAAATTAAACGCCGCCGGCGATTACACTGAGTTATTCAATGCGGCTTACGGAAAAGAGCCCGACATGATCAATATCGGGAACGCGATCGCAAGCTATCAGAGGACACTAAACTCGGCAAATTCACCGTTCGACCGCTGGAAATATGCTGGAATCCAGGCAGCGATTGATGAATCGGCAAAACGCGGTTTCCAATTGTTCACCGGGAAAGCCCGTTGCGCGTCCTGTCATCGAATCGAGAAAGATTACGCGCTGTTCAGCGACGATCAATTTCATGACACCGGGATCGGATTTCGCCAAACCATGCATAGAGCACCGAAAAATTTGCGCGTGCAGGTCGCTCCCGGAATGTTTCTGAACGTCGATGAGGCGGTGATTGCCGCGGTCCGCGCGCCGGAACCCAACGATCTGGGACGCTATGAAATCACGGGGTTGCCGGAAGACCGCTGGAAATACAAAACGCCATCATTGCGTAACATAGCGTTAACCGCACCGTATATGCACGACGGAAGTCTGGTTTCTCTTGAAGGCGTGATTGAATTTTATGATCGTGGCGGCATTGAGCATGAAAATCTGGATCCCCTGATCCGACCATTATCCCTGACCCGGAACGAAATCAACGATCTGGTCGTTTTTCTGGAATCCCTGACCGGCGATAATGTCGCGATCCTGTTATCCGATGCATTTGCCCAGGAAGTGGGCGTCGCAGAATAAAACGCAGGTAGCGTATCCTTGCACTGGCGGAACCCCGGATTCAATCTGAGCGTCCAGGGACCCTGACTCAGGTAACAGTTTGTGTAATACTTGTCATCGTTACGGGAATTACCGTATATATTCCATTCGTGTGATTACTATCAACTTCCCGATAGCCGTACGCTAAATTGCGTCGTGATCTGGAGCACAGCATTATGAAGTTAGTGGAAGTTTTCGAACGCATCGGATTGGTGGAGATGACGGACCGGGCGAAAAGTCAGGGATCCCCGGAGACCCAGGCTCCCGAGACAATCGTTCCGCTGCTTGCCGAGGAAGATGCGGCCGGAATCGAAACAGACGCCGCCGTGAAAACGTCTGCGAACGCGGCCACGGCCGTTACGGAAATCGCGGAAAACCGCCCGTTCGACGACATCTATGCGGCCGCGGGAATCGCCGAATCGCCGTTTTCAGCCGATAAGCTACTAAAGTTACTGGAAGCCCTGGTCAATCTGCCCGAAGATACCCGGAAACAGGCCGTGATCGCAATGGATGCCGCGGAAGACCGGTGGACCATCGAGGATCCCCTGCTTGACGCACGGCGCCGGATTCAGGCCCTGGAAAATGAACAAGCCCGGCTCGGTGATCAGGCCCGGAGCGCTGAGACCCGCGCCGCGAAGGAATTGGAGGACCAGAATCAATATGAGCAGCAGGCCGTTGCCCAGATTCGCAAGCAAATCGCGGAACTCGAGGAAC
Organism: Methylococcales bacterium; assembly: GCA_041748915.1. GTDB lineage: Bacteria > Pseudomonadota > Gammaproteobacteria > Methylococcales > UBA1147 > UBA1147. The sequence continues at coordinate 6,162 of JBGTCG010000138.1, forward strand.
TGATGGAGCGGGAATTGAAAAGCGTCGCCGAGAACCGTGAACGGATCCGCACGCAAGGCAAGTCGACACAAGATGCCTGCCATCGGGAACAGAACCGCCTCGAAACCGAAATCGCAAGATTACGTCAAATCGAAAAAATGTTTACGGCGGACACCCTAAATTCCAAACCTCATGGCAATCATCAATCGGGAACCCAAAATGGCTAGACTCACTCCGCTCGCAAAAGGACTCATCACGCTCATCATCCTAGGATTGACGGTATCGCTCGTGTGGAATCTCGGATTGAAGGAAGTGGTGCTGTCCAAATTGGAAAAAATGGAGTCCACTTCGACCCCTGAATCGTCCGCGCCGGTCACCGACCCGGCCCCGCCGGTCAAGGCCGAGAAAACGCCGGGCGAAAAGTCCGGTGTTTTGGGCTTGTTCAAAAAAGAACCGGCGGGACCCTTGGGTTCCGCGAATAATCCCGTCAAAGTCAGCATCGTCTCCTTTCATGGCTACGCGCCCGCGCTGCTCGCGAACGGCAAATCCCTGATTACAAAAGCAGGCTCGATCTTCGAACAAAACGGAGTCCATATCGAATTCGTGATCCAGGACGATATCCCGACCCTGACCACGATATTTGAGTCCAATACCGCGCATTGCGCCTGGCGGACCAGCGATTTCTGGGCGCAGGAACATCCGAATCTCAGAAACGCAGGGCTCGATGCGCGCGCGGTCATGGTGGTCGACAATACCCAGGGCGCCGATGCGGTGATCGCGCGGGATCCTGCGGTCCGGCGGATCGAAGACCTCGCCGGGCGCTCTTTGGCATTGCTGCAATTCACACCGTCCGACGGCATGGTGATCGATGCGATCGATAATTCCAGCCTCACCGCGCGCCAGAAGAAGGCGGTCAACATCGTGTACATCAATGCCGATGAGGGCACCGCGGGCGTGCGCGCGGCGCTGGAGGCGGGTTCGGTTGACGCCGCGGCGCTCTGGGATCCTGATTTGAGCCTCGCGCTGAAAAACGTGCCCGGCGCACATGTGATCTATTCGACGAAGACCGCGACCAATCTGATCTACGACGTGATCGTCTGCGACGCGCGCGTGCTCGATCAGGAGGCCAACCTCCCAGCGCTGCAGGCCTTCGTAAGCGGATGGATGATGGGGGCCACGGCCGCGGAAGCCAGTCCGGCCGAAGCCGTGGACGCGCTGGTGCAAACCGAGGAATTTTTTAGCCTGCTCGCGAAGGAACAGGGCCGGGGTTTTGTCCAGGGCTTGTTCGCAAATCTTGTCTGGACTGGGCTCGAGGACAACGCGCGCATTCTGGGTCTTTCCGGCGGGACCAACTATTATGAACAGGTTTATAAGCGTTTCGATGTGATCTATCGCCGCGCGGGCGCGCTCGCGAATCCCAATTCGCCCGTGATCAACCCGCAAAGCTCGTTCGATTACCGCTTCATCAAGAAACTGTTGGCCGATGACCAGGCCGCCCAGCAGGCGGCCGCGAAGCCTGAATTCACATTTACGACCAGTGAACGCGATCAGGCCGCGACGCGAGAGGCGGTCCTGACCAAGCCGGTTCTCGTGAGTTTCAAAACCGGGGCCGCGGACTTAAGCAAACGCGCGGAACGCATTGTCGACGAAGAGATGGTGCCTTTTATCGAAGGCAACGGTTCGGCTTATTTCATCGTGAGCGGACATACCGACAGCACCGGCCCGCGTGAACTCAATATGCGCCTGTCGCGCCAGCGCGCGGAGTCGGTCGTGAATTATCTTGTAAACCAGTGGGAACTCGATCGTTCGCGCTTCATGGTCGAAGGCAATGGGCCCGACAAGCCGTTATGCAACGAAAAAAATCCAGCCGGCGAAAACCTGAACCTCGAGGACTGCCGGGCGCTGAACCGGACCACCCGCGTCGCGGTGCTGAGTCGCTCGTAGCCGGTCATGATCGTTCAAAGTACTTCGTCACCCCGGCAGGGAATGCCGGGGTCCAGGACACAGGGAGGTGATGGGGGCCGCTCCCGTCCCTCGGCACTGGATTCCGGCAGCCGGAACGACGGATCCTTGGGATTCAAGGTGACGACTTACTAGGCGCCCTGTGAATACGTTCTGGAACCCGTATGCGGGTCTGACCCAAACGCAGCGCCGCAATTACGGTATCCTGTCAATCGTGATGGTGTTCATAGGCTGGGGAATTATTGCCGGCGCCGGCGTGGTGAGCGCAAACAAGCTGCCCGCGCCGTGGGATGTTCTGCAGGCGCTCGGCTATCTTGCGTGGGACGGCGATCGGCGGCAATCGTTGCTGCTGACGGCCACGTTGTGGTCCGTGGGCCGGGTGTTCGCGGCAGGCTGTCTAGTGGTGCTGATCGGGATTCCGGTGGGCGTGCTGATGGGAGCATCGCCGAAGATCAACGGGGCCTTATCGCCTCTGGTCGACCCGTTCCGTTCGGCGCCGGTCGTGGCCTTTCTGCCGATTTTCGTGATGTGGTTCGGTATCGGCGAATGGATGAAGATTCTGTTTCTCTATGTCGGCGCGGTCGTCTATCTGATCCCCATGGTGCGCGATGCGATCGCCGCCGTACCGCGCGACTACTGGATCAGTGCGCGTGATCTGGGCGCCACGCCGTTCGAGTGTATCCGCCACGCGGTATTGCCCATGGCAATGCCGCGGATCACGGACGCGGTGATCGTCTCGGTCTCGATCATGTGGACCTATATCACCGTCGCCGAATATGTGAACGCACGCGAAGGTCTTGGACAACTGATCCAGAATGCACGGCGTTTTTCCGCGATGGATCAGGTATTCGCCGGAATTATCGTGATCATCGCGCTTGCGCTTCTGACCTATCACGGGATGCGATTCGCGAAGGCCAGGCTTTATCCCTGGGAGACGCAGATATGAGCGCGGGCGCGAATGTACAGATCGAACTCAAAGGAGTGACTCAGGAATTTCCAAAAGCCGACGGCGATGGCATGCTGACCGTTGTCGAGAATCTGAACCTGACTTTTGACGGTCCCGGAATCAACCTGTTGCTCGGACCGTCGGGGTGCGGCAAATCGACCCTATTACGGATGATGGGTGGGGTGCGACCGATCGAGGTTAAAACCCCGTCGTCCGGTGAAGTATGGATTGACGGCCAGCTCTGCGAAGACGCCCATCACGATGCGGTCATGGTCTTCCAGCGTTATTCGAACCGTCCCGATCTGACCGTCTGGGACAACGTGGCTTTCCCGTTCCTGATGAAACTCTGGAAGCAGCGCATTCCGGAAAAGGAGCAATCCGAACGGGTCGCCGCGATTCTGCAGGAGGTGGGGCTAGCTGATAAGCGCAAACTGCGGCCGGCGCAGCTGTCGGGAGGCCAGAATCAGCGCGTGGCGCTCGCGCGGGCCTTGGTGTTGCGCCCAAGGATCCTGCTCATGGATGAACCTTTCGGAGCCCTCGATGCGCAAACCCGGACCGAAATGCAGACGCTTCTGGTCCGGCTATACAACGACCATCCTTGTCTCATAGTATTTGTGACGCATGACGTGACCGAGGCGTTGCTGCTCGGCGATCGTGTCGTGGTGTTGTCCACGCAGCCCGCATCCATCGCCGATGACTTTTTAATCAGTGAATCGAGGCCGCGCTCGGCATTGTGGCAGCGCTCGACGGAAGCGGTGCGCATGGAGGAAAGGATTCTCGACCAGCTGCACAAAAATGCGCAGGGAAAGGGCCAGTTGCGGATCTCCATCTAGGCAGCGGGCTTCGCGATGACGGAATCCGGCAGCGGCCAATGGAAAATCCAGACAGAACCCCCGTCCTACCTGTGGGAGATGCTGACCAGCCAGGGTCATATTGTTACCGGGCTTTCCGCCGCGGCGATCGGAACCGCACTGTCGATACCCTTCGGTTTTGCGGTCGGCCTGATTCCCGTGGTGCTGTTCGCGGCAGCGGACGCGATTGCGGCCATGTTCGTACCGAATTCCATGGCTTTCCGTCGGTCGGTCGATCTGAAATATCGCCGATTGCGCCGTGAAAATGTACGCCGCCATCTGCTCGATGAACTGATTGCCCGCTTACCCGGTGACACCGGCGAGTTGTCGGTCTATCGGCGCATGCTGGACCATATTCAGTCGCTTCGGGCGCTGGCCGCGAATCGAAGCAGTTCGCTGACCGAGTCCGACGTCGAGCGCCTCGATGATGCCGGCGTGGATTACCTCGCCCTGTTGCTGGCCAAGCTCTTGTTGGAGGAGAGAAAACAGGCTATGGACAGCGACGCGCTTCAGCGTCGAGCCGAATCGATCCGCGCGCAGCTGCAAAGCAGCAAAAATATCGCGGACCGCCACACTTTGCAAAAGGCGCTCGACGATGTGGAGACATTGATTGAACGCTACCGCCGGCTGGAGCACCGCGAGACCTCAATCGATACCGCGCTGCTCGCCATGCCGGATACGCTCGAGGAGGTTTATTATAATATGATTACCAATCCGAATGCGTCGCACGCGGCCGATTATCTGCAATCCGCGGTCGAACGCATGCGCCTTGAGGAAGAACTGGATTATGCGGTTGCGACCGAAGTCGAGTCGGTTACTCCGCTGAAGCAGGCGATCGCGGTTTCACCGGCTGTCCAGGCAAAGCGATAAATGACCACGATCAGTCAATCCGAATTGCTCGCTGTGCACGATTACAAACAAGCGGCGGGCACTATACACACCGCGTTGATGGCGGCTTGCGCGAGCCCGGACCGGCTTATCCGCTTCATGGCGCGTTATACGGCCTGGAATGCGTTGTTCGGTTCCGGGGTCGCTTCGCTGGCCGGCAAAATCGGCCGCTCGCGCGGAATTTTCCTGAGCCGCGCGCAGAATCTTCGCGCGACGGCCGATCGCAGTATTTACGTGGCCTCGTTTTTCTTCGACGCGGCGCGCGACGAGTTCGACGACCGCGCGACCTTGCATCGCGACACCCACCGCTGCCTCGCGCAATCCACGCTGCAGGGCATTATCGACTATTATCAGCGCGCCAAACTGATCGATGATGACAACAGCCTTATTGACGAACTCGTGACCGAACCCTTCTGGCTGAAAGCCTTGAACGAGCGGGTCGCGATCGGTTACGGGGCCTGGTCCTCGGACCAGGTCGCGTCATTATTCCGATCCATGGGTTATCATCTGGGATCGGAATTACTGGCCGATCAGGAATTTTCCGTGATCGACAAGACTTTCAAAAACGAGACGCCCGAACTGACCGAATTGCTGAAACAGTACAGCGTGGAGATCGCGGGGCAGTCGCACCGGGCCTATTACTGGATCGAAATTCATTCCGGGCACGGCGGCGGCGTGGAGGCCGACCATTTCGACTGGGCGGTCAAGGGAGTCAACAAAGCCTTCCATTATGGGCCCGCCGAGTTGCACGAGCCGCTCCGACATCAGCTGCATCTCGGTTTCCTGGATTTTGTGGCCGACCATACCGAATTTTTTCATTTCGTCAATCATAGCGGATGAATGACATCCTTTGCGAACAATCCTAATTCAATTTTCGTCCCATTCTGACAGAAGGAGCAACTTCATGGCATCAATCAACCTTTTCAGTCGTCTAGCCAATCTTTGGAGCGGGTTTCTGAGCCTTTGGATTCAGGACGTGGAAAAGCACCATCCTGAAATCGCTTACGAAAACACTATTAACTCCCTGACCGAGAAATATGCCAGACTCAAACACGCCACCGCGGCAATCATAAGTCGGCGGGACGATGTGCGGCGGCGCGTCGAAAACGAGCAGGCCTCGCTCGTGCGCGTGAAGAAGGATCTCGAGGCCGCGCTCGCAACCGATCAGGATGATCTGGCCATGATCTGTATCCAGAAACAGGAAGCAATCGAATCGTCCATGGACGACCTGACGGCCGAAGCCCAACGCGCCGAAGCCGACGCGGAGGATGCAAAGGCGGCGCTGTTGAATGTGAAATCGGAAATCGGAAAGCTCCGCGAGGAAAAAGACCGCATGCTCGCCAAAATGCAAAGCGCCGAAGCCCGGATCAAGATCCAGGAACAATTGGAAGGATTGTCGGTTGAAGCGGATGTACAGGCCTTGAGCGCGGTGCGCGGCCATATCCAGGACACCATCGCGGAAGCCAATCTGGGCAAAGAGGTGCGCGAGTCCGATCTGGATTCGCGGCTCGAGCGGCTGCGCAAACAGAGCGGCACGATCAGCGCCAAAGCCAAACTGGATGAACTGAAACGCGCGCGCGAGGCCGCCGCGCAGCAGGCTTCTTCGAAGACCATGTGATGACTGCGGCCGGCCACGCAATGAACACCCAGGGTCTGCCCGAATGGGCAAGCCTGATCCGCCGGAAATACACGGGCGGCGAGGCGTCCATTTTTCTGCTCCACGGAAATGTTTACGACCGGTATGTGCATGGCGACCAATTCCTGTCGTTGACGGAATTCCTGTCGACCGTGTTGTTGGCCGGGAATAAACCGGATATCGCGTTGATGGATCCGTCCCAGGGTCTGCGGATAGTCAAACGGTCCAAAGATGCGGACGGGGTGTTCGCGGAGGTTGACAATCCCTATGAAGTCAGCCCGCGCACCTGGAAATCCCTCGAAGACCGTTTTTATACCCGGGACGGGAATGCGCTGATCATCAATTACGCCGCGAGTTTCTTTCCGGCGGCGCCGGGCCATTTCCTGTCAACCAACGACCGCGCCGCCGTGGTGATTGTGCATCGCTGGTCTTTGAGCCAGCATCTGGCCGATCGTGACAATGTCGTGTTTCTGATCACCGAATCGCTGAGCGAGCTGAATGCGCAACTGGTCTCCAATCCACGCATCGCGGCGGTCGAGATTCCGCTGCCGGATGAGACGGTGCGCGCCGACGTGATCCGTCGCAGCGATCCCGCACTGAATACCGATCAGGTTCAGCGGCTTGCCGCGCATGCCTCGGGTTTACGTTCGGTACAGCTCGCCGTAATAATGAAGCCTCAGGACGACTCCGGACTCGAAGACCATGAACGCCAGCGGTATATCCTGTCGCTGCTCGAGGCGCAGCCGGATGCGACGGCGCGCGCGGCAAAGCTCGCGTCGCTGACCAGCGGTATGAGCAGTGATGAAATTCGCCACCTGATCAATCCGGATGCCCCGCTGCCGGAAACCCAAGATCAGGACCCGCTCGCGGAATTGCTGGAACTGATGCGCGCACGCAAGCGGGAAATCATCGAAAAAGAATGCGCGGGTCTGATCGAGTTTATCGAGTCGAAACATGGCCTCGAAGCCGTGGGCGCGATGGACAGTATCAAGAATGAGTTGCTGTCCATCGCCGACGCGGTGCGTTCCGGCAATGCCGCCAGTATCCCGATGGGGCTCCTGTTCGTGGGCGCCATGGGCACCGGCAAGACCTTCGTGGCAAAAGCCTTTGCGCGGTCCTCGGGGCTGCCTGCGATCGCGCTGAAGAATTTCCGCGATCGCTGGGTCGGGTCCACGGAAGCGAACCTCGAGAAAGTACTCACGATGATCCGCGCGCTCGGTCCGATCATCCTCGTGATCGACGAAGGCGATCGCGCCTTCGGTTCCGAATCCGGGGAGACCGACGGCGGCACGTCCTCACGCGTGATGGCGCGCCTGAAAGCCTTCATGTCCGATCCGGAAAACCGCGGACGCGTACTGTTTATCCTGATGACCAACCGGCCCGACAAACTGGACGTGGACATCAAACGCGCGGGCCGGCTGGACCGGAAAATCCCGTTCTTTTACCCCGGCGATCCGGAAGCCGTTAAAGCCATCATTAACGCAATCCTGGCCCGGCACGGTGTGCCGCACCAATTCGATGATGATGCTCAACTGGAGCCGGAGTTGCGTGCGATGTGCGATTATTCGATCGCCGATATCGAGGCGGTTGCCTTGCTGGCCCATGACCTGGCCGGGGATACCGCGGTCAGTATTGACCATTTGAGCCGCGCCGTGGCCGACTATCTGCCCGCGCGCGATCTCAAAATGATCGAATATATGGAACTGCTCGCGGTGTTCGAGGCTTCCCGACGCAGTTTGCTGCCACCGAAATACGCGGCACTGGATTCAGAGCAACTGTCCCGGCTGCTCACAGAAAAACGAAGCCTTTTGGGAATTTGACCTTTGCCAAGACCGGAGAAAGTTTATGAACCCATTACTGCAACCGACCGATCTGAATATCGCCCATGTGCAAACCATTATTCGCGGGATGTATGCCGTAGCCCTTGCGGACGGGGTACACGACACCGAAATGGTCATGATGCGCGATTTTTATGAGCAATGCGCGCGGGATTCAGGCGCGGTCGCTTCGTTTCAGGATGTGTTGAATACGCCCTTCGATGCCGAAACCGCAAGCAGCGTTTTGAACTCCGAGGGGCTCAGAAGGACATTTCTCGCATCGTGTGTATTTCTGGGTTACGCGGATGGCGGCTATTCTTCGAAGGAACGCGTAAAAGTCAATCACCTGGCCTCCGAAATCGGCATGCAACCGGAGACCGTTGCCGAGATCGAAAACCTTGCCGCCGATCAACTGATGGCGCAACTGGCCCATATTGAAAATCTCGACGCGCTGAAACAGGTTTCCAGTGAAATCCGCTCCGAGTGACTCCGAGTGAAAGGATTTATTGAACCGATGCAGCGAGGATTGTGCAAATATTGAATCCACAAGTCGACATTGCCCGGATCATCGCGAACTCAGAAAGCCAACCAGCGCCGATAATATCGACGTAAACCCCAATGCATACAAAGTGATTCTGGATTTGGGCATCCTGGTCCACATGAACAGGCCGGTGAGGGACAGAAATATCAGACCGAAGGCCATTGTGTCGGTCAGTAATACCCAGCCAAGCCCCATGCCGACACCTTTGTGAAGTCGGGTAAGGAATTCGAACAGATTAGCATCCTGACGCTTTACCGAAACATACGTGTTACCCACCCAGTACTCGGCGCGAAACGAACGTTGCGGACTGTGGAAATCCACGAGCCACCGGCCGGGCTGCTGAATTTCCCGACCCGCCCAGTGCACGGTGTTCGCGTTTTCGGTCGTAACTCTGGCGGGGCCCCGATCGATCTTTAATTGACCTTGCAACCACTTTGCTAAAGATTCGGCATCGTTTGGCCGCTCTGCGGGTAAAGCCAGTGCGATCTGCGATTCCTCCAGCTTCGCCGCCGGAATTTTCATAACGGCACGATGATTCAGCAGAATTCCGCTAAGGCCGTACAACAATCCGAGCACCGCTACCCACAACCCGATCCACGCGTGGACGCGACGCAGCACGCCAGGCCATCGACTGCGTCCCCTTTTCAAGATCAATGATTCCAAGCGTAGTATTTAATCGTTCTGTTTTTGTCTGGAAATCAAATATCCGCCCACATCCGTAACAGATTGTGATAAGTCGCGGCCAACGAGATGATTTCCGGTGCGTCCGGGACGCGTGCCCGTAAGTTCTGGATATCGGCGTCCAACCGAAACAACAGGCGGCGCTTCGCGGTGTCGCGAATCATGCTTTGTACCCAAAATACCGCGACGTCGCGTCGGCCCTGCGTGACCGTTTTGATCCGGTGCAGACTGCCGGACGGATACAGCACGAGACTGCCTGCGGGCAGTTTGATTTCATGTACGCCAAAGGTATCTTCAACGACCAATTCCCCGCCTTCGTATTCATCCGGTCCGGATAAAAACAGCGTGCCGGATACGTCGGTACGAAACGTAACTTCCCCAATGCGGATCGCATTGTCGACGTGGAGACCGAAATCCATGCCATGAACATAGCGATTGAACAACGGCGTACAGACCACTTTGGGCAAGGTTGCGGAAACAAACTGCGGATTTTGTTGCAACGCATTGTGAATAATGCCCGTAAGCACCCGCGATTCCGTCGCATTGAAGGCCAATTGCAGGTTATGTTTCACGTTTGCCGCGAGTTCGCCTGCGGTTACGCGACCATCCCCGAATTCCGCCTGTTCGAATTGCGCTCGGACCCTGGCAAGGTCCGCTTCCGTCAAAACACGGTCGATTGCGAGCAGCATGGGTGTCCCGATTTTTTGAGCGATTTAGGTTTTAGTATTTGATCCGTAGCGTAACCTGTGCGGACAAAGGCACGCCCGGCAGCGCCGAGCGGGATTGACCGGACTCGAAGTATTTCTTGTCGAAGAGGTTGAAAACATTCGCCTGCACATCGAAGTATTGATGGTGGTAGGCCACGGTCGCATCGACGCGCGCATAGCCCGGCACCGTGACTTCGTTCGCACTGTCGGTGAAACGTGAACTCGCGAAAAATACCCCACCGCCGACTTCCCATGCCGGAGTGATGTAATAACTGGTCCATACCACTCCGCTATTCTTGGGTACGTTGATCGGAGTCTTGCCTTGCAGCGGAACGTCATCCCCGCTCACGGTACCTTCTTGAATCGTACTCGATTTCACGACTTCCGCATCGAGAAAGGCATAGGCGGCCGAGACATTCCAGCCGGGTAACAATTCGCCGGCCAGCCCGAATTCGAATCCGTCGGTGCGCTGTTCGCCGGCCAGTATGTTCAAGTCCGGATTATTCGGGTCGGCGGTTCGGGCATTGGTCTTTTCGAGGCGAAACAGCGCGCCGGTCGCGGTTAACCGGCCGTCCAAGAAATCGATTTTTGCACCGATCTCCAGATTCTGATTTTGTTCCGGCCCCAAATTGACGGTGGCGGGACTGAGATTAAAGGTCTCGGCCGATGGATTGAATGAGGTACCCCAACTGAAGTAGTAGGACTGCCAATCCATCGGTTGCCACACTAGGCCGGCGCGCGGATTGAACTGGTGTACGTCATTTTCCAGGTGGAAAATTTCGGTCATTTCGTCCGGATCCGAAGGCACGTCAAAGCTGTCCTGTGTCGCCTCAAAGACATCGTAACGTGTTCCGGCGAGCAGTTTCCATTGCGGCGTAATCTCGAACTGGTCGAGAATATAACCGGCGACGGTTCGCGTCCAAATGGATCGATCGCTACTCAATGGGCTTGACAAGTCGTTGGCCCTGCCCGCACCCACCGTCAACGCCGATACCGGGTTGAAGATGGAGATCGATGGCACATCGGTCGAATTCTTGGAACGAAATGCGAAATTTTCCCAACCGATTTCTACCCCGAACAGCAGCGTATTGTTGAAACCGAGGATCGGCTTTCTGAACGCGAAATCGGTTTGGTTAAAGTAATTTCGCTGCGGGCTTTCGCGCAAAGCCTGGGTTCTCGCCACGGTCGAAGTCGCACCGGTGTCCCTGACGTTGCCGAACAACAGAGTCCGGTATTCGCGGTCATATTCGCCGTACCGGAATGTATTGCGTACCGAAAAGTCGGACGAAAAACGGTGATTGAATATCGCAGTCGCCACGGTGATATCGAAGTTCTGAAAGCGATCGTCGACAAAGCCGTAAAAATTTTTGATCGAGACATCGGCGGGCTTACCGCGGAACATGGGCAAGCCGTAATCAAAGACGCTGTCTTCTTCCTGATGTAGTAAATGAAGCGTGAGATTGCTGTCCGGCGTTATCGCGAATTGCAGCGATGGCGCGATTCCCCAACGATTCGTGTAATTGTAATCGCGAAAGGAATCGGCATCCTGATAAAGACCGTTGAGCCGAACCGCCAGGTTGTCGTTAACAGAAGTGCCGACATCCACGGTGGTGCGTTTGAAGTCGTAATTACCATAGGTGAAATCGGCGTTGGCAAATGTCGGGCCTATCAACGGCTTTTTGGAGATCGAATTGATCACGCCGCCCGTCGATCCGCGCCCGAACAGTATCGATGACGCGCCTTTAAGCACTTCGATACGTTCCATAAGAAACGTGTCGCGGAAATACTGACCGTTTTCTTTGACGCCATCCAGATAGGTGTCCGAATTCGCCGTAAATCCTCGCAAGGTAATCGAGTCACCGGTAGGCCCGCCTTCGCCGGCCGCGATCGTTAGTCCGCTCACATTTTTGAGGGCGTCCCGCAAGCTGAACGCGTTTTGCGCTTTCACCAGTTCTTCCTTTACGACACTGATGGACTGGGGGATGTCACGAATGGCCGCATCAAACTTGAGTCCAGTACTGGACGTGTCAGCTTTATATTCGGGTTCTTTTTCCGCGGCGGCTTTGACCTTTACTTCCGGGAGCACTTGCTGGCCAGGATCCGCACCTTCGGTATGGGGTGCATTGAACAACGCGGCGATAGCCAGCACAAGCGGTCGTTTTTTATGATTTTTCATCGCAAAATACCCTATTGTGTAATGAGTCGATGGCTGGCAACCATAAGGTATTCGCTGGCTGAATTCTGGACACACGTACCGGCGTCTGGACCGGTTGTGTAGTATTTTTATGGATTCGGTTCGGTTACAAAGCCCAGTTTTCCTATCCCGGCACTTTGCGCGGCGGACATGACGGTTGCCAATTGCTGGTATTGTGTCGTTTTGTCGGCGCGCAAGTGTAATTCCGGGTGGGCATTTTTACTGGCGGCTTCGGTTAACCGGATGGCCAATTCTGCTTCCTGAATCGGCACATCGTTCCAGAACAGCTTACCGTCCGCGTTGATCGACAGTGAAATCGTGTCCGTTTTTTCCGGATTCGGTTGATTCGTCGCCTGCGGCAGGTCAATTTTGACCGCGTGAGTGAGCAGCGGCGCCGTCAAAATGAAAATGACCAGCAGCACCAGCATGACATCGACCAGCGGTGTCGTGTTTATTTCCGCCATTGGCGATTGATGGCGGCTGCCACCCCCGAATCCGCCCGAAATCATGATAAAACCGCAGTTGTTTGGCTAACCGACGCTGCTTCGGCAATCTCCAGGTTGACCAACGGCATTCCGGTGGTCAGATACGAATGCAGATCGTGGGCGAAACTTTCTATTTTTAGCATGAGCAGGCGGTTGTCGCGCAGCAGACTGTTGTAAGCCAGTACAGAGGGAATGGCCACGGCTAGACCAAATGCGGTCATGATCAGTGCTTCACCGACCGGGCCTGCCACTTTGTCCACGGTCGCCAAGCCGCTCGCGGCGATACTGCCAAGCGCGTGTTGAATACCGCACACGGTGCCGAACAGTCCCACGAAGGGCGATAGACTACCTATCGAAGCCAATGCAGTAAGCCCCGTTTCCAGTTGACTGGCTTCCTGATCCATGCCCCGACGTAGAACGCTGGCGATAAATTCATCGCGTCCACGTAGGTTGCGCGGTTCCTGCCTCATGTAACGGTCACTATGATCGGCAGCATGTAGTCCTTGGATGGCGATTCTAGCGAAGGGGTTATCGGTTTCGCTCTTGTGGAACGTGGCTGCCAACCAAGATTGAAAATTATCCGAACAATCAGCGGTTCCTAAAGCCGTCTGGCGCTGGTTTTGGAAAGTGGAGCGACACCATGAGAAATGGTCGTACTCAGGCGTGGTAGCGTACAAGTTATCCCAGAAACGACTTAAAAACCGTGCGCTACTGCGTTGTAATCGGCGTGCCTGGATGGCTTTTATGACCATGATCGTCCAACAACTGACCGACATGATTGCCAATACCGCCGCCACCCCGACCGATACGATGCCGCCTTGACTGATGAACTCCAGTATTTCCCAATATTCTGAATGCATCTTTGATCTATTATCCTTCAATTGAAAACCTGACGGGCACGATAACCGATGCATTAATCGCTCGTCCGTCGCGTCGAGCCGGGACAAATCGCCATTTCTTAACGCATTTCAGAGCTGCCTGATCGAGTCTGGACCAACCGCTGCTACTCTTTACGGCGACGTCAGTGGCGGTTCCGTCCGCTGCCACGGCTACCAATAACATCACGACACCTTGTTCGCCCAGCCGCCGCGAAATTGCTGGATACTCCGGTGCCGGGTTATGTAAATAACCCGCATCGAAATTCGCCGATTGATTACCCGATAGGGCAGTTGCCGATCGATTCGGTGTAGCGTTCGATGAATTGGAATCGATTGACGGACTGTCCTTTGCGACAGGTATCGCCACTTTATTAGATGAATCCGGCGATTGGTAATTATTCTGATATTGCGCAGGAATCGGACGGGTTGGCGTTTTGTTAATTGACGGGGTTCTTTCGCGGCGGTTTTTAGGTGCTTTTGGTTTAGTTACCGTCGGTTTGACGGTGGTCGGGGGCTGTCGCTTGATGGTTGCGGACGCATTGGTCGGTTCCGACCGTGGTTGAGGCGAAGTCACAAAACTGACAATGATTGGCTCAGGCGTCGTTTCGAGCGGTATCGGATCTGACAGAGGATTCAGTTCGGCAAATACGGCCAAATGCGCGGACAAGACTACGCCAAACGCAGCCCAGCGGCCGTGACGGGCGGTCAGACGCCGGTGACTTCCGGGACGAATTGGCATGTGGACTCCCGCCAATAACGAATTGACAACGGCGGAGATCCTAATTTATAAACTCCTAGGTAGTCGCCGACGTCCGCATTAAATCGAGTTTTCAGGTCGATAAGCATTTATTTGGTCAGAATTAATTTGCCCTGACGAGTCAATCTCAGGCGATATACATCACCGGCATGCTCAATGAACACTTCCCGCGCCGTGCCGAATAGATCAGCACTGCGCAGACACAGCCGCGCTGGCGCTACGCGTTTTTCTTTCGACGAAGACTCCGATGTTACAATAGAGTCGTAAGGTTCTGTTGCCATAATGGGAATAGTAACGATTCGTATTCCGAAATGCAACAACTTGCAGAGATCTTTTATCGGCGCGAGTTTTTCCCATCCGCACCAAGCCGTTATAATATCGCTTGGCCACAGCCCCGCGAGGAAATCCGGTGATCCGATCTGGATAAGGCTGGCTGGCGCCCGTTGATGCGGCTACGTCTGAATGGTGATTTACAATGAACCGAGGGAGGTTGGCTCATCCAAAAAACCAATACCCGGTTGCGATGGCGGCCGTGATTCCGGCGAAATCGGCGACTAGCCCGCAGCCAAGAGCATGGCGCATGTTTTTGATCCCTACCGAGCCGAAATATACGCTGAGGACATAAAATGTGGTTTCGGTGCTGCCCTGGATGATGCACGCGAGCCTGCCGCTGAAACTGTCGGCGCCCGCATTCTGCATGGTGTCGACCATCATTGCTCTGGCGCCGCTGCCGCTGAGCGGCTTCAGCAGCGCCGTCGGCAGCGCATCGACGAAGCGGGTGTCAATCGCAAGATGGGCCAGGCCGCTACGAATAGAATCGATCAGGAGATCCAGAGCGCCACTGGCGCGCAATGCCGCGATCGCGGCAAGCATGGCGATCAGATATGGAATGATTGTAACCGCGGTCTGAAAGCCTTCCTTGGCGCCGTCGATAAAGGCTTCGTAGGCATTGATGCGTTTGAGTGCCGCGACGGTTAGAAACAAGATCACGACGGAAAATAACCCGAAATTACTGATCAACGCGGATTGCTCACGCATTTGCGATTGATCCAGTCCTGAGAAATACAAGACAACCCCGGCGATCGCCAATGTGAAGCCACCCAGATAGGCGAGTACTACCCGATCAAAGAGGTTGATCTTCTGAATCTTCGCGACACAGGTCAAACCGACCAGAGTCCCTACAAAGGTTGAGATCAGTATGGGTAGAAATACATCGGTCGGATTCGCGGCGCCCAGCTGGGCACGGTAGGTGAACACGGCAATCGGGAACAGCGTAACCGAAGCGGTATTGATCACCAGAAAAAGGATCTGCGCGTTCGTGGCGGTTTCCGGGTTCGGATTGAGTTCCTGCAGTGCTCTCATGGCCTGGATCCCGATCGGTGTGGCGGCATTGTCAAGACCCATTACATTTGCTGCCAGATTCATGACGATTGCCCCCATTGCGGGGTGACTTGGGGGAATCTCGGGGGCCAGTCGTCTGAGCAGGGGTTCGATTGCGCGAGCTATCCAAGCCATTAAGCCGCAGCGCTCGCCAATTTTGAGAATACCGAGCCAAAACGCCAATATGCCGGTCAGTCCAAGCGAAATTTCGAAACCGGTTTTCGACGTTTCAAACAGTGAGAGCATCACCGAATTGAAGATTGCCGTTTCGCCGAACGCAAGAAGCCTGATCAAAGCCGTAACGAATGCGATCAGAAACATGGAAATCCAGATCGCGTTAAGCACTGTTCTGGAGCCCGCATTGTTTTTCAGTTTGGAACAGGCGCCCAATATTGACGCGGTCCGTTAACCTGCAATTGGACCGGCTCGACGCAGGAACGAACTCGTCCAACGGGATGCCTACGGCAGAAAAAGACCGGACCGTAAAACGGTACGGTCCGGTAAACGCGGTTGTTCAGGGCGGCCCATTCGGGGAGGAGGGGGTGGGCAGGATGTGCCTGGGCAGCCGAGTTACAACAACCACGCAATCAAGTATGGCAAATGTCCTCCGTGATATTGAGAAGCCTATCACAGAGTACCGATTCGTGGTGTGCAAGATCGCGGCCGGGGCAAGAATGGGCAGGTTCAGATGTTCTCGGCCAGTTCTCTGGCATATCCGATATAGGCCTCCGGACTCAGTGCGAGCAGGTTTTGCTTAACCTGCTGCGGCAGATCCAGAGTGTCAATAAAAACCCGCAGCGTATCCGGACCTATGCTCTGGCCGCGAGTCAGTTCCTTCAGTTTTTCGTAAGGGTATTCAAGACCATAGCGGCGCATTATGGTTTGAATCGGTTCTGCCAGAATTTCCCAGTGGTTTCGAAGATCCGACATTAACCGTTCCGGATTCAGCTCGAGTTTGGATAGGCCCTTTATTGTCGCGTTCAGCGCGATGCTGGTATGCGCGAGGCCGACCCCAATGTTTCGCAATACCGTAGAATCGCTCAGATCCCTTTGCCATCTCGATACCGGCAGTTTTTCGGCGAAATGGCCAAACAAAGCATTCGCGATGCCCAGGTTGCCTTCCGAATTTTCGAAATCAATCGGATTGATTTTGTGCGGCATTGTCGACGAACCGACTTCTGCGGACACCGCTTTTTGCTTGAAATAACCGAGCGAAATATAAGACCAAATATCGCGGTTGAAGTCGATTACGATCGTATTGATCCTGGCCAGGCCGTGAAAATACTCGGCCATGTAATCATGGGGCTCGATCTGGATTGTATACGGATTGCATCCGATTTCGAGAGATTCGACGAATTCTTTTGTACGCCGCGGCCAGTCGATTTCGGGGTAGGCGATTCGGTGGGCATTGTAATTCCCCACCGCACCGTTCATTTTGCCCAGGATTTCGATATTCGCAAATTGATCGCGCTGCGATTGCAGGCGGGACGCAAAATTCGCGAATTCCTTGCCCATCGTCGTCGGCGAGGCCGATTGCCCATGGGTTCTTGCGAGCATCGCCCGCCCGGCGTAGTCGTGAGCCATTTTCTTGATGGTTCCAATCAGCCTATCGATCTGTGGCAGGAGGACACGGTTCCGCCCCGTTTTCAGCATTAACCCATACGCGAGGTTATTGATATCTTCGGAAGTGCAGGCGAAGTGGATAAATTCACCGATTCGGGTCAGTTCGTCCGAGTCGCGGATATTTTCCCTGAGAAAATATTCAATCGCCTTGACATCATGATTGGTCGTCCTTTCGATTTCTTTTACCCGCAACGCGTCGGCTTCGGAGAAGTTTTCCAAGAGCGCGTCGAGCCGGATTCTGGCATCCGTACTCAGGGGCTGTATTTCCTCGATCTCGGAACAAGCGGACAAATACTGAAGCCAGCGAATTTCGACTTCGGTACGAAAGCGAATCAGTCCGAATTCACTGAAGATCGGTCTGAGTTCCGACACCTTATTCGCATAGCGGCCGTCGACCGGAGAGATTGCCATCAGTTCAGAATTTGCCATGGAAATACCTCTTATATGCCGAAGTTTTTTATGATGTGCGAATGGGCTGCAGCTCCGACGAGAATGCGCGTAGTCGCAGTGGGTACCGCGGCCCGGATGCGTTGGCCTAAAACCCGGAAACTGCCGTAGCGGTGTCGTGTTGATTAGCGAACGATTCGATGACGCCACCGCCGAGGCAGACATCTCCACGATACAATACTACGGATTGACCCGGTGTAATCGCTCGTTGCGATTTGTCGAACAGAACGCGGGCCCCGCCGTCCGGCTCCATTTCGGTTATGCAATCCTGATCGGCCTGGCGATAACGGATTTTTGCCTGGCAGCGAAACCGCAACCCGGGCGGTTTCCCGGCGATCCAATCGATTTTGCCCAAGGTCAAACAATTATGGTAAAGCAAGGGGTTATGATGTCCTTGCCCCGCGATCAGGATATTGTTTTCGAGATCTTTCCCGAGCACATACCAGGGTTCTTCGGATGCGCCGCGAACGCCTCCGATTCCAAGTCCCTGGCGTTGCCCGAGCGTATAATACATGAGCCCGTTGTGCCGGCCGATCAATTGATTGTCTGGGGTCCGGATTGCACCGGGCCGGTTTGGCAGGAAACGGCTCAGAAAAGCCTGGAACTTGCGTTCGCCGATGAAACAGATTCCGGTGCTGTCTTTTTTCGCGGAATTGCCGAAACCGGCCTCGCGAGCGATCCGCCGCACTTCGGTTTTTTCCATTTCTGCAAGCGGAAATAAGCACTTGGACAGCTGAGCCTGGCCAAGCGTATAAAGAAAATAACTTTGGTCCTTGTTAGAATCGAATCCTTTCAACAATTGATGTTTTCCCTGGTGGAAGGCGGTCCGCGCGTAATGCCCGGTCGCTATGTAATCCGCACCGAGGTCCAGTGCGAAATCCGGAAAGGCCTTGAATTTGATGTGCTTGTTGCACAGAATATCCGGATTCGGCGTGCGGCCTGCCCGGTATTCTTCAAGGAACGACTCGAACACATGATCCCAGTATTCGGCCGAGAAATTGACCGTTTTCAGAGGTATTTCGAGGGCATCGCAAACCCGGCGAGCGTCGGCGAGGTCTTCGACGGCAGTGCATTGTCCGTTGTGATCGTCTTCCTCCCAGTTCTTCATGAACAGCCCGGTCACACGGAACCCCGCGCCGAGCAATTTCAGTGCGGCAACCGATGAATCAACGCCACCGGACATTCCGACAACGACGTGAGCGCTCACTTTTCTGCGGAGCTATTGACGAGCATGGATTGTAACAGGGAAAGCGGGTAGCGAACACCGCTCAGATAATCGTCGATGCAGCGAAGGACCATCGGGCTGCGGAGGGTGTGCAAGCGGTCCGTGAGTTCGTCACGGGACAGCCAAAGGGCCCGTATAATACCTAAATCCAATTCCTGAGCAGGGTTATAATCGGTACAATTACCGGCGAAACTAACACGGAGGAAGGTTGTCGAAAAATTGGCAGGCCGCCAAAGGTAAATTCCGATCACGGATTTCGGTTCGAAGTTCCAAGCGGTTTCTTCGATCGTTTCACGCTTCACCGCTTCAATCAAGCTTTCGCCCTCCTCGAGGTGGCCAGCCGGTTGATTGATTACCAGCGAACCGGATATTTTTTCCTCAACCATCAGAAAACGATTGTCCCGTTCTATGATCGCGGCTACCGTGACATGTGGTTTCCAGGCCATAACGAATTTTTGGAAAAAGAGTCATTTTACTAAATTTTATGGTTGATCGGGCTACGAATTTTTTGACGATTTTCAGCATTGAGTTTGAATAAAATTGAGGCTATCGTATTAGCGTATCTAAAGTCGACTGGTTGACGTATCCGGCAGGGCAATTCGATGGAGCATGACGATAATCCGTTGAAAGATGATGATATCGCCGTTCAGGAGGACAAACCCCAAGTCAAACGTCCGCCACTCTTCAAAGTGGTTCTGCTGAATGACGATTTCACTCCGATGGAGTTTGTTGTACAGATTTTGAAGGAGTTTTTTGGTATGAGCGATGAGAAAGCGACCCAGGTCATGCTACACGTTCATACCCGCGGCGTGGGGGTCTGTGGAGTATTTCCGCGCGATATTGCCGAAACGAAAGTCCAACTGGTGAACGACTACTCCAGAAAAAACCAGCATCCTTTATTGTGTACCCTGGAAGAAGCATAGGTGTAAGCAATGTTAAGCAAAGAATTGGAACAATCCTTGAATCTCGCATTTAAGAGTGCGCATGATAAAAATCATGAGTTCATCACGGTCGAGCACCTGTTACTCGCGATGCTGGAAAATCTTGCGGCGGTTAGCGTGTTAAAAGGATGTGGTGGCAATATCGAAGCCCTGCGCAAAGAGCTTTCCGAGTTTCTGGATCAAACGACACCGTTGATTCCCAGGGGCGTCGAACGGGAAACCCAGCCGACCCTGGGCTTCCAGCGAGTATTGCAGCGGGCCGTTTTTCATGTCCAGTCGTCAGGAAAAAAAGAAGTGACCGGTGCGAATATTCTGGTAGCGATTTTCAGTGAGCAGGATTCGCATGCGGTATATCTGCTGAACAAACAGAATCTGACTCGTCTGGACGTGGTGAATTACATTTCGCACGGCATTTCGAAGAATACCGACGACAATATGGACGACGTCAAACGCCTGGCTGACGATGAATCCGATGGCAAGGGTTCGGAACACCCCTTGCAGAAATTCGCGACCAATCTGAACGAACAGGCGCGCAGGGGCTTGATTGATCCTTTAATCGGCCGCCGCGATGAAGTCGAGCGGACCATTCAGGTGTTGTGCAGACGGCGCAAGAACAATCCTCTTCTCGTCGGTGAAGCCGGCGTTGGCAAGACCGCGATTGCAGAGGGCTTGGCCAAGAAGATCGTTGAAGAAGAAGTTCCTGAAATTCTTCGCGGTTCGGTAATCTACGCACTCGATTTAGGAGCCCTCGTTGCGGGCACCAAGTATCGGGGAGACTTTGAGAAACGGCTCAAGGCGCTGGTTGCCGAGCTCAAAAAGCTGCCCCATTCAATTTTATTCATCGACGAAATTCACACGATTATAGGGGCCGGTTCGGCATCCGGTGGCGTTATGGATGCTTCCAATCTGATCAAGCCGGTACTCGCCTCGGGCGCCGTGCGCTGTATCGGATCCACGACCTATAACGAGTATCGTGGAATCTTTGAGAAAGACCACGCGCTTGCCCGCAGGTTTCAGAAAATCGATATTCCGGAGCCTTCCGTGGATGAAACTTTTGAAATCCTCAAAGGCTTGAGGTCGCGCTTCGAGGAACATCACGAGATCAAATATTCAATCAGCAGTTTACGCAGCGCCGCGGAACTGTCCGACCGTTATATCAACGACCGGCAGTTGCCGGATAAGGCAATTGACGTGATCGATGAAGCCGGGGCCGGTCAACGCCTGCTTCCCGAGGCGAAGCGTGAAAAGGAGATTGGGGTTGCGCAAATCGAATCCATTGTTGCGAAAATCGCGCGGGTCCCTGCAAAATCAGTGTCTACGGATGACAAAAAGAAGCTCAAGGACCTGGAAAAAAACCTGAAATTGCTGGTTTTCGGTCAGGACGAAGCGATCGATGCGCTTGCGTCCGCGATTAAATTGTCGCGAGCCGGACTGGGAGACGAAGCGAAGACGATCGGTTCCTTGCTGTTTGCGGGACCCACTGGGGTCGGCAAGACCGAGGTAACCCGACAACTTGCGAATGTACTCGGGATTGATTTGATCCGCTTTGATATGTCCGAATATATGGAGCGCCATACGGTATCCCGTCTGATCGGGGCTCCACCCGGCTATGTCGGGTTCGACCAGGGCGGCTTGATGACCGAGGAGGTTAACAAGCATCCTCATGCGGTTTTACTTCTGGACGAAATTGAAAAAGCGCATCCCGATGTATTCAACCTGCTGCTTCAGGTCATGGATCATGGCACATTGACCGACAATAACGGTCGGAAGGCCGACTTCAGGAATATCATTCTGGTGATGACTACCAACGCCGGAGCTGTGGAAGGCGCCAGAACATCCATCGGCTTTACGCAACAGGATCACTCGACTGACAGCATGCAGGTGATCAACAGAACGTTCACTCCTGAATTCCGGAATCGTCTGGATGCGATTATCCAATTTAAACCGCTGGATTTCGAAATTATCTGCCATGTTGTCGACAAATTCGTTTTCGAGCTCGAATCGCAACTTGCAACCAAGAATGTCACGCTTTCGCTGGACCAGGAAGCCCGCTCCTGGCTCGCCGAACATGGTTGCGATCCGATGATGGGCGCGCGACCCATGAAACGTGTTATTCAAGAAAATATCAAAAAGCCCCTGGCCGACGAGCTCTTGTTCGGAAAGTTATCTCGCGGCGGAAGCGTACGGATCTACGTGGAAAACGAGAAGCTTTGCTTTGAGGTGGAAAGCAAAGAATTGGTGCCGGGTTGAAGAAGGGTGTAGGGCGACCTCTTGAAGACAGGTCGGATTTCGGCAGGCAGGGATTGCCGGACAATCGAGGGCTTAGCGCATGCGAAAAGTAATTCGGCCTTTGCTCAGGTCGTAAGGAGTCATTTCGACCTTGACCCTGTCGCCGGTCAGAATGCGAATATAATGCTTCCGCATTTTGCCCGAGATGTGCGCCGTAACGACATGGCCATTGTCCAGTTCCACACGGAACATGGTATTCGGGAGGGTTTCGACCACTTTCCCTTCCATTTCGATCTGATCTTCTTTCGCCATTATCTTTACTCTGGATGGATCAAGACGCCCGCGGTATTTTAAACATCGAATGGTACCATATTTTAATATCCATTGATTAGTTGCCAATGGTCATCAATTCGGCCCTCGATTGGATAATAATTATTTTTATAGGCCATTTTGTTACACGCTTCGATCCAGTAACCGAGATACAGGAACGGTAATCCAAGTTTCCGGGTTTCCTCGATTTCCCAGAGGATTGCATAACTGCCGAGACCGCGGTGGGTTAACTGCGGATCAAAAAACGTATAGACCGCGGAAAGCGCATCAGCCAAATGGTCGACGACCGCTACCGCGACCACGCTGCAGTCGAGCGTGAACTCGTAGAAATCCGTTCCGGCCCATCGACTGCCCAGAAATTGGATGTATTCGTCAGGACCCGATTCACACATGGCCCCGCCCGGATGGCGTCCGTTCAGGTACTTGCGGTACAAGTCATAGTGAACAGCGTTGAAAAGCGGTGGTTTTCTGCTTACTGTTAGATCCGCATTCTTTTTCCATGCACGCTGCTGGCTTCTGGACGGTTGGAAACGTTCCACGGGGACTCGGACCGGAATGCAGGCCTTGCAGGTCTGGCAGCAAGGGCGATAAATCAGATCGCCACTGCGACGAAAGCCCTGTTTGATCAGGAATCGATAGTCGTTTCCCGCCTGATGTCGATCTGTAATCAGGAACGCGGACCGCGCTGTGCGTCCAGGCAGATAGTCGCATTCATATTCGTTGCCGAGCTCAAATTGTAAACGTCGCGAGTACATCGTAAGGAATTTGCGGGAACGAAGTTTGATTAGGATCGACGTGGAATCAGGCGTCGCGTTTCCGACTATTCATTCTGCCAGGCGTCCGCAGCCACGGCCTCGTCGCAATAGCGGCTGATCGAATCAACAAAGCGTCTACGCGGTATTTTCCTGGCTCCGAACGAAATCAAATGCTCGGTTTGAACCTGGCAATCTACGATCGCATAGTTCCAGCGGATCAATTTCTCCGTCAATACCGCAAATGCGGCTTTTGAGGCATTGCTCCTGCGATAGAACATCGATTCGCCGAAGAATGCGCGGCCGATTGCAACACCATATAAACCGCCGGCTAGCTGGCCGGCCTGCCAGGCTTCCACGGAATGGGCATACCCAAGTGAGTGCAATTGCAGATATGCCCTGATCATTTGTTCGGTAATCCAGGTGTCGGCACATTCTTTGCGCGGAGCTGCACAGGCCCGAATAACCTCGCTGAAAGCCAAGTCAAAAGTGATAGCATACTCCTGTTTATGCATCGTTTTTCGAAGACTGCGGGAAATCCTGATGTCCGCCGGGAACAGTACCAGGCGTGGATTCGGACACCACCACAGGATCGGATCGCCAGGATTGAACCACGGGAAAATGCCTTTGCGATAAGCATTGATTAATCGTTGCGGCGACAGGCACCCTCCTATCGCCAATAAACCCTCCGGTTCGTGGAGCGCATTTTCCGGATCGGGAAATTCCTCATTGGCGTCCATGGCATTGAGAAGGGTCAGCATGACGTCGCGGGGGAAAGCGTAGTTGAAGGATCGATTACCGGATAGGCTGAATCGCTTGCGCCGGGATTCTGCATACCCATTGGGCTCGATAGAAACTCAACCGCCGCCAAGGTCATTGTACAACATGATGGGTGACTTGCCGGAACGGATGGGCTGGCCGCTGATCAGCAAAGCAAATGCGACGCGATGAGTTCCGTCAGGATAAACGCGAAATGGCCACCGGGAGGGCAAGGCTCACGATCGCGAGCCAACCGATCGCACGCGCATATTCGCCCATCTTGCTGATGTTAAATTAAAAAAAACCTCGAGATTCATGGGACTGCCTCGCGACGAAAAGACATGGAACTGTGTCCGGAAACGACCGCGAGCAATTTTAAGCGCGTTATTAGAAATGAAATCGCCGGGAAATGCCATAGCAGGCATCATAGCTTCGGATGAAAGGAGTTTTACTGCGTTTTACCGCTCCAGTCTGTCCGCTTGGCCGATTAATGGGCATAATGCCTCCTCAAGAATCCGCTGGGCCAATTTACCGCGATTGGCCCCACAACGGTGATTCTGACTATTCGAGCAATAATTATCCATTCGCTGATGCGATCGATACCATGCTTCACTATTTAATCTGGATATTCATCGGCGGCCTCGGCGCGACCGCCTTGGGCGGCATTGCCTTGCATCGCGGCGAAGCGATCAACGCGATATGGTTCATTACCGCCGCATTTTGCGTCTATGCGATCGCGTACCGCTTCTATGCCGCATGGGTCGCCGCAACGGTACTCGCGGTCGATGAAACGCGCGCAACGCCTGCCGAAAGACTCGACAATGGCCGTGATTTCGTGCCGACCAATAAATGGATCGTTTTCGGCCACCATTTCGCGGCGATTGCTGGCCCCGGTCCGTTGGTCGGCCCAACCCTCGCGGCGCAATTCGGTTACCTGCCGGGCACGTTGTGGATATTGATCGGCGCGGTGCTTGGCGGCTGCGTTCAGGACATGGTCACGCTGTTCTTGTCGACCCGTCGCGATGCCAGGAGTCTCGGGCAAATGGCGCGCGATGAGCTCGGCCCTTTCGGGGGAACCGCGGCGCTGATCGGGACCTTCGCGATCATGATCATTCTGATCGCCGTGCTCGGTCTTGTCGTTGTGAACGCGATGAAACACAGTCCGTGGGGGACATCCACCGTCGCGCTGACCATTCCGATCGCGATGATCGTCGGGTTTTACATGCGCAACTTCCGTCCGGGACAGGTGCTCGAGGCATCGGTCCTCGGCGTGTTTCTGCTGCTGCTATCGGTAGTCGCGGGTGGATTCATCGACCGCGACGAGACCCTGCGTGGTTGGTTCGATCATGAAGGATTGACGCTTGCGTTCGGAGTCATCGCCTATGGTTTTGCGGCCGCGATTTTGCCGGTGTGGCTGTTACTCGCTCCGCGCGACTATCTGTCGACGTTCATCAAGCTCGGGACCATTTTTCTGCTGGCGGTTGCGATTATTATCCTGAGGCCCGATGTGAACATGCCCGCGCTCACGCCATTCATCGACGGCGCCGGGCCTATTTTCGGCGGCAAATTGTTTCCATTTGTGTTCATCACCATCGCCTGCGGCGCGATTTCGGGTTTCCATTCGCTGATTGCGTCGGGCACTACGCCGAAGCTGCTGACCAATGAACACGATATCCGCATGATCGGATACGGCGGAATGCTGCTGGAATCGTTCGTCGCGATTATGGCCATAGTCGCGGCGACCGTGCTCGATCCCGGTGTGTATTTCGCAATCAACAGTCCCGCGGGCATCGTGGGCGCCGATGCCGCGGCCGCCGTCGCCAAAATTTCTTCGTGGGGTTTCCCGGTCAGCGTCGAAACGATGCAGTCCTTGGCGGCTCAGATGGGAGAAGCCACCCTGTTTGCGCGCACCGGCGGCGCGCCTTCCCTGGCCGTCGGTATGGCGAGTATTTTCGGCAGCGCGTTCGGAGACGGGATGCTCGCCCTGTGGTATCACTTCGCGATAATGTTCGAAGCGATCTTCATTCTGACCACGCTCGATGCGGGAACACGCGTCGGCCGGTTCATGCTTCAGGACATGCTCGGCAACGTCTGGCCCAGATTCGGGCAAACCTCCTGGACCCCCTCGGTTATTTTGACCAGCGCCGTGGTTGTCGCG
Organism: Methylococcales bacterium; assembly: GCA_041748915.1. Taxonomy (GTDB): domain Bacteria; phylum Pseudomonadota; class Gammaproteobacteria; order Methylococcales; family UBA1147; genus UBA1147. Next base: position 32,328 of record JBGTCG010000138.1, read on the forward strand.
GGGTGGGGTTATTTCCTGTATATCGGCGTGATCGACCCGAATGGCGGGGTCAATATTTTATGGCCGCTTTTCGGCATCGCGAATCAGATGCTCGCGGCGATCGCTCTGTGCGTGGCGTCCGGAATTTTGATCAAATGCGGTAAATTGAAATACATCTGGGTCACCGGTTTACCGCTGGTCTGGCTCGTGACGATCACCAGTTCGGCGGCCTGGGAAAAGATCGTGAGCGCCGATACGCGCATCGGGTTCTTCGCCGCGGCCGAGGATCTGAGCGGCAAACTCAATGCAGGCCTCCTCCCGGCTGATAGAGTCGGGATCGCCCCGCAGTTGATCTTCAATCTGCACCTCGACGCCTGGCTCACCCTATTTTTCGTGGGGATACTCTGGCTGATCGTTCTTGACATGCTCAGGGTAAGCTATCGGCACCTGGCCGGGAAAACCGTTCCGCCGCTTTCCGAAGCTCCCCATGTACCACGCCGTCTGGTCGAAAGTTGGGTCCGGGACTGATGCTGAAACCGATAAAAATTTTCTGGCGGGGCCTTCGCCGCCTCAGCGGTGATGACGCTTACGAGCGTTATCTCGAACATCGCGCGCGGCGCCATCGGCCCGAGGGTACTCACCCCGGTGGTGAACCCTTGAGCAAGGCCGAATTTTTCCGGCGCCGGCTCGAAGACAAATGGGACGGCGTCAAACGCTGTTGTTAGTTGCGGATTTGCGGCGCCGGGCGGCGCGGAATCGAACGGCTTGCCGGCGCAACCGAGGATATTCGCGGCTTTCCGCAACCGGTAATTTTGCCGTCGCAAGTACATCCCGGTCGGGATATAATGGCGGGTGATAGGAGACCTCCGGTGTAACGGCTTTCCCGGCACGCGGCGCAATGAAATTCGGCCCGCGGAAGCGCCAGGAACCCTGACGGTCGGCACTAAATCAAACCGGGTGACAAAATGGACAAGAAGGGGACCCGCAGTAAATTCAGTCGCGCTTTGGCGGATACCGGCGCCCGAAGGCCGCCATCCGTCTTTAGGCTCGCGAAGCTGACCAGGCCGCAGCTGCCCGACGCGGTTCCCCGCGATCGGCTGTTCGCGCAATTGGATCATTTGCTTGCCGAGCGGCCGATTCTGTGGATCCATGGCCCACCGGGCGCAGGGAAGACCACGCTGATCGCGAGTTATCTGAATGTCACGAACCGCTCGGGTATCTGGTATCAACTCGACCACGACGACGGCGATCCGGCCAGTTTCTTTTATTACCTCGGGCTCGCGTCAGCAGGCAGGACGTTCCATGGGCGCCAACCGATGCCTTTACTGACCCCTGAATATCTGCCCGATATCGAAGGGTTTGCTCGCCGCTTTTTCCGGGAACTCATTTCAAGAATCGGCGAATCGTCCTTCGTCGTGTTCGACAATTATCAGGAGGTTGCGGCGAGCTCGGTCTTGCACAAAGCGGTCGCATGCTCGTTGTCCGAGATTCCCGCGGCCGCCCGGGTCGTGGTCTTGAGCCGCGCAGAGCCGCCGCCGGAATATGCCCGCCACATCGCGAATACGCTGATCGCGCAGCTCGGTTGGGAGGAACTGCGTTTGACTCTGGACGAAACCCGTCTGCTCGCCTCCGCGAGGCAGACCGTCTCTCCCGAGGTCTTGCAAACGCTGCATGAGCAATCGAATGGCTGGGCCGCCGGGCTGATATTGATGCTCGAGCGCCTCAGACAAAGCGGCGCAATCGATCCGGTCGCGCAACCGGAATCACTGGAGACCGTGTTCAATTATTTCGCCGGCGAAGTCTTTGAACAACTGAGCACGGACACCCGCAATTTCCTGATTCGAACTTCCGTGCTACCGCGGATCACCGCGAATCTGGCAACGGCGCTCACCGGAAGTCCGGACGCGGCGAAGGTGCTCGCAGATCTGCATAAGCAGCAACTGTTTATCGACCGGCGCGAAGGGGATACACTGAGCTATCAGTACCACGCGCTGTTTCGTCTGTTCCTGCAGGCCAAAGCGAAGGAATTGTCGACAACAGCGGATTGGAATGCGCTGGTGATCGCCTCCGCGGAGGCGCTCACGGCCGGCGGACAACCGGAAGAAGCCGTGCCTCTTTTTATCGCCGGTCAGTCGTGGGAGGCCGCGATTCGATCGATTGTGACTCAGGCGCAGGGGCTGCTCACGCTCGGACGCTGGCAGACGGTTCAACAATGGATCGACTCGCTGCCCGAGGCGATTCGCAATGCGACTCCCTGGTTGCGGTTTTGGCTCGGGATGTGCCGCCTGCACGCGGATCCGGCCAGCGCGCGGCTCGACCTCGAGCCGGCCTACGCGTTATTCCAGCGCGCGGATGATCCGCTTGGCCAGGTGTTGGCGGCCACCGCGATCAACGAAGCACATATGCTGGAGTGGGTGGACTATCGCCGTCTCGACTCCTGGATCGCGTCCGTGGAAGCATTGCTCAGGCGCGGTGACCTGACGTTGCCGTCCTTGAATACGGAACTCGCGGTGCGCGCGAGTCTGTTCACGGCAGTACTGCTGCGGCAGACGTATCGAGAAGATATTCCGCATCTCGCCCGGAATTTGGCGGATATGTTGTGCCATGACCTGGATCCAAATTATCAGCTGTTGGCGGCGCGGGGTCTTTTCATCTACGGCGCCTACAGCGGCGACTTCATGTTGATCGATGAAGTGGCCGGCAATACGGAGTCCGCTTTTTGCGCGCCGGGCGCTTCGGCCTTGAACCGCGTCTGGTATGCCGCGCGTCTTGGTTTTGCATTGCGGTATTTCAAGAATTCCAGGGACCAGGCGCGCGCGTGGTTCTTGACGGCCCGTGAAATCGGGCGCGAACACGGCTTGCGTTTCGTCGAAGCGCCGATTGCGATCTTTTCGGGATGGGCCGAAGAAGTTTTCGGTGAGACCGCCGATCTTCAGCGCGAATTCGCGATCGCCGACGCCTGCCGCAATCCAGGGAGCCGATTCGAATCGGCTTTTCATCAAATGGGAATCGCGTTTCTGCTCGCCCGCCAAAATGATCTCCGCGGCGCGGTGGCGCACATGTCCGAAACCCTTTCGTTTCATGAGCGATGCGGCTATACGCTGGGGCGGCTCGCGGCTTACTTCGGGCTCACCGCCGCGCGATTGCGCATTGGTGATTTTGCCGGAGCAGGCGATGCGCTGGAAGATATACTGAAGGTTTTTTTTCCGAGCAGATCCCGCAGTTACGCCGAGGACTTTTTCGGCGCGGGGATCGCGCTTGGATTGGGGAATGAGGATCGCGCCAAAGACCAACTCCGGCGCGCCATGGCCTTGGGCGCGAAATACGGGCTGGAGCATCTCTTCGCGGAGCATTTGGTCCGGCCGGTGACGGCCGTGCTTTGCGCCCATGCGCTGAAACATGGCATTGAGCCGGACTATGTGAAACGGATCATTCATGCACAGCGCTTGGCGCCACCCTCGGCGGAAATCGAGAATTGGCCCTGGCCGGTTCGGATCCGGGCCTTAGGAGGTTTTGCGCTGGAACTTGCGGATCGGCCGATTACATTTTCGGGCAAGACGCCGAAGAAACCGCTCGAGTTGCTCAAAGCGCTCGCGACGTCGGGGAAAACGCAGGTCGATATCGCCTGGCTCGGCGAGCACCTTTGGCCGCATGCCCAAGAACATGCGGTCCGCGATGCGGTCAACGTGACGCTGTCGCGAATGCGCAAGCTTCTGCCGATGGATGGCTTGGTGCTGCACAGCGACGGCAAATTGAGTTTGAATTGTACGCTGGTCTGGTGCGACGTCTGGGCTTTCGATCGGATCGCGGAGGATTGTCTGCAAAAGCTAAAGCACGGCGCACAAGATTCTGCAATCGAATCCGCGGGCGACCGGCTGCTGTCACTGTATTCGGGTGATCTATTGAAAGGCGAGCCGGATGCTCCGTGGCTTTTATCGGCGCGTGACCGCCTCAGAAGCCGGTTTCTGCGTACTCTCATATCCCTCGGTCATTTTTGGGAAGCGCAAGAGTCCTGGGCGATGGCTCAAAATCTCTACGAGCGCGTGCTCGAAGTCGACAACGTAGCGGAGGATATCTACCGGCGATTGATGGATTGCCACGCCCGCGCCGGTCGTCCCGCGGAAGCGCTGCGGGTCTATCTGCGTTGCCGTCAGATGCTCTCTTCCGTGCTTGGCATCGCCCCGTCCAGGGATACCGAAGCGTTGTGCAGCAGCATAAGGCTGCGGTGACCAGCCGCTTATTAAAATATTTATTTCTTTATGCCAATCGGTAAGTAATCTGTAATGAGTTTCGTGCTATCGTGCTCGCCGTCATGAGACAGGTTTTGAAAAGAGGTTCATCTGAAACCGAAAAGGCTCCGCTTCGTATGGACTTTCTCATGCTGGAAGTTTGCCGAGTAACCAGGCAAGTGATTGTTAAATGTCAAAGGAGAGAAAAATGATTCAAACAACGATAAAAGTATTATTAGTGCTGGCAGCGTTTTTGCCGGTTGACTATGCTGCCGCGCTGGCGGCCGGGAGGTCAGCGACCCAACTACCGGTCATCGAGAGCACCGCTTTCGACGCTGCTCAGAACGGGATGGTCATTTCTGGCCATAACTTCGGATTCGCCACACCCATTGTCCGATTAGGCAATCAAGTCCTGTCGGTCACAAGTCACACCGAAAATCAGGCCGTAGTGACTCTGCCGTCCGCAATTGCGCCCGCGACCTACAGACTAACGGTCACGACCGACGGCCCTCGTAAATTAACGTCCGCCCCTTTCAGTGCAACCGTGTTCTCGGTAGCGGACCGATAACAAAAAGCGCCGTGATCCATCCATATCGGCCTGCATTAATCTCAACTCTTTCGCGGCCTGGCGCGCAGATCGCGCCAGGCCGTGCTGTTCGTTGGTCTAAAAAAGTTTCGGGAGCCCTGCTTGTTGCAAGGCGGCGTTTGCCGTGTGTTTTGATTTTATTTTACCGTCCACCACGAAATGACGGTCCGTTAACGGGCTATACCAAATCTCATGATCGCCTTTGCCTTGCCTGACCCAATAACAACCGTGCGTTTTAAGCAATTTTTTTAAGTCCGACGTAAAATCAGCCATCAGCGCAATTTAGCGCGGGTGGTAATTTTGCCGGTAAACTTCCCTTCCAGGATGAAAGGAACTTCGTTATTTAACTCCATTTCATGATTGCATTCCAGCAACTCCGGAATCACGATTTTCAATCGCTCGATTAACGCGTCCATGGTGCTAGCTTCAATTGCGAGTCCTAATACATCATCGCTGGTCGCAACCCAAACTCCGGCATCGTCGTCCCAGGTCGCTGTTATTCTTAACGCGTTCATGGTATTATCTCCAAAAATAGTTCATGGTTGGTTCCAACCAAAAATCATTGCCCAAAGGTTCGTCGAAATCATCGGTGATACGAATCTTGTCCCTAAATTCACCCAACCGTTCTATCCGTTATTTGTTGCCGCAGCTGTCGCTTTCTTAAAAAGCAACAAAATCAAACCCTATTTTTGTAACTCTGGCGTTTAGACTTCAAACTAATTGCCGGACGTCCATAGAGTCGTCCTGTCGTTTCTTCAGGAACAACACCGAGCCATTTTAATATCGTAAATAGTCATTCACTAATGGTTGTAGTGTTTGTTTGTCCGTTAGTTTATCGCTTAAATACTGAAAAAAATATCTTGATGAGATAATAGTTTGAACGGTTTCAGAAGGCACATAAAATTTACCTTGTTCCACCTTTGAAAAACCAAACTCATGTTTTCATGGTTTAAGCCTCGTCAGGTTAACATTACTCCAAACCGTCATTTTGGCAGGCAGATTGCCGGAATCGAGAAGCCACGGATAGCAATGCCAAAGCAGGCAAAGACTTCGGCCCACCCGTAACGAGGAGAAGGCTGTCGACAGAGTGCCACTAAATGCGCGCCACGTCCTGAACCTCAATCGATTAACAACATTTTGTTTATGCCGAGGGACCGGATTCGATCGCGAACTTGGCCAATAAAACCGACATCCGGGCAACGATCTGTAATATCGTTCCGGCCAAAGCCAGCGCGAACCATACCGAGATCACAAATCCGTAATGCACGGGCGATGCGAACAACTCTTCGCGAAACCAGAAGGTATGTCCCCATTCGTTATAGCCAACCGAGGGCAACAGCATGAAGGGTCCCACCACTGCGAGCGTCAAGGGCAAGGATATTTTCTCGGCGTACAGCGGCAGTCGTGTGCGCGCATAAAGCCAAGTCGCCATGCCGATAATCGTGTATAGAGGAAATCCCAGATAGAACACGACGATATGATTCGGCGTGAGCGGTGTATCGCGAACCGCTGCCTGATGCCAGGCATTATCCTGTTCGCCGAAATAACTTCCGGCCCAATAGACGGCTAAACCATAGATACCTCCCCACATCACCAGCGTGAAATAACGTTGGATTTCTTCGCGTGTCGATAGATTTTCCAAATTCCGGTCGCGAGTCCACCACAAATACCAGGCCACGCCGATCGCGAACACAATCTCGACCGCGATCTCGATATAAAACAATCTGTGCCAATAAACGTCGAATATCGGCATCGTGGAATCCAGGCCGGTCTCCAATGCAAAGGCGCCTTGATAGACGCGTATGCCCGTATACATCGCGACAATCGCAAAGAGCGCCGCCGCGTATTTATAGATGTCTTTCAAATACCAGCGGGTGTCGATCGCCGGGTTCAAGAATTGCGGAATGTCCGCCGATTTTGTTGCCATAAGCTACCCCTCCAATATTTAACCGGTTAATCAAGCCCGGCACGGTTTTGGTTGTTTAGAACCGGAATCACGGCGCCGGTAACACTCGCCATAGAACGGTTTCCAGCGCTATCGTAGAAAAACAATAAGGCTCCGAACTGGCTATCGGTATCTTTCGTAATACTCGATTGCCGCTCGTTATGCCAGGCCGCGTCGGTCGCACTAACCCTGAGTGTACGGCTTTGCCGGCCGCGATCGGGAAACCGGGCTCCACTTTCAAACCGGCCTCGACCGCGAGTTCCTCGGGATAATCCGGATCGAAGCGCCCCAGTTCCGGATTAAAAAATCGCACGGTCGCCGAATTCATCTCGCCGAGTTGAATCGGAAGGCTCGAGCGATTACTGACCTCGAGCGTCGTATGCAAGGAACGCTCATTGAAAACATAGGCCGTGCGTTTAACGCGCACATCAACGTCACGGTTCGTTTGCAGGGCTTTGACTTCGGTGCGTCCGGTCTGCAATGGAATTCCATCCGCATAGCGCCGCTCGGCCTGGACATAGCCGAAGCCCACGAGCATCAACGTCAGCACGATGCCCAACATGCCGAGTCCGCGATCCACCGGAGTAACCAGGCTTTCTTCCCGGCCTTCCACAACCAATCGATAGCGCGGAATAAACAGCGGACGCCTGAGCCACCAGAGCAACCAAGCCGCCGCGATCGAGAGCCAGAGCGCGTGCCAAAACACGCCGTTCGAGGTGCCGAAGCTTTCCAGATCGACGGTTTGTCCTGCGATGGTCGTGACCGGCTTGCTGAAGTCCGCGGCGGCGCCCTGGACATCGATCCAGGTGCCTGGTCCGACGATAACCCCGATATCGCGTAGATTCATCATCGGATGGATGTGATAATGCCCCGGAATCCGCCCCTTCAACACCATTTTGAATTCGTAATCCGCACCCAATTGCAATCCCATCGAGTTATTCACGTGCACGCCGTTCACAATGGTATCCAGACGCACCAACACCGGGGTCGGAATGGCTCGGTTCAGGAACGCGGAATCCGGTTTCACGACTGCATTCGGCCAATCCTCGGCGACGTGGAAACGCCCGCTCAGTTCGATCTGGTTATTGACCTCCACCGCCTTCGTCGACCATACGATGTCGTACCATTGGATAGTCCGCATCCGAATGAAGGGTTCGAGCGCGCGCTCGCCATGCGCGAACACAGAATCACTCACGGCGAGCAACATTAACAAGCCGATTGATAAACACCGTTTGTAAAATAAACTTTTCATGACCATGCCCATCCGTATTAAATTTTGTCGAGATAGCGCACGGTCGAGAAAAGCCGTCCGATGCCATGCCACAAACCATAGATCGGTACGGCCAGAACCGCGGCGCAAAACGCCGAAAGCGGGGTCGCGTAGCTGTCGTAGGTACGCAGCACGCCGCGCTCGATTATGCGCAGATATTCCGGGACCCCCGGCCGGATATAGCTGTAACCGGAAACATCGGCGAGGGTCATGAGCGTACCGTTATGTTCCACGGCCTGATGAAAGGGCGCGAAAATGGGCCAGTTGGCCGGATAAAACACCGCCGCGAACAACATCGCGCCAAAGATGCCCGTGACAAAGAAACTACGCGAAGTCAGCAGCACGAAATCGAGCAACAAAGCGCCCGGAATCAGTGTCGCCGGCAACACTAAATTGATCGGATAATGGGTCCACAGATGGTAAGCGAACCAGCGCGTGATCGCCTCTCCGAGCAGCAGCGAGATTACACAGACCGTAGCGCCGATCGGCAAACGAAAGTGCTTCCATAATGCAAACTGTAAAGCCGCGGGAAAGGTGATCCCCAACAGCGGCGTCACCAGCGGCCACCATTGGCGGTCCTTCTAATCGAGCCAGAAATCCCAGTCGCCGACGGTTAGAATCGTCGATAAATGGAATGAGCCGATCAACACCAATACGACCGGCACCAGCATCAAGTAATCGAAAGCCCTGGAAATCGTCGTGATTTCCCGAGACTTGTTCAAGGTTATTGTGTTTGCGTTCATATTGTCTCCCGAGCGATGTGTTGCTCTCAAAATTTAACCTGACTATAAATATGCTTCAGCAGCAACGTCATGCCGGCAGGCAGATTGCCGGTATCCAGACTACATGGACGTAATGACAGCTGGCCGTTCCTGGCTTCTGGGTTCCGGTAATCCCTGCCGCAACGACGTGATTTGAGCCATAGCTGAAGCATCTTACTAATCAGGAAATTTAATGTCCGGGAAAACCTTCCGCCAATGCTTCCATTTTTAGAATTAAATACGGAGGTTTGGCCAAAAGTTCTCCCGCGTTCAATGCCGACGAACGATGCAACTGATTCACGACCGCGTACAAATCGCGGCCCGCGCCAAAACTGAACGAATCCACCCATGCCAGTTCGTCGGATTCGGCGAGACGCCGGTATTGCCGGTCCGGCGTGATGACGCCAATCGCGTTCGCGGCGAGATCGCCGAGATAGAGATTGTCCGCCCGGTCGATGGTCATTCCGTCACTGACCGGTTTGTCGCTATAGCGCCGTACCAGAGCCGCCAATTCGGCATCATTCGCGCGGGCGCGCACCAGCTCTTCCGCGGCAATCCGGTACAAGCTGGTTCCCGACATTGGTCCGTAGTAAAGCCACTCGTTCCGGCTATCCAACACAATCGGGTTTACGCCGATAGTCGGCCGAAACACCGTGCCGTCATCGCGTTTCATGACCACCGGTTTGTCGTCGATGGTGATATAAACGGGTTCGGGAACGACGCTCAGGTGTCCCTGGAGAACGCGGCGCGCCTGGTTGGTCTTTAAGTCGACCACAATCAGGGCTGCGTCAGGCCCGTTGGCGGGGTCCGCAATATAGACGAAGTTGCGCTGTTCATCGATCGCGAAGTCGTTGACAAAGCTACCGGTCACCGTCACCGGTTGCGGGAGCTCGATCACCCGATCGAGCTTATTCAGTTTTGAATCCCAGACGACCAGCTTCGGAATGACTGCGTCGCGCATTCCGTTGTCGAGCATCCAGACGAGTCCGCGACTATCGGAGCGGATACCCAGAACCGAGTCGAGCCGCAATCCCTGTCTCTGTCTATCGTCCGGGCGTTCATTCAAAGACGCGTTCGGAAACGGCCGCAGCGAACCATTGCTCGTTAACTCGGCAACCGAGTATTGCGGTTCATAGAATTGGTGAAGGCTCATGATGACACGCCCGTCCACGGTTACGGTGAGATTCCCGGGAGCCTGATCGAGTTGCGCGAGGATTCGATAGACGGAATCGGTCGAGCCGCCGATTCCGGCATAAAAGGCCATCATGAAAAAAATGGAGAACAGTATGGTTTTCATATCGTTTCCGTTAGATCGTTGCAATCGCGATAGGAGGTTTCGTGGCAGCGTCCATTGAAGTTTCGTACTGATTCCGTGAAAGAGCAGCCGCGCGAACGTTTAAATATGATGACTGTCATCTAAAAAAAGATTATGCTTATCATCTATAAATGTCAACCAGAAATTAATGAGACGCTCAAAGCAACAAACCGCCGAAACCAGACGCCGTATCATCGACGCCGCGGCCACGCTATTTCGTGAACGCGGACTCGATGGCGTCAGCGTCGCCGAAGTGATGGACAAAGTGGGCTTGACCCATGGAGGCTTCTATAAACACTTCGACTCGAAGAAGACCCTGCTCGCCGAAGCCGCCGGCGCGGCGTTCGAGGAAACGATGGGCGAGTGGTACAAAGTGCTCGGCGCGAGCCCGGCGCAAAACGCGATTCCCGCATTGATCGACGCGTATTTGTCGGAATCGCACAGAAAAGATCTGGAACACGGCTGCCCGGTCGTTTCCCTTGGCAGCGAAATGACCCGGTCCGACGGCGCGGTTCGCGCAAAATTCGCGAAGGGTATAAACGCAATGATTCAGGCGCTTGAAAATCAACTTGGCGAAGATTCGCCGGCCAAAAGGAAAGACCTGGCTATCACGTTCGTCGCTTGCCTGGTCGGTGCGATGGTGATTGCGCGCTGTTGCGACGATGAAAAAACCGCTCAATCCTTTCTGGACGCGACCCGCGCGGAGCTTTTGCGGTTATACCGGCAATTGGGAGAGTAATGCGATTCGGGTTATCCGGAATACGGATCCGGAAACTGTGTCTTTGGTTCAGCGCGCTTCGCGAATGCCTGGTATCGAACCTTAACCGATAGCGTTCTTCGCCGGATATTTGAAAGTAATTGTCAGGGTTGCTTGGAATAGTGAGAGTCGGCCAGGAGCGGCCGTTGATCTGCCAACGAGATCACAGATTTCAAAGCCGCCCGTTAAGGGTTAAAGCAGACAGCCGACCGTTCACTTGGTTAAACGGGTATTCGAGTTCGATATCGAACACTGTCCCCATTGTGGCGGCCAACTGAAAATCATCGCCGCCATCGAAGAACCCACTGTGATCGCCAAGATCCTTGCCCATCTCGGTTTACCCACCAGAGCACCGCCTCGCTCACCACCCCAGGCATTCGATCGACCCGTATCAGCCTAATTCCAAACCCCCAACCACTCCATTCCGGTTCTATCCTGATCCGACCATCTCCTTTTGACCGTCATCCGGCGGAAAAACGTATCGAACCGATTGGCAAATCTCCCGCTTCGCGCGATTAAAAGCGGACAATTCATTGGCTACAGAACCGGACAAATCTATTTGTTGCCAACAATCCGGCCCATCACGATTGACAACTCACAGGTCGTTTAGTAGAGTCTGATTTGACGAAAACGGACGTTTATTTTCCCTGTTTTCCGACGGGCGATCGTCCAGCACGGCGGCTTGTCCGTAAAAGGCAATGGACCGTGCGCCCCATCCTGCTCCAGGATATGTGCAGGGAGGGAGCCTCAGATGACTAGACCCATACTTCCAGTCAGGAAAACTGCCGGTGAGAAGGAATCGACATTTATCACCTTCGAGGATGGCCGTATCCCGCCCGCCGGGTCAACTGCCTCCACGTTCGAAGAACGCACCCGCAGCGAAGAGAGCGCCGGCGCTTGGTGGCTGGGTGGTCGGCGCGGTGAATTTCCAAGGATTCCTCGTGCTCCTCAGGAATTGCAGCACTTCCCGGGCGATTCCCGAGCGAAGGGCGGCGATTCATGCTCTGAGGTCACAGGTCCGCCGGGCAAAGTAGCAGGGTCGCCATGCTTCGCATCCTGAACCTCGAGGACAACCCCGCCGATGCGGATTTGATCAAGGCGCACCTCACCGGGGCGGGCGTCGAGTGTGTGCTGACGCGAGTCGAAACCCGGAAGGACTTCCTGGATGCGCTCGCGGGCGACGATTTCGACCTGATCGTTAGCGATTACACATTGCCGGCTTTCGACGGCCTGTCGGCGCTGGAGCTGGTGCGCCGGCGCTACCCGCGGATTCCGTTCGTCTTCTGCGCCGGGACTCTTGGGGAGGAGGCCGCCGTGGAGGCGCTGAAGCAAGGCGCGACCGACTACGTGGTGAAGGACCGCCTTGCCCGCCTCGCGCCCGCCGTACAGCGGGCGGTGCTGGAAGTCAGGGAGCGGACCGAGAACAAGGAGCGCCTCCGTCAGCTCGCGTTCTACGACCGCCTCACCGGCTTGCCGAATCGTGCCCTCATCGAGGACCGCCTGGAGCTGGCCGTGGTCCAGGCGCGGCGCGCCAAGCGCGGGCTCGCGCTCCTGTTTTTCGACCTGGACGATTTCAAATCGATCAACGATTCCCTCGGTCATCCGGTGGGTGATCAGTTGCTGCGGGATGTCGCGGAGCGTCTCAGGACCTGCCTGCGTCAGGGGGACACGGCAGCCCGCTGGGGCGGCGATGAGTTTATCGTGCTGCTCCCGGATGTCGGCGCCCGCCGCAGCGAGGTGGAACGGGGTGCGGCACGGGTAGCCGAAAAAATCCGGGAGACCCTCGCACCACCTTTTGCTCTGGAACCGTATCAATGTCTCACCAGCGCGAGCATAGGCATCGCGCTGTCTCCCTGGGACGGGGAAAACGCCACCGAGCTCATTCAGCATGCCGATGCGGCGATGTACCAGGCGAAGAGGGAGGGACGCAACAACGTCCGGTTCTACGCGGCGCGCATGAACGTCGACGTGTGCAAGCGCCTCGCCTTCGAGAACGACCTGCGCCAAGCGATCAAGCGCGCCGAATTCACCCTGCTCTACCAGCCGCAGGTGGACACGCGCAGCGGGCGCGTCACGGGCGTGGAAGCACTCCTGCGCTGGGAGCACCCGGTCCGGGGGGTCCTGCTTCCCGACAGCTTTATTCCGCTCGCCGAGCAAACCGGCCAGATCATAGGGATCGGCGAGTGGGTCCTGGCCGAGGCGATGGCACAGCTCGGCGCGTGGCGCGCCGGCGGTATCCACCTTCCGCGTATCGCAGTCAACGTCTCGCCACTCCAGTTCCGCCAGCCGGGCTTCATCGACCGGGTACGCAGTATGATCGCGGAGAGCCGTGTTCCGAGCTTGTGCCTCGAGTTCGAGCTTACCGAAGGCATATTGATGCAAGACACGGACACGGCGCTCGAGGTGTTGGAAGCGCTTCGCGAGCTCGGCGTCGGGCTTGCCGTCGACGACTTCGGGACGGGCTATTCCTCCCTGCGCTATCTCAAGCGGTTGCCGATCGACGTCCTCAAGATCGACCGGTCCTTCGTCAGCAACATCACTACCGATCGCGGCGATGCGGCCATCGCCGAGGCGATCTTGGCGCTGGCTCGTGCGCTCGGGCTCCGGGTCATCGCCGAGGGGGTCGAGACGGAGGCGCAACGCATCGCCCTCGATCGCGCCGGCTGCCACGAATGCCAGGGCTATTATTTCAGCCCCCCGCTTTCGGCTGAAGCGCTCGCGACTCTGCTATCTAACTCGGCGCTGCTCATGCCGCAGGGTGCAAGGAAGGGCGCGTGAGCCGGCGCCCTGCCGGTCCGGGCGCAAAGTGCCTGAATCCACCGGGCGCCGTCGGCGGTACGGCGCCCGTCCGTTTTGCCACGGGCGAACGCGAAAACGGCGGTCGGCGTCTGCCGGATCAATGCAGGCCCGTGAGATTCCAACCGATTATCGATCACCCGCTTTTTCCAGGCTCATGCGACCCTGAGCATCCTTGAACACCGTGACTCCTCAACACTTCGCGGCTGGCCGGATCCGCCGGGAGTTCCGACGCATTCGGCCCTCGATCTTAATCGTATTGACGGCTGGATTGATCAGTTTCGCGGGCAATGCCATTGCGCAAACCACCCTGGCTGTCTTGGATCCAAGCTCGCTGAAAAAATTGAGCCTGGGCGAGCTTATGAATATCGAGGTCACTTCGGTTTCCAAGCGTCCGGAGAGGCTGTCGGAAACGGCATCGGCCATTCAGGTCATCACGCAGGAGGATATTCGTCGCTCCGGCGCCACGAGGCTCCCCGAGGCGCTGCGCTTGGCCTCGAATCTGGAAGTCGCTCAGATTGATTCACGCCAGTGGGCGATCAGTGCACGGGGATTCAACAGCACAACCGCCAACAAAATGCTGGTGTTGATCGACGGACGCTTGGTCTATACGCCACTATTCGCCGGCGTGTTTTGGGACGTGCAGGATACGTTGCTGGAGGACATCCACCGCATTGAAGTCATCAGCGGGCCGGGGGCCACGCAGTGGGGCTCCAATGCGGTCAACGGCGTGATCAACATCGTTACGAAGAGCGCGAAAGACACCCAAGGGGGACTATTGACGGGCGGCGGCGGTAACGAGTTGAACGGTTTCGGCAGCATGCGCTATGGCGGCACGCTCGCCCCGAATCTTCACTATCGGGCCTACGGCAAGTATTTCGATCGCGACAGCTCGGCGCTGCCCGACGGCCAGGATGCGACAGACGACTGGCACATGGGCCAGGGCGGTTTCCGCCTGGATTGGGAGGGATCGCCAGCCGACCTTGTCACCCTGCAAGGCGACTATTACGACGGCCGGAGTGCTCAGCTTGGCACCGATGACATCGCCCTGAGCGGCGGTAATGTGCTCGGCCGATGGTCGCACACGTTTTATGAAGGCTCCGACCTTTCCCTGCAATTCTATTACGACCGAACCCACCGCGACATTCCGGGTACCTTCTCAGAAGATCTCGACACCTACGATATCGAATTCCAGCACTGGTTCCCCTTGGGCGAGCGGCACGACATCGTGTGGGGACTTGCCTACCGCTTGATCGACGACGACGTCGGCAACAGCGCCCAACTGGCTTTTCTCCCGGCGAAGGTCTCACGAGAATGGTACAGTGTGTTCGGGCAGGATGAAATCGCTCTCGTCAAGGATCACCTGCATCTGACGCTCGGCATGAAGATCGAGCACAATGACTACACCGGGTTTGAATTTCAACCCAGTGGCCGCGTGGCATGGAAGCTGAGCCCGCAGCAAACCCTTTGGGCGGCCGTCTCGCGCGCGGTCAGAACACCTTCGCGGATTGACCGGGAGTTATTTGCGCCCGGCAGCCCCCCGTTTCTTCTCGCCGGCGGGCCTGATTTCAAATCCGAAGAACTGCTGGCTTACGAACTGGGCTACCGCATTCAACCGCACCCGCGGTTCTTGTTCTCCCTGGCTGCTTTTTACAACGACTACGACAATATCCGCAGTCTGGAACAGACCAATCCGCCATTGCCCTTTCCCACTGTCATAGCCAATAAACTGGAAGGTGAATCCTATGGAGCGGAGTTGACGGTGGATTATCGAGTCACGGATTGGTGGCGGCTGAAGGCAGGCTACACGGAATTACGAATCGACATCCGTCCCCAGCCCGGCAGCACGGACAATGCGTCTGCCGGCGCCGAAGCGCACGATCCAAAACGCTTTTGGTCACTGCGTTCGTCGCTGGACTTGCCGGCTCATTGGGAATTGGATGCCACGTGTCGTTACGTGAGCCCCATCGAGAATCAACGGGTTCCCGCCTACGGGGAGTTGAACGTGCGCCTGGGCTGGCGGCCTCGCCCGCCGCTCGAATTTTCTCTCGTCGGACAAAGTCTCCTGCACGATCATCACGCCGAATTCGGCAACGCGGCTACGAGGCGGGAGATCGAGCGCGGCGTGTATGGAAAAGTGGCATGGCGCTTTTGACGGACTCGGGGCGTCCGGGAGCGAATCGCACGACAACAACCGCAACCACGCTGGGGCTGATCATGGCTCTGGTGTTGTCGGTCGGGAGGGACCTGTCGGCGCAAGCGGCGCCCGCCTTGGAGTATCAGGTCAAGGCCGTGTTCTTGTTCAATTTTACGCAGTTCGTCGATTGGCCGCCGCAAGCTTTCCCCGAAGCGAAGACGCCCCTGATCATCGGGGTTCTGGGGGAGGACCCGTTCGGCGGTTACCTGGACGAAACGGTGGTCGGGGAAAAAGTCAACAACCGACCCTTGGCCGTCCAGCGCTATCGGCGAATCGAGGAGATCGAGACCTGTCATATTCTGTTCATCAGCCGGTCCGAAGCGGATCGGCTGGAGCAGATCCTTGCCGATTTGAAAGACCGGAACATACTCACGGTCGATGATGCCGAAGGAGTGACCGAGCACGGCGTCATGATCGGATTGGTCACGGAAAAAGGCAAAGTCCGGCTGAAAATCAACCTCGAAGCCGCCCAATCCGCCGACCTGACGATCAGTTCCAAGCTGCTCCGGGCGGCCGAGATCGTGGACTCCGGCGCGGATTAGCCGATGATATTCAAAGACGCACCGATCCGGCGGAAACTGATGGCGGTGATGTTGCTCACGAACGCCGTCGTGCTGCTGCTGACCTGCACGGCGTTTATCGCCTACGAGATCCTGACCTTCCGGAAGGCGACCGTTAAGCAACTCTCTGTCCTCGGGGAAATCATCGCCGCCAACAGCACCGCCGCGCTGGCCTTCGACAACCCGGACGATGCGAAGGAAATTCTCACCGCGCTGAAAGCCGAGCGGCATGTCGTGGCTGCGAGCCTCTACGACGAAAATTCGCTGCTATTCTCGAGATACCCCGCGGACCTGCCGGCCACCGCCTTCCCCGCCGCGCCGGAAGGGGACGGCTATCGCTTCGCAAATTCTCATTTCGACGTGTTCCAGCCGGTGGCGCAGGGAGAAAAGCGCCTGGGCACGCTCTATCTCAAGTCCGACATGGGCGCCATGGATGAGCGGTTCCGGCTTTACGCCGGTATTGTCATGTCGGTGATCGCCGGCTCGTTCCTGGTGGCTTACCTGCTTTCCCGGGCGCTGCAACGGCAAATATCACGCCCCATCCTGGCGCTCGCCAAGACGGCCAAGGTGGTCTCCGACCGCCGGGACTATTCCGTCCGCGCCGCCAAGTACAGCGAGGATGAATTAGGCCTGTTGACCGACGCCTTCAACCAGATGCTGACGCAAATCGAGGAACAGCATCAGGCGTTGAGTGCCAGCGAGGCGCACCTGCGCGACCTCAGCCAGGAACTGGAACAGCGCGTGATCGACCGCACCGCGCAGCTCGAGGCGGTGAATCAGGAACTCGAATCCTTTTGCTATTCGGTCTCCCACGACCTGCGCGCGCCGCTGCGGGCGATCGATGGTTTTGGTATGATCCTGATGAAAAGCGTCGGCGCCAACCTCGATGCGCAGGCTCACCATTATATGAGGCGAGTGCGCGAGGCGACCCAGCGCATGGGCCATCTGATCGACGACCTGTTGAAGTTGTCGCGAACCGCGCGCAGCGAATTGAAAATGACCACGGTGAACTTAAGCGAACTGGCGAGTCTCATCGCCGATGACCTGAAGGAAAGCGACCCGGAACGCCAGGTGACCTTCAGCATCGCTCCGGACCTGGTGGTCCAGGCGGATGCGACCCTGATGCGGGTCATGCTGGAAAATCTTCTGGGCAATGCCTGGAAGTTCAGCGGGAAACGGCCGGACGCACGAATCGAAGTAGGCGCCGCGACCGATGCGGACAAGACCGCATATTTCGTGCGTGACAACGGCGCGGGATTCGAGATGAAATACGTCGACAAACTGTTCGGCGCATTTCAGCGGTTGCATTCCGCCAGCGAGTTCGAAGGCACCGGGGTGGGTCTGGCGAATGTCCAGCGCATCATCCTGCGCCATGGAGGCCGAGTCTGGGCGGAATCGGCCGTGGACCGCGGCGCGACGTTTTACTTCACATTGCCTACCTAGAGGAAAGTTACATGACCAAGACCATTTTACTGGTGGAAGACAATCCCGCCGACGAGGAACTGACTCTTTTCGCCATCAGGGAACATAACATCGCGAATGAGGTGGTGGTGATGCGCGACGGCGAGGAGGCGCTCGATTACCTGTTCGCCACAGGCACGCACGCCGGGCGCAACCTTGGCGTGATGCCCGCGCTGGTCCTCCTGGACCTGAAAATGCCCAAGGTGGATGGTTTGGAAGTTCTCCGGCGCTTGCGCTCGAACGAGCATACCAGGCGCCTTCCGGTGGTTGTCCTCACCTCCTCGAGTGAGCAGCAGGATGTCGTCGAAAGCTACAATTTAGGCGCCAACAGCTATGTTCGCAAGCCGGTGGACTTCGTGCAGTTCGTGGAAGCGACGAAACAACTCGGCCTGTATTGGCTGGTCTTGAACGAAGCGCCCCCGCCGGTCGACGTGCAAACCGATTGAGCCGCCCGAAGGAACCGTATCCCAACGCCGTCACGCGACTCCATGACAATCCCGAGTCGTGGCGCTCCCAGGGTCTAGCCGCCCTGGATTGGTGTTAACCCGGTGCGACGCAAACCCGGCGCAAAACGCGATTCCCGCGTTAATCGTGCGTATTTGTTGGAATCGCACAGGACAGATCTGTGACACGGCCGCCCGGCCGTTTCTCTTGGCAGCGAAATAACCCGTTCCGACTGCGCGGTTCGGGCAAAATTCGCGAAGGGCATCAACCCTTTAGGGTTGCTCAAGATTTATGGGGGGCGGGATGGAACTCTATCCGGGACAAGCGGTGCTGCAGGCTGCACTGGTATCTGGATTATGTTAGCCCCAATGCTTGCGAACAGCGATCGCTGAATTGATGAAGGCCGCTTAACCGGGTTGGTACAAAATCCTTGACCACTCCTTTTATATACAAAGCAGCCGGTAAAGGACTCGCAAACAGGCCGGTAAACTGATTGGCTGATAAGTGTTAAAACATCTAAACGCTTATTAAGAGGTGCCCATGCCCGCCGATAACACCACCCGCTGGACGGTTACGGTATCCAAGAACACCGATATCGCCGTGCGCAGTTTCCTGGCCCAACGCGGCCTGAAAAAAGGCGATCTGTCCAAATTCATCGAGGACGCCGTGAAATGGCGCGTGTTTGACCAGTCTACCCGGGAGGCGCGGTAGGCCTTTGCCGACCTTGCGCCGAAAGCGCTGCAGAATCTGATCGACGAAGCTACCGAGGCCGTCCACAACGACCTGCGGAAATCACTTGCCCACACCCCAGAGAAAGAACCTTGATTCGTGCTCGTGGTGCTGGATACCAACGTGCTGGTCACCGCCTTGCTGGTGGAATCCTCTCCGCCCGCGAAACTTATCACCCATTGGCGGCACGGCCATTTCACCCTGTTGACGGCGGCCCCGCAACTGGACGAACTAATGCGGGTGACTCGCTACCCAAAAATTCGCGCCCGGCTCAAACCGGCGCTGGCCGGGCGGCTTATCAACGATTTGCGTGAAGTGGCCGTTGTGGTGGAGACACTGCCCCCGGTCGAGGTTTCTCCAGATCCGTACGACAACTACCTGCTTTATGTTAGTTGTTTTTGGACCAGCGCACCCAATCCCCGGAGGTACAGCGGGTCGCTCTGTGACGAGCCGCCGAAAATCGCAGTGCAACCGTCAATCAGCCGCCGCTCAGCCAATTTTCGACCTTTAAATCCGGCACCCGTACAAATTCACGGACATTATTGCTGACTAATATCATCCTTTCAGCCAGGGCATGCGCTGCGATCCATAAATCGTTGGCGCCGATCGGCGTACCCGCCATCTCCAGTCTGGCCCGGATTCGGCCATAATGAATGCCTGCCGATTCGGGCAGCGGCAACACCGAAACCAATTCCGTAAATCGATGCAAATTCTCCAATGCCTGTTTTGACGACGCGCTTTTTTCAGCGCCGAACAATAATTCGCCATAGGTAATCACGGAGATGGAAACATCGCCGCTCTGAAGGCTCTCGAATCGTTCGAGTACTTTCGGAGGATGGCGTTTGGCGATATAGATACAGATGTCGGTATCGAGCAGATAGCCGGCCA
Source organism: Methylococcales bacterium (assembly GCA_041748915.1). Taxonomy (GTDB): domain Bacteria; phylum Pseudomonadota; class Gammaproteobacteria; order Methylococcales; family UBA1147; genus UBA1147. The sequence continues at coordinate 52,245 of JBGTCG010000138.1, forward strand.
TCGTTAAAAGGATTCCCGTTCCTCGGGTAATTCGTCCTTCCTGCCATCCTCGTAAAAATCCTCTGGCAGCGTCGATAACAATTCAAAGGCCTGCTTCAGATTTTCCGATTTTTTACGCAGGATAACTTCGGAGCCCCGGCGTAAAATTTCAACTTCGTCCGCATCGAATTGAAACTCCTTCGGTAGTCTGACCGCCTGGGAGTTGCCGTTCTTAAAAATTTTTGCCGTTCGCACTATACTTGCCTAATTAGTGTATATATATAGAGTATATATCCTTGACAGGCTATTGCAAAGTCTTCTTTAGCAGGAGGAAACCGGGCAGACTGGCTGGAGCACTGCCCGCCCACAAGCCTCCGCGCGACGAGTTCCTATGCGGACTCGTTCGCGATGTTCGGCAATTTGAAAAACGGGTACCTGCTAAGACGCCGTTGCGAACTGGCTGCGTACGGGTATAGTCGGGATGGCAAGCGGGATGATCCGCAGATTGTGTTCGGTCTGATTTGCACGGCGGAGGGTTGCCCGGTGTCGGTGGAGGTGTTCCCGGGAAATACCGCGGACTGTGCCAC
>JBGTCG010000139.1:0-4690 GCA_041748915.1 Methylococcales bacterium
GCTGCATACAGCCGTCTCTGCCGCTCATCGAGTATGCTTTCGAGAGCTATGTACCGCGCCGTGATCCATTCATCTGTTTCCATACATCAAGTGTAACAACTGATGCGAAAAAGTCCAATTTATTAATTAACGATTACTTACAAGAATCGGGCATTCGATTGCAGATTGAATCGGGATGCCTGAAATCCATCCCAGTTTCTTGACCGATTTTGTTCTCGGCGAGTCGTTCTTCACAGGATCTTGGCCATTTCATTCGAACGGATAAGTCCGCGGAATAATCTGTCTCCGTATGATCGACTCGCCACTTAAGGCGGAACAACTATGCAGCCTGATTCCCCTGGTTGACATATTCTTTCAGCCGATTCTGGACGATCGAGGCAAGTTCATCCGGATTGTATTTCGCGAGAAACCGATTGGCTCCGACTTTCTCGATCATCGCCTGGTTGAATACACCGCTTAGCGAAGTATGCAAAATCACATAAACTGAACTCATGGCCGGATCCTTGCGGATATTTGTGGTCAGCGTGTAACCGTCCATTCTGGGCATTTCGATGTCGGAAATGATCATTGCCAGAGACTTGGATAAATTCTTTCCCTGGGCTATCCAGGTCCTGAGCTTTGCCAATGCATCAACCCCATCGTTGGCCAGCGTACACTCGATTTGCAGCTGGTCCAGCACCCGCTTGACCTGGTTCCGCGCAACCGACGAATCGTCGACGACCAGCACGTGCAGTCCGTCCCAGGTTAGATTTTTATCAATGACCCCGTCCGAGACCGTCTCAATGCTGCCGATCACTTCTTTCATGACTTTCTCAACATCGATCACTTCCACCAGCTCGTGATCGACTTCCGTGACCGCGGTGAGATAACTGCGCGTCCCCGTCCCTTTCGGTGGTCCTTTGATTTCACTCCAGCCCATATTGATGATTCGGTCCACCGCTCCGACCAAAAACCCTTGGATGCTCCTGTTATATTCGGTAACGATGACATAGCCGCTGCCATCGCGAGGAATTGCGGGCCCGCCAATTGCCATGGACAGATCCAGAATCGGGATCGTTTGTCCGCGCAAGTGCGCGACCCCGCAAACGTCCACATGTGCATTCGGAATTTGGGTAAGTTTAGGGCATTGAATGACTTCTTTAACCTTGAAAACATTGATCCCGAACCTCTGCTTGCTGGTAAGCTTAAAAAGCAATAATTCGAGACGATTGTGCCCTGCAAGTTTCGTTCGCTGATCAACCCCTTCCAAAAGCCCGGCCATTCGTTTCCCCGTTTCATTACAATGGATCCCCTCTATAACGGCAGATTGATCGGACACTTTAGTCAAAAAGTGGCACCGGATGTGCTTTCATGAACGGATCCGTAATCACCGTCGATACCGTAGCCCATGCGCATCTTATTTCTAGTCTGTTTCTCCTTCTGGCTCAATCCGCTGGCGGCAAGGGCCGATGGACTCGAACCCTACGAGGCGCCCTCGGTTATCCAGCGCGCAGTCGTTCGTTTTATCGAGTCAGATTTACGTCACCGATATTCGAAATTTGGCATCGACTTGGTGGCGATGGACCCGCGACTGAAGTTGAATCGTTGCGACTCCGAACCGGAATTATTTTTTCCACCCGGACAGCGGGCGGCCGGCGCAGTTACGGTCGGCGTTCGATGCCAGAATCCAAAACCATGGTTGATCTATTTGCGCGCCCAAGTTACGGCATTCGGCCCCGTTCTCGTCACGCGCAGGCCATTGAAAAAAGGAATGTTGATCGCCGCCGAAGACATTGATTTGACAGAAATGGAATTAACGCGAATCCATCAGGAAATTTTTACCGATCCCGGCGAGGTAGTGGGCAAAGAGTTAATAAAATCTGTGGCCGCGGGGAGTCTACTAACTGCTCAAAAATTGACCAGCCCGAAAGCCGTGCGAAGAGGAGAACAGGTAATTATTCTGGCCAAAAACGACGGGATGCAAATCAGAATGCAAGGCGCGGCTCTGGCGGATGGCGTAAACGGTCAAAAAATAGCGATAAAAAACTTAAGTTCCGATCGGGTCGTGGAAGGAATCGTTACCGGCCCTGGTGTCGTCCAAATCCAATTCTGAACTATACTGATGCTCATCGCTCATCGCTCATCGATGGACGGAAAATAAAACCCCTGATTCAAGTTCACTCGCAGCAAGCCGATAAAAACACATAATAGTTTCCACGATTCGGCGGTAACCATGTCAATTGACGTTAGGACTGTAGGCAACCACCATTCAACGACCTCGCCGGCCCAAGGCTCCGCGGACGCAACCGTTACATCCATCGAATACCCACGCTCGCGCAGAGCAAATTCAGACGCGATCCGCCTTACCGATGCCGGATCAATCCTGCAAACCGTCGAACGAGTGGTTGCAGCATTGCCGGTTGTGGACACCGGCCGAATTTCAGCCATCACTGATTCGATCGCAAACGGAGGTTATGTCGTCGACGCCGAACGTGTCGCCGAAAAGATCATTGAATTTGAACAAACGCTTTCACGTTAACTGAAACCGATGAAAGCAGACGAAATTCAGTCACTGCTCGAAATTTTTCGCCGCACTCTAACCGAAGTCAATATCTTGCGGGATCTTCTCCAGCAAGAAAGCCAAGCGCTGTCAGACAGGCTCGTTGATCAAATCGAATCGGTGGCCGAAAAGAAGCAAGAGTCGACGATTCGCATCGACCAGTTGGTGAATGTTCAGCGTTTTTTCGAGCAGTTTGATGAAAACGATTCGGCCTTTAACGAGCTCAGGACATATCAGGAAAAAATAATAAAAACGCTGGAAACCTGCAAGGCATTGAATGAGCGCAATGGCGCTCGTGTTGAAATCATGAGCCGGTACACGCGCAGAGCAATCGACATCCTTAGAAATCCGGGAAATCAACAGTGTACCTACGGCCCGGATGGAAGCACCCAGAAAATCACGATTTCCAGGACCCGGGCGTCGGTCTGAAGCTTCGGCCGGTCGCTTGCAGGCGTACGCTCGGTGAGACCCAGTGATGACGTCCGCGTATCCAGAGGAGCGCGTGATAATCGCCGTCGAGCCATACGCCGCATTTCGTTTGACCCGGCGACAACAGCCCAAAAGCCCGATCCCAAGAATCAGAGCAGTTGCACGCGCGCAAATTTTCTTTTGCCAACCTGGTAGACCTGAGTCGTACCCGAAGTTAAAATCAGTTTCTCATCCGCAATTTTCTCGCCGTCAATCCTTACACCGCCCTGTCTGAGCATGCGATAGGATTCCGAGGTGCTGGATGTCAATCCGGCATCCTTGAGCAGATTGGCAATTGCATAGCCTTCTTTCGGCGTTGTAAGACTTTTCAGCTCCAAATCTTCCGGAATCGCACTTTTCTGAAACCGCGCCTGAAACGATTCCAAGGCCTTGCGGGCGGCTGCCGAACTGTGAAAACGGGTCACAATTTCCTCCGCCAGGCGGTACTTGAAATCCCTGGGGTTGGCTCCGGATTCGCAGTTCTGTTGCCAGCGTTCGATTTCGTTCAGCGGACGGAAACTCAACAATTCATAATATCGCCACATCAGAACATCGGAGATGGACATGATCTTTCCAAACATCTCATTGGCCGGATCTGCGATCGCAATATAATTGCCCAGCGACTTGGACATTTTCTGTACTCCGTCGAGTCCTTCGAGAAGGGGCATTGTGATCACCACTTGAGGCGTCTGCCCATAATGCTCCTGCAATTGGCGCCCGACAAGCAGATTGAATTTCTGGTCGGTCCCACCGAGCTCCACGTCCGCATTCAATACAACCGAATCGTAGCCCTGGATCAACGGATAAAGAAATTCGTGAATTGCAATCGGTTGACCGTTCTTATACCGTTTATTGAAATCGTCGCGTTCAAGCATTCTGGCTACGGTATGCTGCGCGGCCAACTCGACCAAACCCGCGGAACCCAGCTTATGGATCCATGCCGAATTAAATTTGACCGAAGTCTTATCGCGGTCCAGAATCTTGAAAATTTGCTCTTCGTAAGTCGCGGCATTTTCAATAATTTCATCTCTCGACAAGGGCTTGCGAGTTACATTTTTACCGGTCGGATCGCCGATCATTCCGGTAAAATCACCGATCAGGAACAGCACATCATGCCCAAGATCCTGAAATTGCTTCATCTTATTAATTAACACGGTATGGCCGAGATGTAAATCAGGCGCAGTTGGATCAAAACCGGCCTTGACTCGAAGCGGCCTGTTTTCGGCAAGTTTCGTCTCCAGAATCTCCTCAGTCAGGATTTCATTGGTCCCCCGGCGAATCAACGAAAACATTTCGGCGTTAGACATGCTTCCTCTCCGGCATTCTAGATTTTTTGCGCACCGATACGCGATTTCAATTGAAAATCAATCCGGAGCCGCACATTGACAAAGATTCAAGAAACTGAAAACCCGGTTCGGAACACCGTGTTTGGCATGTTCGAAGTCACTACCGTAGGGATGATCATGGAATCCGGGTGCGGGGATCCTTGCCGCTAAGTTTTGAATTAACCTGGATAGAATGGGAAAACCTGGCTGCTAGAATAATAAAGTGTGTCGCTACCTCGTGAAAGATTTTGGGACATCCAAGTCACCAAAATCGACTCGCCTACGCGACAACCATTGGGCCCCGGCCGCCCTGCGTCCGCGCCGCTTCGCCACACCATCGCAAGCTCGGCGCAGGCTA
>JBGTCG010000140.1:0-3843 GCA_041748915.1 Methylococcales bacterium
GCTTACCCACCACGGGTTTTTTTAATTACAACAATAACTTGTTCGCGTAAAAAGATAACGCTAGACAATGGGGTCCGTTTTAACCAAAAGCGGACAGTTTATTTGCTACAAAACCGGACAATTCTATTTGTTGCTAACACACCAGAAGACAAAAAGCCTACGGCCTGTTATTCTTCATGGCGGAAAACATTCGCTTGGACTTCCGAAAGGAACGAGCGTCTGGAAGAAAGAGCAGCGATGCGGGCATTCTGAACATTCAGGCGGGAAACGATGCGGGCATTCTGAACATTCAGGCGGGAAACAAGGTCGATATTTACGATCATCCCAACCAAGAGGACGGCGTCGGCAATGAATGTTTTCTAATGAACACACTAATCACAAGTTTGCCAATATCTGACTCCTATGCGCAGGTGACAAACATGAAGATCGATGGCAAAGTGGCGCTGATTACAGGCGCGGCAAGCGGAATCGGGAATACCATTGCTCAAACCTTCGCTCGCGAGGGGGCGAAGGTGGTAATTGCGGATCTAAGCCTCGAAAGCGCGCAGACGGCCGTTGATCAGATCGTCGGGGACGGAGGCTCCGGGCTTGCGGTTGCGATGGATGTAACCCGGGAGGAGCAGGTCGAAGCCGGAATTGCGGCGGCGGTCACCGCGTACGGCCGGGTCGACGTGCTGGTCAGCAATGCCGGTATCCAGCACATCGATCCGCTGGTGCAATTGTCGTTTGACAATTGGCGCAAGGTCCTGGCCGTCCATCTCGACGGGGCCTTCCTGACGACCCGCGCGTGTCTGCGGCACATGATCCAGGCGGGCCGTGGCGGCAGCATCATTTATATGGGTTCGGTCCACTCAAAGGAGGCGTCGCCGCTGAAAGCACCCTATGTGACCGCCAAGCATGGCCTGATCGGGTTGGCCAAGGTCGTTGCCAAGGAAGGAGCGCAACACGGCATACGCGCAAATGTCGTATGCCCCGGATTCGTGCGCACGCCGCTCGTTGACAGGCAAATCCCGGAGCAAGCCAGGGAACTCGGTATTTCCGAACAGGAAGTGATCAAAAATGTCATGTTGAAGGAAACCGTGGACGGCGAATTCACGACCACCGAGGACGTTGCTGCGGTGACTCTGTTTCTTGCCGCGTTTCCGACCAATGCGCTGACTGGCCAATCGATCGTCGTCAGCCACGGGTGGTTCATGCAGTGATCTTGCCCGGATTTCCTGATCAACCGGTTCCGAACAATTCCGCGAGATTCAAGGCGCGCGGTTGGTGACCGCGGACGTCGATTTTCTTTTGATCGGCGGCGGGCTTGCGAGCAGCTCCGCTGCGGAGGTCCTGCGCGGTGACGGCGCGCTCGGCTCCATCACTTTATTGGCCGCGGAACCGGTGCTCCCGTATCACCGGCCGCCGTTGTCGAAGGACTACCTGATCAAGAACGAACGGCTCGAGCAAATTTTCATCCGGCCGGAGGCCTATTACCGGGACCACGATATTGATGTCCGTCTCGGTGTCCAGGCGACCCGTCTGCTGCCCGAAAGTCAGTTGGTCGAAACCGACCGTGCCGGAGCCTTTCGCTATGGTAAATTGCTGATCGCGAGTGGGATCCGCCCGCGGCAATTGCGAATTCCCGGTGCCGATCTGCCGGGCGTGCATCATCTCCGAACGATTGCCGATGCCGGCCGGATCCGCGATGCGCTGGGTGCGGCCAAACGGGCGGTCGTCGTGGGTTCGAGTTTTATCGCGATGGAAGTGGCCGCGGCGTGCATTACGCGAGGGATCCAAACGACGCTGATTGCCTCCGGGGATCTCCTGTACGTTCGCCTGGCGTCACCCGAAATCTCCGATTATTTCCATGACCTTTATCGCGCGCGCGGCGTCGAGATTGTCTTCGGCGAAACGGTCACGGGCTTTGCCGGGAGCGGCCGCGTAACGGCGGTGATTACGGGAAGCGGCAAAACGTATCCGTGCGATTGCGTAGTGATCGGCGCCGGGTCCGAGCCCGAGACCGGTTTCCTGCGCGGAAGCGGGTTACGTATGGACGATGGCGTGGTGGTGAATCAGTACCTCGAAGCCTCGCTGCCGAATATCTATGCGGCCGGCGATGTCGCGAATTTTTACGATCCGGTGTTCGGCCGGCATCGGCGCGTCGAGCATTGGGACAACGCCTTCAAGCAGGGCCGTATCGCGGCCCGCAATATGCTCGGGTGCCACCGGCCCTATGGCGCGGTATCGTATTTCTTTTCCGATGTTCTCGATATCAGTTTCAACGTCGTCGGAGACGTCGCCGGAACGACGCGCCGGATCGTCCGCGGCAGCCCGGAGGAGAATTCGTTCGCGGTCCTTTATCTCAAAAACAAACGATTGATCGCGAGTTTTCTGCTCCGCCGGCCGCTGACCGAAGAACGCGCGAGCGCCGCACTGATCCTGAACCGGATTCCGGTAACGCAGCCCCGGTTGTTGAGCGATCCGGTGCGGCCCTTGACCACCTTCGCGCAGCAAACCGTATTGATCCTGCAGGGCGGCGGAGCGCTCGGCGCGTTCGAATGTGGCGTCATCAAAGCGCTCGAACAAAAAGAGATCCATGCCGACGTGGTCGCCGGCGTCTCCATCGGAGCTTTTAATGCGGCCATCGTGGCGGGTAATCCACGGCGTGCGACAAAAGCCCTTGAAGCATTCTGGAGCGAACTCGCAATGGACACGCCGTGGCTGCCCGGCGAAAACGCGCGCCGTCTGCTTTCGGCGTGGCAGACGTTGGTGTTCGGTGTTCCCGGGTTCTTTCGTCCGCGGTGGTTGAAACCGATGCTGAGCATCGCGGAATGGCCGCTTAATTGGACAAGCTACTACGATCCTTCGCCGGTCAAAGATTTGTTGCGCAAATATGTCGATTTCGGCAGGCTCAAGGACAGTCCGGTCCGCTTGCTGGTCAACGCGGTCAATGTGGAGACCGCGGAAATCGAAACTTTCGACAGCTACATTGAAGAGATCACTCCGGATCATTTGCTCGCCAGCGGCAGTCTGCCGCCCGGTTTTCCGTGGACGACCATCAACGGAAAGCATTATTGGGACGGAGGCATCGTGAGCAATTCGCCGCTGGACCAGGTCATCGAGCATTGTGGATTGACGAACAAGCAGGTCTATATCGTGAACCTGTTCCCCGCGCGAAGCCGTTTGCCGCGCGACCTGTATGAGGTCATCGGAAGGCGCGAGGAGATCCTCTATGCGGAAAAGTTGCGCCGCGACGTCCGGGTACGGGACCTGCTTGACAGCTACGGAAAACTTGTCGACGAGCTTATGAACGAAGTCGATCCGGCCGTCGCGAGTCGCATCCGGCAACGCCCGCTTTATATCGACACCGCCGGCACGACGGGCCCGCTTTCAATCACCCGGATCGTTTATGACGAAGAGCCCGGCGAGGGGCCGTCCAAGGACTACGAGTTTTCAAGCAAGACCATTGCGGAACACATCGCGGTTGGTTATAAGACCGCTTGCGAAGTACTCGAGAATCATCCTAATAGAAATTAAGGATTCGCCGTCATCGGATGATCGGATCTCATGAATTGAGATGACACAGATCACGGAAAGACAGGGTTCACGCCTGCCGGATCGATTTCAATCCGGGTATTCCCACTGTCATTGTATTCGTCCCGGCAGCCGCAGGGGATGCGCCGCGCAAATCTGTCCTGTCTTAAAAAAAGGCTTTAAGCACCGAAGTGTGTCGCTACCTCGTGAAAGATTTTGGGACATCCAAGTCACCAAAATCGACTCGCCTACGCGACAACCATTGGGCCCCGGCCGCCCTGCGTCCGCGCCGCTTCGCCACACCATCGCAAGCTCGGCGCAGGCTAC
>JBGTCG010000141.1:0-3523 GCA_041748915.1 Methylococcales bacterium
TGCCTATATTCCTGACCAGAACTACCGCAAGCGCGACGAACGCTATCAGGGCCAAGAAGCCCACCAGGCGAAGCCAGACCCGCTCTGGGACAAGCGTGCCAAAGAGGTGAAGGAAACCCTGTTCAAGCCGGCGGATTTTCAGTTCGATCCCGAACCGAAAACCTGCCTTTGTCCGGCCGGTAAATCGCTCTATGGCAATGGCAGCAACTGCACGATCAAGGGCTATCGGGTTATCAAGTTCCAAGGTGCGAAGCAAGACTGCGAACCGTGCCTGCTTCGCCAGCGCTGCCTACGCACTCCGGAGAAAACGTCGACGCGGCAAGTGGCCTTCTTCCTCGGCAAGGCCGCCGGCCACGAAAGCCACACCCACCGCATGAAGGTCAAGATCGACAGCCTACAGGGCAAAGCCCTGATCACCCGCCGTTTCGCCACCGTCGAGCCGGTGTTCGGAAACTTGCGCCACAACAAGCGGCTCGATCGCTTTACTTTGCGCGGCAGGAAAAAACTCGATGGACATCGGAAGCTTTATTGCCTCGTCCACAACATTGAAAAGCGGGCCAACCACGGGTTGGCCCAATGAGAATGGGGCCAGGGCATCAAAAACTCGGGTTGAAGCCGATATTCAGCACCTCTTGGACCGCTTTCAAACGGGTACACCGCACGACACAGACCATCCGCTCGGACTAATGACTTCCATCCGTCTTTTAAAAATTGAAGCAGCGGTTCCCAGGAAATCCGAAAAACGGGTTTTTCTACAGCTTCGTTAGGCGTCCAGAAGAACCCGTAGTGGTACACTACCGGTATGAAAGTATATGCAGACACCTCCGTGTTTGGCGGTGTATTTGACGAAGAATTTGCTGAACCGAGCAAGAAATTCTTTACCGAGGTTGAGTCCGGCCGATTTAACCTTGTGGTCTCGGCGGTAGTGCAAGCTGAAGTTGCATCGGCTCCCGACGAGATACAGGAGTTTTTCCAGCGAGCCGTGGCAAACGCTGACATTGCCGATCTAACCCAGGAAGTGTTGGAGTTGCGCAACGCTTATTTAAGTGCCGGTATTGTCGCTCCAAAATCAATTGATGATGCGGCGCATGTGGCACTGGCAACAATTGCCGGCTGCCGCATGATTATCAGTTGGAATTTCAAGCATATTGTACATTTTCAAAAAATTCCGAAATACAACGCAGTCAATGCGCTCGAAGGCTATCGTGCCATTGACATATTTTCACCCTCACAGGTAATTGACTATGATGACTCGTGAACCGAAATGCGTCCAATGGAAGCGTCGCGGTGCTGAAAAAGTGTTAGCCCAGATCTCCGGTCTCAGTTCCGAGCAAGAGCTGAAATTCTGGCAAGAGCAAACGAAGCGGCTCAGGTTGCTACAAGCCGAAGCGCGTAAACGCTACCAACTAGCCGGCACCTAACGCGGCACTCCAGCGGACGGCTCCGCCGCCGCTGATTTTCGTCGGTTAGGCGCCTATAGTGGATTCTGACCTCATGGATGCGAGCCTGCAGTTTTACTGGTATGAGATCAAACCCGACGAGCAGCTGGGTGCCCGGTGGGCTCAAGTAATCGGAGCCATGTACCGACTTCGGTTCGTTTGCGACGAGTTGACGGAGAGCGCCACAGAGCGGGAAATCGAAAAAGCCCTCGAACGCCTCGCATACAGCGCAGAGAACTACCTCATGAGCTATGATCGAATCTGGTGTATGAGCTGGAATTGAAAAAGGCGGCGTACCCTGCTGAAATCAGTTTTCGAAAGATCGATAAACAGCAGAAAGAGGTACGCCACCATGAGTAACGATAACGTAGTTGACCTGCCCAGACCAGAGGGGATTGAGGACCCGTTGAGCGAACGGCAGTGGTGCGTAACGGGTATCTTCCGGAGCGGGAGATTTGTGACCGGGATCGGTCCGGTGGCGGTCAAGGTGCCGAAGGTACGTTCGAGGACGGGCGAGTCGGTGGTCTTCCGCTCGGCGCTGGTGCCGCCGTATGTGCGACGGGCCAGGCGCCTGGATGCGGCGTTGCCGTGGCTGTATCTGAAAGGGATCTCGAGCGGTCAGATGGAAGAGGCGCTGGCGGTGCTGGTGGGACCGGAGGCCAAGGGGTTGTCGGCGTCGGTGGTCGGCCACCTCAAGCGGCAATGGTACCAGGAGTACGAGGCCTGGCAGCAGGGTCGCCTGGACCAGGACCGCTGGATCTATCTGTGGGCAGATGGGATTTACAGCGGTCTGCGGTCCGAGGGTCAGAAGCTGTGCGCGCTGGTGGTCATCGGTGTCAACGACCGCGGTGAGAAGCATTTTCCGGCCATCGAGGACGGTGTCAGAGAATCGACCCAGAGTTGGCGGGAATTGCTGCTGGGGCTCAAGCGCCGGGGTCTTGAGAGGCCGCCGCAGTTGGCCGTGGGTGATGGTGCCCTGGGCTTTTGGGCGGCGCTGGATGAGGTTTACTCGGAGACGAGCCATCAACGCTGCTGGGTGCACAAGACGGCCAACGTGCTGAACGATCTGCCCAAGTCGGTGCAGCCCAAGGCGAAGAAGGCCTTGCAGGAAATTGGCAGATGGCCGAAAGCCGGCCGTCGGCGAATCGAGCGTTTGACCGTTTCGTGCGGACCTATGGAGCCAAGTATCCCAAGGCGGTGGAATGCCTGGTGAAGGACCGGGAGGCCCTGCTGGCCTTCTATGGCTTTTCTGCCGAGCACTGGATTCATATTCGCACTACCAACCCGATCGAGTCGACGTTCGCCACAATTCGGCACCGCACCGACCAAACCAAGGGTGTGTGACACGGGACACTATGCTGACCATGATCTACAAGTTGGGCCGGTGTGCGGAGAAACGCTGGCTGCGGATTCGCGGCTTCAAACATCTGGCCAAGGTGATCGCCGGGGTGAAGTTCAAAGATGGAATCGAAGTAGAACAGGAGAAAACCGATCGCAGGAACGCCGCCTAATCATGCCCCGTACACCAAATTTGACTATACCTCCAATTGTTATGCGATTATGATTTGCGGGATGGGTCAGGTCGACGCGTTTCCCGAGGTCGAAGTAATGTCGACTCAATGTTAGCCAGTCATAATATCAGCGTTATGGAGTGCCAATGAAAACACATTTATTCGCATCAATCGCAGTCTGTGGTGCTGTGTTTGCGGTATTGTTGTTCTACGGAAACACCCAGGCGGACCCTTTGACTCCGACCGCCACAGTGAAAGTTACGACGCTGGTCCGAGTTGAGGGTACACCACCGAAAGTAATCAGTCTGGTTCGTAATGAGGTATTTCTTTTTAACGGCCTTTCCGTGCGTGCCGGTGATTCCGTGGACGTCATCTTTACAAAGAACGGTGAGTCTTTTCGCGTTAACACCACCGCACCACCGGGTTTTTTTGACTTGTTGGACGAAGCCGCTAACGCGGCAGAAAAAAATGATTCGAATCTGACCAAGGGGTACAATTGTATCCGGGTAAGATCGTAAGCTAGCATGCGCTCGATTCCGCGGTCCAAATAACGCCTTATACTTGTTTGGATGA
>JBGTCG010000142.1:0-7169 GCA_041748915.1 Methylococcales bacterium
CATGCCATTCTTAACGTATTCGCTCGCGCCGCAATGCTTGCAGGATATTGTCTCCATACCACCCATACCACCCCCTTGCAATCGTTAGAAACTAATCATAGCAAATAACGCATCAAATATCTATATTTAGTTAGGACTCTCCGAATTTATTCGAACCTATGTCAAGGTCGGAACCGCCGGCACAGGCAGGTCTTCTTCGGCGGAAACCGCCGCGAAAGCAATAACCGCCCGGACAGCCTGTTCATCCAAAGTTGGAAAATCCTGGAGAATTTCCGTCACGGTCATTCCTTCCGCCAGGCTCGCCAGAATAGTACGGAAGGTCACGCGAGTACCTTTTATGACAGGCTCCCCCGCACAAATTGCGGGATCACGGATTATAAAAGATTGGTAATTCATGGTCATGGCAAGATTCCTCAATAAGGCCGGCCGATATTCTCGGCGAAAGCTTCTCAAACATGCACTGCGTCCCTTCCAATATATGAACGCAACTAGCCGGTCTTCGCTTTCTGATGGCAGTCCCGATCAGTATCAGTGTTTCTTCAGATGGTGAAGTTGTTCAAAAGATGTGACCCACCCAATCAAGGGATAATACCCTAACTCGGGACTGGAAATGATGACGAGAAGAAATATTCGAGAGATTCAAATTAGATGCAGTTAGCTTGGTTTTAGAACAAGGCTACACACGCGCCGAAGCTGCACGAAGCTTGGCAATCCAACCCGAACAGGGTGGCGCGCTGGATGCTACCGGATCTATTATTCGTGCCCAATGGGGCCATAGTTGGATTATCATTCGTCTTGATCAGTGGAGATGTCCATGACCGAAGAAGTAGATAATTTGATACTTGAGCATCTGCGGCATATTCGCTCGGATATTGCCGTTATGAAGGATGACTTGCGTGAAATAAAACAGAGGCCTGGCAGCCTCGAATCGGCTGTCGCCGGTTTGAAACGCGACAACCCGGGTTTATGCGGCGATATCGCCGAGCAACCTTCTCGATTTGATCGTTTGGTCGAGCGCGTGGAGCACATCGAACGCCGTCTGGACCGTCAGGACGAAATCTAATCGCCAAACCCTTCGGTGGCTTTCCCCCTGTCCGGTAAAAATCCGGGCGTCCGGATAAACCACGGGCTTTTTCACCGTCGCGACTTCGGTCGGCCCGGAAGGTTTTAGGGCAACGATGGTCACTTCGGAGTAATGGGCATTTAGGGGCCGACGCCATCAATTATTATTGAACTTAGAGCCGGATCCGGTTAGTAACTCATGCCTGCGCCGTTATGTGACCCCTCGCCCGATTGACACCTCAGCGTTACTTTAGTACTTTGCGCTTGTTATTAAAGTCCTGACTTGGTCACCGGGTGTTTGTCAGTGCGGAAAAAACTGGAATCCAATCGATGTCTACCAAAAAAAATAAATCAAACCGGTTTCCGGCAGGAAAACAGGCCGTTGCCACTGCTGTCGGGGTGGATCTTTACCATCCCTTCGCGTTTTGGTCCGGGGTGCTGATGTTGATTACCGGAGTACTGCTGCATTTGCCGGATTTCATTTCCATGGAATCGATGGGATATCGGATGTCCGGGATGCCGATGTCAACGATCATGCTCTGGGGAATGTTTCTAATTCTCGCGGGCCTGCCATTGTCTGTCTACGGTTTGTTGCCCCGCCTTTCGACGCTTTTCGATCATCGGCCGAAAAACATCAGCGGGTATCACATTCGGGCCATGGACGACGCTACGCTGACTGCCGCGCACTGGTGGCTGCTGTTCGTGTTGGGCGCGGCGCTCGTGGTCGACATCATGAAGCCGGCAACCGTGGGCTTTGTTGTTCCGGGGATGCGTGATGAGTATGGTCTGAGCATGGCGCAGGTATCGCTGGTTCCGCTCTCCGCGCTGGCCGGGACGACGGTCGGTTCGATCCTCTGGGGCTTGCTGTCCGATCGGCTCGGACGCAGGGCGACCATCATGCTGGCCTCGCTGTTTTTCGTGGCCACCTCCATTTGCGGATTCATGCCCTCGTTCGGCTGGCAGATATTCATGTGCTTCGTGATGGGCCTTTCGGCGGGTGGAATGCTGCCCATCGTCTATGCCTTGATGGCGGAATCGGTCCCCGCGAAGAAACGCGGCTGGCTGGTGATCCTGCACGGCGGCCTCGCGTCGACGTGCGGCTATCTCGCGGCGAGCGGGCTTGCAACCCTGTTCGAGCCGGAATTTACCTGGCGGATTCTCTGGTTTTTCAATTTACCCACCGGTCTTCTGATCATTGTGATGAACCGCTGGATTCCGGAGTCGCCGCGCTTTCTGTTCGAAAACGGGCGGGCGGAAGCCGCTCGATCGGTGCTGCGGAAGTTCGGCGTGGTGCTCGAAACGCAGCCGCCGAATCGGTTACCGTCAAAGACCACGGCGATGTCAGAACCGGGCCGCGACCGGCGTCGCTCCGTTCCGGCCAGGCACCTGTTCAAGCCGCCGTTCTTGAAACACTCGGTCACGTTAATTTTATACGGCCTGGGTTGGGGACTTGTGAACTGGGGTTTTCTGACCTTCATGCCGACCATGCTGCGCGACGCGGGATTTGCGGTCGGGAGCGGGAGCGCGCTGCTTTTTTATGCCTCGCTCGTGGCTCTGCCCGGTACCTGCCTGGTTGCGTTCCTGTACGGAAAGTGGAGCACCAAGAAAACCATGATCCTGTTTGCGCTGCTGACTTCATTGGTGCTGATCGGATTCGCTTCGATCAGCGCGGACCTCAAGGCGGTCGATCCCGGCGTTATTGTTGCGCTGCTGGTAACTCTCATGATGTCGAGCAATGGCGTGATCACCATGTTACTGCCTTACGCGGCGGAGGTATTCCCGACCGACATGCGCGGAACCGGCAGCGGGATCGCCGCCGCCGCCAGCAAATCCGGCGGCATGATCGGCCCGCCGCTGATCGGTTTTCTGCTCACGAATTCGATCGGGTTCGCTATTCCGACGCTGGTCACGGCGGCTCCGATCGCTTTCGCGGCGCTATTGCTCGCCTTTACCGGCATTGAGACCCGCGGCCGGGGGCTCGAGCATTTGAGCTCCATGGAAGAAGAACGTTCAACGGCTTGATCTCAGGAAAAGCGTAACGGGGGGACAATACCCGATTTCGTTATTTCACGCTCAAGCCGGGAAAGCGGGACGGTTCGTTCTTTCGCCATTCGGCCAGCTTCTCACTCGCATAGGCATATCCGCGTTCCGAGATCTTTTTGATTTGATGAAAATCCAATAGTCCAAAATCCCTGACCGGAAAACGCAGATAAAAATCCGCGAGATTCTTCATGGATTCGTTCGTTTCATCACTTTTGATCAACCCCGCGGCGATCAAAATATTGGCCATGTTCGGCAAAGCCATGGAATGGGCGCCCGGACTGAGCTTGCGCAGCAGTGCCTGCCAGCCGGAAAAGCTTCCCTCCATCGGGGTTTCCGTTTCGAGGTCGACCGGAGCGCCGACGTCGAACGCGATCAGCGAACCGATATCGTCCTGAAGCCGCATCACATCGACGGGCATATTGTTGAATACGGCTCCGTCGACGAGGAAGCTGTGCCCTTCAATCAGCGGGGGATAGAGGCCCGGCACCGCCATACTCGCACGTACGTATTTCCATAACAGGCCTTCACTGTGCACGGCCTGGCGGGCGGAGTTTAGATTTGTGCTTACGCAGAAGAAGTTGATCCAGAGATCCTCGATTTTATGGTTGCCAAATCTGTTCTTTAATTGCTGGGTGATGGATTTGCCGCTGGTCAGGGCTACGGCCGGGAATGTGTAGTCCATGCGGTAGTTAAAACTGCATGCCTTTGCCATCATCGTCGTATAATCCCACTGCATTGCCGCCATCGCCGCCACGATGGATCCTATACTGCTTCCGCCGACCTTGTCGATCGGAATCCCGGCCTCCCGCAGTGCGCGGATGGCCCCGATATGGGCAAAGCCCCGAGCTCCCCCGCCGCTGAGCACGAGGCCGACGCCCTTGCCGCTCAGCAGCCTGCTCAACCGGGCCATGTCCTCCGGGTCGCTCGGGCAAACATGGTAATGATATTGCGCGCCTCGCTCATGGAGCCAGTCCTCGGTTTGATCATAGTTCCTGGCATGATCTCGATGCAAAAGGACCAGGCTTTTCGGTAAGGTCCGGTAGCGGGAATCGGCTAATACCGTATCTTCGATCAATCCTCGGTGCGGTGAAGACCCTGCATCACCGACCAGCACCACGCGGTCGGCCTGACGCAGGCAGCGCAGGGTCCACTCGGAAGGCTCCGCGTCGGCCTGATAAAGCAGGTAGCGGTATTTGGTTTCCTGGTGGTTCAACCACCGGGCGATGTTGAGATTTTCCGGATCGCTGCTGGTCTTTTGAGCCATGCCCTTCGCACGCAAGTATTGGTCCAGCAGGTCACTGTTCAAGTATAAAGTCGGAGCATGTTTCGACAGGCGTTCGGCGAGTTTGCGGCTGAAGTCTGTGACCTGCGTTTCGGCGCCGATCGGAATGAAAGCGAAGTTGACCACGTTGTTTTTGTTACGGCTGACGCCGAGCGTCTGCGTCCACAGGCGTTTAATCACGTTGCCCGCGAAGTGCTTGACCAATTCTTCCGGATATTTATGAAGCAGGCGGTTAAAGGATTCCTCCGACAACTTCGCCGCGAGGGTGTCGCGAATGGCGTATACGCTCGCAGTGCGTTTGCTCCCGGTAAGTATTCCCATTTCGCCGACCGTTTGGCCTCGTCCAAGCTCCGCGGCAACGCGCAACTCCCCTCCGGCCGCGAGGTTGACAACACGCAGGCGGCCGCTCACGATAAGATAACAACCATCGCAATCGTCCCCCTCGCTCATCAGGCACGAACCACTTGGCCAAAGCATTAATTCCATGGAGGATTCCAGATCCGCTAGTACGGACGAGCTGATATTCTTGAACAAATCGCTGAAATACAGCAATTTCTGAAGTTCCGCTTTTTGCAGCCGTGTAAAGATCAGCTGCGACAAGCGGGCTGCCGCCTGCGGCGCCACCCGCCTTGCCCGTTCGACTGCGTCAATGCCCAGACTCGCGACGACCGATGCATTGCGGGCACGGACCGACGCGCTACACCTTTCCCCCGTCACCAGCGCGAGTTCACCGACACAGGTTCCCGAATCAAGAATACTGAGGTGGATCGGCTCGCCGAGCTCGTTATCACGGGTAACTTCGAATTGGCCTTCCAGAATGACGTACAAAGAGTTCGCGGGATCGTCCTGCCGAATGAGCAACTGGCCTTCGAGTAAGGAGATTATCTCCATTTCCGCCGCAAACGGCTCCAGTTCCGAGAGGGACAGATTGGAAAATAGGTCAGTCTTGGCTAAAACCGGCATCCAGTCCGCGGTGTTACACCGGATACAAGCCGGTTCATTGGTATTCATGTTTCGTTAATCTGATTCTGCGGTTGAAAAATATTGCGCTGGCTCGTGGCCGGTGCAAGGGCTTATTGTACACAACGATGAAATGAGCACCAGACCTTCGAAGGTACGTTGAAAGGCAACATAATGAACGGGAATTTCACCGTGAAGATCGGCGATACCGGAAACTCTTATGCCGGCACATGGTGGGGAATGAAGCAATAGGGAAAAGAAACCGGGTTGAATTGAAAAAAGCTAAAGACTGAGTCGATACAGGGATGTATCGTATTGTTGCAGCGGAAAAAGCGGATTAGCCAATACGACATATCGTGGATAAAGCGCGTGCGGGTCGGAATCAAAAAGGCTCGGAGAAGCCGGTTATCAGGCGAAAATAATCGCGGTCCTATGGGCGGAACACCGCCGCGGTCACTGCGCCTGCGATCAGTGCGGGTATCAGCGGCGCATGGCATAAACGGCAAGATGAAGTCCGTTTGAAATCGCGAAAAAGCGCGACCGGATGCAGGAATTCGCGCCTAATGACTATGTATATAATCGCCCGTAAATGGCTCCGTCGGATAACGGGCCGTGGCCAACAATCGCTGGATATTCCGCTTGGCGCGTTCTTCATAACGCCCCAGGAAGAAGTCCGTATAAAAAATGCGCGGCCGGGCAAGCAACATGTGCAAAAATCTTGCATGGCTCGCGTAGTAAACATCGTCCGGAATTTCCGGCTGCTCCTTGCGCACGCGCAGCGTATCGCGCAAAAAAGCCGGCCAGTTCACCCCGAATGTCGAGAGATCGATATCCGCAACGTAGGATTCGTCGCCTTCTTTCGGCGGGTGTCTGTGCGTAGTGGCCAGGATCAGAGCACCAACCCTTTTGACAAATGCCGCAGAAATCGCGGTTCCGGCCCATTCAGTTAGAAAATTGACGCTTCGTTGTTCATTGTCCCTGGCGCCTGGTACGAAAACAGCATCATGGAACCAAAGAGCCAACTCCACCGCATCCGGATTATCGATATGCGTAGCCGCCTGGTCGAATTCGTGCAGGCAATGAAATACGTGGGGCAAGGTATGGTAACACCGGCCGGGCTCGGCATAATGATGAACCAGATCAGTGTAAACAGGGGCCGCGTTCATTGTTGCCGCAGGTAGCAGGCAACGTTTCCACAAGGCCTGAAAACGCGGGCTCAGTGCGCTGGATTTGAATTTATGGGCCATTTTTATGCTTTTCACGGAATTTGTTTCGGCGCATCAGTTACCGCGGAATCCGCCAGCCTGAAGATAAAAGATTGGATCTCGGTACGGTCGACGGTAGTCTCCATCAGGAGCATGATAACAACACTCGTAAAATTAAAGATAGCTCCGAAAACCGGCGGGCTTTGTCTTTTGGACTAAGCGAATGGTTAACCTCGTTCCGTTATCCAAAGCGCATTCTGTGATCCGAATCACAAGCATTGGTACCCGGTTGACCACCGCATTCTTGTGAGATCCTCTCAACAAGCGGTTTCGCTCTCGAAAAAGCATTCGAACTCGTTGAACGTGCGCGGGTAGTCGGTTCCACCGACCGGCCACTTCGCTTCCTCCATGGAAGCTAATACTAAATGTAGTGGGTACCTGATGTAGTGGGTACTTGAGTCAAGTGGATAGTCCGGATTTATTGTCTCTGTACGCTAGTTCAAAACTATGCACTTTAGTGCAAGGCTTTAGCTGCTACACAGTTATGATAAGCTTCCCGGGTGAAAGAACAAAGGCTCGGAGGGCATACTGTAAGCATTCTCATGTAGAATATCCGG
>JBGTCG010000143.1:0-3238 GCA_041748915.1 Methylococcales bacterium
GACAGGGTTATTATAGACACCCAATAATCTATTAATGCAATGATACAAACAACAATAGACATGGGTACATCATCAGCCAAAAAAATAGCCGAAACGCCCGTCAGTTCTCGGTTTCGGCTATTTTAGGGTGTCAAAGTTAGGTTTAGCTGGCGCGGATAAATCGATCTGTTGTTCATCGTTCATCGAACCGGCGCAATTTTCCCGAGATGAACCAGGGCAAGGCAGGCAGTGTTTTATCGTTTTGATTAATTCGGCCGCCTATAACGCAAATCGGATCGTTTTCAGAGTTGACCCAGCTCGTTTTATCCCCGCGACCAGGTTCCCGATCTGCCGCCGGATTTTTTCAGTAATTGCACCGATTGGATGCGCATTCCGCGGTCGACCGCCTTGCACATATCGTAAATCGTCAACAGCGCGATTTGGACTGCGGTCAATGCCTCCATTTCCACGCCGGTTGCGGCGAGCGTTCGCACCTTGGCTTCGCAGCGAACCCGGCCGCGGTCCGGATCGGGCTCGAAAAGGATCTCCACGTGAGTGATCGGAATCAGATGGCACAGCGGGATCAGTTCCGCCGTTCGTTTACAAGCCATGATTCCGGCAATGCGGGCGATCCCCAGAACGTCCCCTTTTTTATGCGTTCCCCGAGTCACCATTGCCAAAGTTTCCGGCTGCATTTCGATGAATCCCTCGGCCAGGGCTTCCCGTTGCGTCGGGGTCTTGTTGCCGACGTCCACCATATGGGCTTCGCCGGCCTGGTTAAAATGCGTGAGCTTCGTCATGTTGTGGTCAAGGGATTGGAGGAGTCGCGGCCCGACCGTTGGCCGCCGCCGGTCCGTCGCTACCGTCAAGAATCCGGCGGGCGCCGACGTACCGAAACGATCCGATGCGGATTCCGGCGGCGGCCGATGTCCCCTTTATAACGGTTGCGGGTTGTTTGGGTCAACGTTTTCCCCGATCGTGGCATCGTCCATTTCGATGACCAAAGACACGCGCCGGTTTCGCGAGCGGCCATCCGACGTTTGATTGGTGTCGCGCGGCCTGGTGTCGGCGAAGCCGATCGCGCGCAGGCGGTCCGGATCGATTAAATGGTCAATCAGATAACGGGCCACGCTGCTCGCCCGGCCGGACGATAATTCCCAGTTGGATGGATAGCGGGGCGTTGCGATCGGCACATCGTCCGTGTGTCCTTCGATATGGATATTCCCGGGCTGGCTTAGCATCAGTTTCGCAAGCTCATCCAGCAAAGTCTTTCCGTGCGGCTTCAGATCGGCGTCGCCTATTTCGAACAGGATGCTTTCATTGAGCTCCATGCGGACCGCGTTGCGGGTGATAAAGACATCGATCAATCCGTTCAGGTTTTGTTGCGCAATGATGCGCTGAAGATTCTCGATATCGTGTTGCTTTGACTGTTCGCGGGTCTGCTGCGGTTCGATCGGCTGGATGGTTTGTTCCTGCCGGACTTCCGGCTTGTCCTGCGCGTGCTGAATCGACGATTGCCCGGTTGGGGGCGATGCTGACGATTCATTGAGGGCAGACTCATTGTTAGCCGGAACATCGATAGGCTTCATCGAACGATCCGGCTGGTTCAAGGCTTCTTTCTGCTCTGGGCCGCGGAAGTCCGAATCCGGAAGGAATCCGGCTTTTTCGGCCGGAATGGCGTACGGATTTGGAATTTCGTTTTCGCTATTCGTTCGCTGAAACAGCGGGACGAACGGATCGCCGTAGGCTAAAGCACCGAATGGCGCCGGAATCCCGGATTTTTCGGTGGCCGCGGGCCGGTCGGAATCGGCGGGATCCGGGTTCCCGGCTGCTTTACCATCCGCATCGGCAACTATTTCCCGATTTTCGATTTGAGCCGGATCGGGAGGTTGGTCTTGTATCCGATTAAGAGCCAATAGCATCACGAGCAGCGTAAGCATTAAGGTCAGCATATCGGCATAGGTCAGAAGCCAATTGTCCGAGTCGCTCTGTTGTGCGGATTCCGCACTTTCCCAGGGATCCATAAAAATGCAATGGTTATCCGAGGGATAGATCGGATCAAAATCCGCGGGCGTGTTGGTTGGCTGCATATGCGGTGGGTCAAATTGTCAGGAGCATTCGATTCAAAATGCGGTCGCTCAGGCTAAACCGCTCGTAGTCTCCTCGGTCATGGGTTTCTCCTGCCGGGGACCCAGAAAGGCTTCGAGATATTCGCGGATCATCATTGGGTTGCGTTTGTCATATACCATCATGACGGCCTCGAACTGTACGTTAAGCCATGCATGGCGGTGCTTCGCCCGGCGTTCCAAACGTATTGCCAGGGTTTTAAAGATCATATTGGCGATGATCAGGCCGTAAACCGTCGTAGTCATCGCAAATCCCATGGCGCTGCCGATTTCGGCGAGGCCGCCGTCGCCGAGTCCATAGAGCATTTTAACCAGTCCGAACAGAGTGCCGAGCATTCCAAATGCCGGCGCGAATGCCGCCATGGTTTTGAGTATCTGAATTTCGGCGATATCAGCTTCTCGCAAGGTGCCGATTTTCCAGCGCAGGAGACGCGCGATGTCGGTGCGCTCGTTGCGGTCGAGGATCAGCTCGGCGCCATAACGATAGACCGGTTCTCGCAGCGAATCGACCATTCGATCCGCGATCCGGATATTTCCACGGCGGTACCAATCGCCGAGTTGCAGCAGGGATTCCGAATCTTGCCAACCGTCATTACGCAAATCCCGAATGGCTTCCGGCAGTTTTTTAAAAACGAGTTGCACTTTTTCGAAGGACTGGCTCAGAATGGTGGTCAGCAGCGTTCCGCCGACAACCAACAACAGCCCAGGAAAATCGAGCAGATAATTCGATTGTTCTA
Organism: Methylococcales bacterium; assembly: GCA_041748915.1. GTDB lineage: Bacteria > Pseudomonadota > Gammaproteobacteria > Methylococcales > UBA1147 > UBA1147. The sequence continues at coordinate 2,843 of JBGTCG010000143.1, forward strand.
AATTCAACAAAAATACACAGGCCCAAACAATAACGCTGCCAAGCAGGGCGAATACCGAATACCGAATCATACTATTCCTCAAGGTGGGCGAAAACGGACACAATTTCTTGGTTGGATAAAGTAAGCAATTGTCGCGCCTAGTTTGTATTTTACTGAATTGATGGAAAAAGACCGCTCGGAAGTGCCTGATAGTGGCGGGTCCGAATCCTCGGGCGGCAAAATTTTGCCGGACGGCACCGGAACTCCGCCGGAATCCCACGGCAAATTTGTTCTAACCGGCGCCGGCGCACTGGGGGCGATTACGCGGCTGAGAATTGCGGGTCATTTGCAGATAATCGAAAACCCGACGGACGTTTCGCTGCAACTGGCGGATGGTGGCGGCGACACTGTCGCGGC
>JBGTCG010000144.1:0-3990 GCA_041748915.1 Methylococcales bacterium
GCCGCGACAGTGTCGCCGCCACCATCCGCCAGTTGCAGCGAAACGTCCGTCGGGTTTTCGATTATCTGCAAATGACCCGCAATTCTCAGCCGCGTAATCGCCCCCAGTGCGCCGGCGCCGGTTAGAACAAATTTGCCGTGGCTCCGCGTTTGATCCAGTTGCATTTTACGCACGAAGATGTTATTGCGTTATGAGGTTGCCGCGAGACGTCTCGGGCGCCTTGGCTATCGCGTCACCCGTCAGACTGGTCGCCATATTCGGCTCATCTGCGACCAGACTCAAAGTCATCACGTCACCATACCAAACCATTATCCGCTCCGTGTAGGTAGGTTGACGGCAATCATCGCGGATGTCGCGGCGCGCCATTACCTGGAACGCGATGAGCTCATACGAACATTGTTCCGTGTATTCCAAAAGCAGTTTGACACCCGGGGTGGCTTCTGGCTCGGCTTCGCCTACCACTTCGGCCAAGGTTGGTTAAGGCAGCGTGTTGCGACGGATCATTTGATCCAAAGTGCCCGCGGGTAGAGAGATACCGTTAAGTTAGGAATCAATAACCTGGAGATGCCCTATGAACGAGCAAAAACTTCTCGAACGCATCACGGTGAATCCGAAGATTTTCGGAGGCAAACCGATTATTCGCGGGCGCCGTCTCGCTGTGGAGCATATTTTGGGGATGATGGCCGCCGGTGATACTCCCGAAACGATTCTCGAAGGTTACCCCTGGCTCGAGCCCGCGGATATCCAGGCCTGCCTCGTCTATGCCCGTAAGCTGGTGGGACACGAACGCGTTGAGCCCATGATTCTGGACACCGGGATGTGAGGTTATTGCTCGATACCTGCGTATAGGGTAAGAAAAGGAGAAATTGGTGGCTGCCGGTCATGATGTCTTCTGGGCCGGAGACTGGCCGAGTGATCCGGGCGACGATGAAATCCTGGCGCAGGCACATCACGAAAATCGAATCCTGGTTACGCTCGATAAGGATTTCGGCGAGTTGGCCATTGTTCAGGGTCGGGTCCATTGCGGAATTCTTCGGCTTGTGAATGTACTTGCCCGGCGACAAGCCGCCGTATGTCTGCGGGTGCTCGCCGACCATGGCAAGGACCTGGAAGCCGGGGCAATCATTACGGTAGAGCTTGGCAGGCTCAGACTCAGGCCACCGGAAGCAGGCCGAAGTTAATTTTTTTCCGTTTTTGACGCGCGGCACAGTTCGAGCCGGCACGCATGCCCACTCTGGCAGTGGCGATCATCCGGTCATCCTGCAAAATGACGACTCTTGCCGTTCGTTACCTTTGTTCGGATTGAGGTTCGCGACCCATACTGCGGCGCATCACTTCCACCGCTTTTGCGTTGAATCTCCAAGGCTTGACCATTCGTTTTCGATTACCGTATCCAATCCGCCTGCAATGAGGTTCTCCGCGATTGCCTCGGATTCTTTTCTGGCTGCCAGATCGTTGGCCAGTTCGCGTGGCATTGATAATTTCCTCCACGAACTGCTCTCTCCCGGTACTCCAGATATTCGATGATCGCCAGCCGTGCAATCTCCGATTGTGACTTTCCTTCGTTCCGCGTTTCGGTCTTGAGTCGGGTGTCGATTTCACTGGATCAACGCAAGCGGATTATACTTATTCGAATACCTTCGTAAAAAAAGGCATGCGACAGATGGTATTAAAAAATGTCAGACAATCAACATCTCATCCAACTCGAACTCCCCATGGCTTTTCCGGAGCTTTCCCGGGATACGCCCCTCATGCCCGCGCGGATGGTCAACGAGTACGAATATTGTCCCAGGTTGGCCTACTTGGAGTGGGTGCAGGGCGAGTGGGCGGACTCCGCCGATACGGTGGAAGGGCGCTACCGTCATCGCCGGGTCGATCAACCCTCGAAGGACTTTCCGGAAGCGAAAGAGTTGGAAGGGCATGAAACCCTGCATGGCCGTTCCATCACTTTGTCGTCCAACCGCCTCGGGCTCATCGCCAAAATGGATTTGATCGAAGTAGAGGACGGCACCGTCACGCCGGTGGATTACAAGCGCGGCAAGCGTCCCCACGTGGCCAAGGGCGCCTACGAGCCGGAACGCATCCAGCTTTGCGTCCAGGGTATGATCCTTCAGGAGCACGGTTATCGATGCGAAGAAGGCGCCTTGTATTTCGTCGAAAGCAAGGAGCGGGTCCGTGTGGTCTTCGATGACGACCTCAGGCAGGCGACGATGAATGCGGTCGGGGGGCTTCGGTTGATAGCCGAAGGCGGAACGTTGCCGCCTCCACTCGAGGACAGTCCAAAGTGCCCGCGCTGCTCGCTGGTTGGAATCTGTTTACCCGACGAGGTTCGCTACCTGCGCCAGGGCGACGTCGAGCCGCGTCCCTTGGCCGTCGGCAGAGATGAGGCGATGCCTGTGTACGTTCAGGCGCACCACGCCAAGGTGAGCAAGAAAGGGGAAGAGCTGGAAATATCGATCGATGATCAAAAGGTGCAAAGTGTGCGCTTGATCGAAACATCGCAGTTGGTGCTGATGGGGAACGTCTACGTTACTACACCGTGCCTCCAGGAGTTGATGCAGCGAGGCATTCCGATCACCTGGCATAGTTACGCCGGCTGGTTTTACGGTCACAGTATCGGCACCGGCCATAAGAACGTCGAGCTGCGCACGGCGCAATACCGTGCCAGTTTTGAACCCCACACCTGCCTGCAGTTGGCCAGGGGACTGGTGCAGGCGAAGATCTTGAATTGTCGCACCTTCCTCCGGCGAAACTGGCGCAGCGACGAATCGTTCGATGTTGTCCTGAATGGACTGAAATCCGATGCCGCTCGGGCAATGAGAGCGTCCAACCTGGAGGAATTATTGGGCATCGAGGGGGCTGCGGCGTCCCGTTATTTTGCATCGTTCAATTGTCTCATCAAAAGGAATGAGCCCGAGGGACAGACCTCGTTGGACTTCAACCGGCGCAACAGACGCCCGCCTACCGATCCTGTCAATGCCCTGCTCTCTTATGCCTATTCGTTGCTGGTGCGAACCTGGACCGTGGCGCTTAGCGCGGTGGGACTCGATCCGTACCGGGGTTTCTATCATCAGCCGCGCTACGGAAGACCGGCATTGGCGCTCGACCTGATGGAGCCGTTTCGCCCTATCGTGGCGGATTCGACAGTGATTCAGGCGATCAACAATGGCGAGGTGAGGCCGACGGATTTTGTGAGTGCGGCCGGCAGCGTGGCGTTGACCAATGACGGCAGAAAACGCTTTATTGCAGCATTCGAAAGACGCTTGAGTCATGAGATCGTCCACCCGCTATTCGGCTATCGTGTCAGCTACCGACGCCTGTTCGAGATCCAAGCCCGTCTTTTGGGTCGTTTCCTTTCCGGCGACATTCCGGATTATCCGAATTTCAAACCACGGTAATGCTATGAGCGAGCATTTGTACATCGTTGCCTACGATATTCGCGATTCCAAGCGCTGGCGCCGTGTTTTCAAATTGATGAAAGGCTACGGCGAGTGGCTGCAGTTGTCGGTGTTCCAGTGCAGAATGAGCTACAGGCGGCATGCCGAGATGATCGCGTTACTTGACGGCATCATTCACCATAAGGAAGATCATGTGATATCCTTGAATATCGGCCTTGCGGATTCGTCAAAGCCTCCGGTGGTGAGTCTTGGAAAAGAGTTCACACCGGTAGAGAGAGAAGCGGTGATCGTATGAAATTTTTTTTGCCGCCCCCTTGCGAGCGCTCAGGTACTTGGGGTTTTACCGGTCAGCGCTCGAATAGTGAAAGTTCTTTAACAATCAGTATGTTTTTGCTCGTTGACAGCAGTCCCGTCAAACGGGAGGAGGCAGAAATCGCCAATGTTGTTCCCAAGATCCGCGACTGTATACTTTAAACAAGAAAAAACCTCGCTGAATGAGTAAAATAGCGTTGTTCAATGCGCTTTTCTTATCACCCAGGAGGTTTTTTTGAGTATGTTGTCACAGACGGTTCTGCCGTTCAAGTTGGAATCG
>JBGTCG010000145.1:0-14333 GCA_041748915.1 Methylococcales bacterium
ACGATTTCGCAAAGGTTCATGCACGTTGTCTCGGACGACAGTGTCTCGATGTGCTTTATACCCCTTCCGCGACCGTTTGTCCAGAAACGAAGGCAACTTTATACTCGGTTGGTGATTTTCCTTTGGAACAAATTCGCCCTGAACGCGGAGCCTGTCCTTCCGCGAAGTGACAACGAACCGCGTCGCGCACGTGGCTGTGCAGGTCATTCAGGTCATCGGCTTCGGTAAAAATGGATTCCCCGAGTGCGCGTGCGACATACCCGCCTTCAGGAGCACGTTCGACCAAAAACAGAATCTCGTTCATCGGCACATCTCCACAGATTGCAGGCTAATATTCGCCTGCAAGTAAATGCTTTTAAAATCATTATACATCACGCACAAGCCTTCACGGGCACTATCGTTCCGGACAAAATCATTCAGTCCAAAATAGCATTCGAATCCAAGCCAGCGATGGTAAGGAAGATCATTTCGGATTACCTGCTGCCAACGAAAAGACCACCTCCAAAGTTTGAGTCCTTTCCGAGCAATAGAGGTCCCCGCACGGCCGTCGAGAATAGCAATCCCAGTTTGGCGTTGAGACCGCCTCTTGGCCCGCAAGTAACACGTATATTCTTGATGCTCGCCGGTATCTGAACGCCCCGGCGACGCAGTTCAAGACATATGTCGGCGATGATCGCCTGTTCCAGTGTTGTATTTTTGCTATATCGCGTAGGGCGATAGTCGGTCTGGGTCGCCCAGGACTTTGCATGAGCAAACAGTGGATCGTCATCTTCGATGATGGCCGATGGCTCCAGCTTGAGCAGTCCCGCAGGTCCCGAACGCAACTCGCGCAACCCGGCGAGCGCAACTTCGAGAAGGGCAAGATGGTGGCGTTCCGTCTGGCTTGGCTGCCGCCCTTCCAGTAAATGGGGTGCAAATATAAGCAGCCTCTGTCTGGGTGCATCATGAACAAACGCCAAATGCGACCTGCCACCGCGTCGGGCTGTCGAACCGTTCGCTTCATGGCCGGTAAAGAATGTGGGCACGCTGGCTCGCTGTCCAATCCTATCCTGCACACGCTTCATCACAGCCCTGCGCAGAGCGCGCGAGATCGATTGAGAATCGGTGTGATGTGCCAGGCCGTCAGCTATCGCGAACGCGTGTACGCCCTCCACATGCTTGATCGGTCTCAGCAGTCCGAGGCCAAGATATCTGCCGTCGCCGGCAAGTAGGGGGCCACTAACAGGTGCGGGAAAAGTGATCTCGACATGCCAAAGTCGCGCGGAAGAAAACCGAGTGCCGGGCGCAAACTTCTCTGCACGCATACCCTTGGTATCGAAAGGTTTACGCTGCACTCGGATGGACGCAGGCTTGGTTGGGATTCCGGCGTGGCGAAGCGCCCGGACGACTCCTGTCGCCGCATTATGCTCGATTTCGGCGCGTTCTGAACCTTTCTTTCGGCCCTGCGAGTGAGGAATCGGTAGCGCCATTGGAGTGACCGTTCGCCAGATACGAAAACCAATTCGAGCATCCTCCTCAGGACCACCGATACCGTAATGGCCTAGCATGTTCTGCTCCTCGGCAGAAGTCAGCATCCAGTTGATTTCTCCGGATTCATTATCAATTGCGCCGGTTACGGAGAAGGCCCACTCGATGTCCCTGGCAGCTAAGGGACAGTCGGGCGGTATCTCGACAAACAAGCGCCGTATGCCGCGATCGGCATGCGCATGCCCGATGGACGGCAAAGGGATGATACGGACACGGCGCGCCTTGTCTGCTTCTATCGCACCGCGACAAAGCCCGAAGACCTGCTCAATCTTTGCGACTTCGTCTGGAAAAGCCTTTTTCATTCTTTCAGCGGCGTCGTTACGCACAATTTCCACGAGCCGCACAACTTCCTCGAGCGGCCAAACGAGGAAGCCCGCATTCTTCGCTATGTCGCGCAGCTCGTAGAGTAGTCGCACCGGCAGACTGTCATAGAAAACCTTGCGGAATCTCGGTTTGGGAGGCTTATCAAAAGTATGGCCAATCACTTTCGTTCTGGTAGGGTCCTTCTTATTGGTCGGGGCCGCCTCGATAATCGGCTTGAAGCGTGCGCGGCCTCCTTCATAGCGGTCGATGAGACTCATGAGTGATCCGGGAACCGGGCAGGCGAGTTGCCGACCACCGCTGTTCCTGGTTGGACGATAAATGGCGCCGGGATACGCGGCGAGACGGTTGTTGGCTTCTTTGCCATCCAGAATATCAGCGACCGCCCAGGCCATGTCCACTCCGCGCCCGAGTTGAAAGAGCCGCAATCCGATCTCGTCCATCCGTTCCGCATATTCTCGGCCATTATCGAACGACCACAAATAAAGAAACGGCATTTCGCGGTCAAAGATTTGTGGGTGAAAGCGCTTGGTGGCCGATCGTATTTCACTGACGCGGGCGGGATCGCCACCCTTGGTATCGAGATCGTTGTTCGGCATGAAATGGCCGAACGCTTGTCCCTTGTGCCGGGGCGGTGCCGCGATACATGGTGGGTCGAGCCGCTCGAGCCAGGCGAGCGCATTCTTGTCTTCTGCGGCAAGCGCGGCTCCCCGTGCAGCGCTTGCCATGAGCGCCTGAAACAACCGCGCCGGTGAAGGCGGCCACTCTGGACGGCCGTCGGGCTCGAGGCCGTGGTAGCGGCCATCGAGAAACTCAACGGTAAACAGAAGGCAAGGCATGTCACTCGCCCCCTACGGCTTCCTCAATTTCAGCCGTTGCAATCAGGTCCTTTGCTGCCGAAATATCGAATTTATGCGGTTCCTGTTCAAGTCGTTTCGCCCAATCCTCATCGAACCCGTTTCTTGGCACGCTATTGAACTCGTCCCTAAACCGCGCCACGGCATTTTCTGCATATTTCCTGAGCGTTTCTGAACCTTCTTTCGAAGTCAGATCGACAGTTTTCAGATCGCCACGCCTAGAAACGACCCGCCACTCGTCATCTCCCGCAAATCTCAGGAGGCACCCTTCGCGTAGATAGAGATCAAAATCGGACGTTGCCGCAACGAGAGCAAGAGATAACAAATACTGTCGAATTGCTTTGGATTCTTCCTCTTTCCTGCCTTCGAGTCGTCGCAAGGCAGTAAGATTAATGGTTACGTCCCGCTCAATAGACCCACGGACCAGAATGCCTCCCAAAACGCGGCGTTCCGGGTTGGGCAGGCCGTTTCGATATTCTGGCATCTCTTTTGCCGCATTGCCTTTCAGTCTGCGGAAACTGCTGGCGCATCGTCGAGCCCGACATCCGAGAGCTTCTTTTTTTTATCCTTTGCGTACTTTTTCAGTTCATTTAACGTATCCTTGTCAAGCGTTTTTCTTACCGAGTTGAATTGTGCGGCGGCATGCAGCACGTCGACATCCCATGCACGAATAATCGATCGGATGATTCTTGGACGTTTTTCGCCGGTCTCCCCACGGGAGTCCCACACACCAAACAGTAGAGAGGTAGGTGCAATTCTGCACAGCGGGCCGGCATCATTGGCCGCATTGAGCGCCTTAAACGCCTTTCTGATTTCAGATCCAAGGGTGGGACAAGCGTACGCAGTGGCGTCCGCACTTCTGTGCGCAAGATCCAGAAGCGATCGCTTAACTTCATAAGGTTCTTCACCCTTGTTCTTCTTAGCGGGTTTGATGGAAATTTCAACTTCTATCTGCGGTACGAGACTCGCAAGCGGATTTTTCTCGTTGCCCTCATTGTCTTTGCCTATGCTTTTGAAAAGCGGCTCGATCCGATTCGCCTGGCTACCGACGCTGTCGATGGTGGCGACTTTGGTCCCATCCGCCAGCATGTCGATGTTGTAGCCGATGTCGGCATAGGTTGGTGGGAAGATCACGGCGTGTTCGCCTTCCTCAACCGGCACCAGTTTTTGCTTTAGATAAAGTGCCACAGGGCCATCCATCTTCTCAACCCAGTTGTTTATCTCTTCTGGTGTGACAGCGATTTCGTTGGTCATGACGATATCTCCTCTTCAGCGAAAGTGACGATCTTGTTTTTGCCCGATAAATCGAGTTTAAAACGGAAGCGCCTCACAGGCAGGCAAGAAAGGGCGCCAGCGAATGAGGCGCGGGCCATCATCGGCGACAGAGGCGTTCCCCAAACTGTGTATCGAACCTGTCGGCCATCAAACAGCTCAGGACGTGCGTGCTCGAGTCCCCAGGCTGCCAGAAATTCGACAACTGGCGAGGCCTCTACCATATGTTTCGGTTTCTGATCGTTCGGGGAATAGCCGGCGTCGATCGCGGTCCAGGCACCGCGCGGATCGAAGTTGAAGCTCCCACCCATTGGCGTCGTAACATCAAACGGCTCTTGAATCAGCCGTGATCGATTCTCTTCCCACAACTGGGCAATCCCGTTTGTCTTGATGTCACCGGGCTGACCGTTGTCTTTCTGATTTCTCGAAGGCTTCTTCCGTATCCCTTTCAACATGGCACGGGTAATCTGGTAGGCCGAACGGTTGCCAGAATACAGCTTGAATGTCTCCCGGCCGGAATCGTCTGTCCAGTGTCCCAGTTCGACGAGACGTTTTCGGTCGCTGATCCGGATCGGCAAGGACATCTTGTCCCCTTGTCTTGCCGGAAATGTCTGGGATATACCCAACGCAGGATTGGCTTCGAAGCTCTCCTCCATTTCTTCCTCTGCGCCTTCTTTGCTTTTCTTCGGCGGAGGATCGATATATCCGACCGGGCCGAACCGCTTGATCTCAACCTGCGCAAGGAATTGGAGTACCTCTTCAAATGGACTCTGATGGCCGCATGCCCGCAAGCTGAAACTCGCACTATCCTCGTCGTTCCAGTCGAACCCTCCCTCGGCATCGCCGAGCAGGATGTCTGCGGCCTCCAGGAAACCGAGACAGGCGAAGACCTGCCCTGGATTGAATAGATCAACCGGTATTTCAGCGGCTGCCATTGGTGCCTCCTCTCTGGTCATTTTCTTTCGAGGCCTGCTGATCGGCGGCGCGCAGGAGCGCTTCCCACCAGGCCAGACCCCATGGACCCCACTGCTTCTGAAGCCGCGCAAAACGCAAAACCACGTCGCGTGCCCGACTTTCAAGCAGGGAGGGCGGTTCATCGTCACAGCCCTCGGTCTCGATCACCGGCCGCGCGCGGCCATGGTGCGCGGCAATCAGGTGAAGCACGAGATCTTGCAATTCGCTCGGCAATTGTCTGAATCCCTCATCACGTTCGGCATAAGAAAGGGAACCGAATTCATGCCGGTAGCCGCCCAGCCGGGCCGGGGCGAGTGGCCCTCGAGTCTTGGCATAGACGCCATCCTTCCGTGCATTGAAGGCGAGCTGCCAGCGCCGCGCCCGTTTGCCCTCGTCATGTAAGCGCGCGGCGATGGCAAGCACCTCCGCATAGTCGCCGGGAAGACCGATTTCTCGCGCGATCCGGCGTGCATGTCGTTCCGTCCAGGACTGATGTTCTTCGAGAAGCTGCGCATGTCTGGATTCGGCCCGGCTTTCTTCCGTCTTGTCGGTGACGATCAACAGGCGCTCGAGCACCTCTCCCTCCGCCGAACGTCTGGTCGCAAACTCGAAAGCAACACGGGGCAAGTCTTCTGTGTCATCCCCGATTCTCTCCGTTCGAATCTGGAATCCGACTTCCACGGGCCAGTCACCGCCATCATCAGCGGTGCGTATGTCTGTGGCCTCGGCATTGTCGCTGAGCAATCCATCTCCCAGGCCACCCAGCCGCGCATCGACGACAAGGGTTGCGCCAGTGAGTTCGTTTATCAAGCGTTTTTCGCGATCCTTGTCTTTCCGAATCGCACCGAATTCGTCCACCTTGTAGCTACGGCGCGGAGTGCCGTCAGGATCGAGCGCGAAGGCTACGATATCTTGCGCCTCGGGCCCTCGTTCTTTCCATGCAGCGGCGCGTTGCGATATCCAGTCGGCGACCCGCCAGGATTCCGTTTCGAGCTTCTCGCTCAGATGCGGGGCTGCGGCTTCGAAGAACTGTTCAACTTCCTTGTTCGTGGCAGTTTCTCCCTCAATGCGCACCGGCAGAAATTTACGCCACGCGACAACCGTCTGGGGTTCGTCATCGACCCAACCCCGCAGCCACGGTGCGACGTCCGGCCGTCCGGTGTGTTCTTGCAGCGCGGTCATAGACCAGGCATCTACAAGCGCGCGGCTGAGTGCCGGATAAAGTGGCAGCGGTGTCGTCGCGGCGCGTATCTTCTCCTGGAGCCTCGTATCCGTTTCGGCGCACAGTCTGAGCTTACGAATAGCACCGGGACTCACGTCGATACAACTTTCCTTAGGCAGATTGTCATAAATATTCAAGGTACGCCATGCAATCATGGCGCGGATTTCATCCGGCTTTGGCTCATCGGGCTTTTTCGGTTGCGGTTCATCTCCATGTAGGAGAATGACCTGGGCGTTGCCTTTTCCGAGCCGGTTTACCCGGCCCAGACGTTGCACCATGCGCTCCCACGGAACCAGGTCGCAAACCATGTGATCGGCATTGAGATCCACTCCCACCTCGCCGGCAGAGGTCGCGATAAGAAAGGCTGGTTTATCGAGCTTCTTGTCACTGCCAGCAAGAAACCCAAGTGCTCTCAATGTTTCTTCGGCATCGACACGCTCTTTCACACGTCGGGCGCCGACAAAAAGCACGGGCTCCTGGATATCGGAAGCTGGAATGCCGCTCTTCTTGTCGCCTTTGGCCCTGTTTTCAATCGCCTTCGTTGTCTGCTCGGCAACTTTGCGGCTGTTGCAATAGACGAGAATACGCACGGTCTCCTTGCCTCTATCGCCGGAGCCGGGCAGCGGAAAGTCGCGCGCCCGTTGCAATAGACGAGAATACGCACGGTCTCCTTGCCCTTGCCGCAAAGCGCCCACGCCTGTTCAGCGAGCGCATCCGCCAGCGCGGCTTGATTTGTATGCTTGATCGCCATATGCTTCTCAGCCCCTAAACGCTGGTTTACGACCTCATCGTCGAGGTCTCCTTTCTTTTCATCGAGGCGAAATAGCCTTGCGCCACGTTCGTGCCCTGTCGCCGAGAGAGACAGCAGCTTGAAAGGCGGAACGATTCTTTGATGAAGCTCAATATGTGGGCCGAAGATCTGCGACCCTGCTTCGATTACATCGAGTAACTTTTCGAACGGCGGAACGAGGTGCGATTCATCGAGCACGACCAGGGTGTCAGCACCCAAGAGACCCGCGTGGTACGGACGCATCTTGCGCGATACGCCATAGCCGGAAAACAAAAGCCGGGAGCCGACCATGTCCACCGTGCCGACGACGATGACCGGCGCCGTGGGATCTCCAAGCCACTCGCCCCTATCGACGTGCTGCCCGCGCAGGGTGCTCATCCGCAATTGATGGTCACTGGATCGTTCCCTGATCTTGTCTGCGACGGTCGTTGCCTGGTCCACAACCGCACGCCGGTCCACCACGTAAACGAGGCGCCGAGGCAACCGTACGCCCGCTCTGAACGCCAGATACCAGATTGCCATGACGGAGGTCTTGCCCAAGCCGGTCGGGATATCGACCGTATCCGGCAGGATTCCCGAAGCAAAATGCTCGGAGTACAACCGCTTCTGCCAGTTGAGCGGGTCGAAATCGGTCAGCTTCTTGAACTCGGTCTCGAAATTCATTTTTTTCCTTATATATCGTTCGCTATGCCAGTTTCGTCTACGTTATGTTGAGGATTCTTTAATGGTCGTTGTGCTGCGTTTATAGCATTTCATTTAATCGCTGCATGAAATTCCGCTTCGCCTTGTGTTTCGCTCGCACGGCATCAACCCAGGCTACAAACTCCTTTTCCTGTTTCGTGCGCTCCATGAGGTCGCGGATTTTCTGGACGAGCGCCGCGGCTTCGTCGTAGGCGCGATTGTTCTTTCGCTCGACGATGCCGTCGAGGCGGTTTCGGTAGATCTCCGCGGCGTCGGCGGGATGATCCTTTTCGCGCGCCCTGGCGAGAGCGAACCAGAGGTCTTGGGTGCAGCCCCCGGATTTGGCTTCGGCAAGCGCCGCGTCGCTGTCGTCTTCCCAGAGAAAAATCTCGACCAGCAGTGAGTGTCTGCCGGGTGTCCACGACCCGCGGTTGCGGTCGTGCTTCTGGGACTTCACGAGATCCTCGCGCAGCCAGGCGAGCGCCTTGGCGCGCCACTCGTCCCAGGTCCCAGCGCGCTTGGCGACGTTATGGAGATGCTGATAGGCGCCGAACGCGGGCCGGTGACTGAACTGCTCCCAGGCGAGCGCGAGGGCTTCTTCGTGCCGGCCGCGGCGGCCGTATTCGTCGGTGAGAAACTGGATCAGCCGGGAATCGGGACGATCGGGAAAGGTCCTGTGACCGCGTTCGGCCCAACTGAGCGCCTCGTCACGTCGGCCGGCCTCGGCGAGAATTTGGGCGATTGCCAGAAAATGGTATGGCAGGGTCAGATCGCGGCTCTTGATGGCAACGAGCGCATCCACATCGGTGGCCTGGCGCGCGAGCCCTTCCATGATGGAAGTGATGCGAAAGTATGACGTGGCACTGCGCGCTTCGCGGTCTGCCGGACCGCGCGCGGGGACTTTCTCCCATTCCTTCTCCGCCAGTGCGCGGAATGCCTTCAGGCCGGCATCGCCGAGCAGCGGCGCGTAGTCGTCAAAGCTCACCAGGCCCCTGTCGTCCAGCATCTGAAGCTCGAAGAGCGATTTGCCGAACGCGGCCAGCTCGGGCGGTGCCGCCCGGCAGGCTTTGAGATGCGATTTGGCGATCTCGTGCAGCAACTCGCCGAAGCCACCGTCCGAATCGTCGATGCGCTCATAGGCGGCGATGCCGCGCTTGAGGGCGTAGCGGGCCAGTTCGCGCGCGGTATTGGCATGGCCGTCCTCGATGAGACCCGAAATTAGATCCGCCGCCGGGCGGGCGCGCTCGATGAACCGGCGCGTTGCGTGGTAGTCCACGAAGCCGCTCACGGAAAGCACCTTGCCGACCGTTTCCATCAGGGACTTGATGTCAATGTGCCCTGCGGCGGCAGCGCGCGCCGCCTGTGTCCCCAAGCGGTTGCGCAGGGCGGGATCACCCTGCGCCTGTTCGAGAAGCAGTTCTTCGAGCCGCTCGCGCGGTGCGCTGGTCAGCCATTCCCGGATGCCGGCCAGGTCGTCCCGGTGACGCCGCGCCGGAACCGAGGCTTTCTGCCCTGGTAGGTAGGGACTGCTGCGTCCCTGGGTCGCGCTCCCCGCCTCGGTCCGATCGGCGAGCCAGGCAAGCCCCGCCGCCACGCCGTGCTTGCAGAAGACACCGTCGTCGCCGACCGGGCAGGTGCAGGAATAGCCCAGTTCCCCATCATCGTTCCAGATCTGCACCGCGTATTCGTCGCCGCCCACGACGCGGGCGTTGATCGTCTCGTCGCTCACGACCAGATCGGTCACCGCGCCGGCTTCGAAATAGGCAACCCCGCGCGCGAAGGCACGATCGCCGGCTGTCGTGTGCAGACGGGCCTCGCTAATCAGGTCATTCAGTTCATGCGGATCCGCGTGGTTCAAGGTCATAGATTTCTCAAGGCGCCAAAGCCGCTATATTTAGATTTAACAAGCCTAACCAGCCCATCGATATAGACGGCAGCCCTTTTTCTTATTGGTTCCCTCATCCAGGCAGGCCAGAGTCACCACGCAGTCTTGCCGAAACCGGTCGGGATATCCAGCAACTCCGGTCAGGGCTCCGTCGCAAGTTGGCACTGATAATCATACGGGCGATCAAGACTGGTCGCCTGCTGGAAAAACTTTCGTAGTCCATCGCTTTTTCGCTTTCGATAATTGGTGCACTGAAACCCGCGTTCCTATTTACCACATCTACAATCTCAATCCGCGAGTCCGCGCAAAATTATTCTCGGCCGTAAAACTTCGCCATCGCCCCGATCTGCTCCTTCACCGCCGTCACCGAGAAATCCGGCCCCTTCACTTCCACCTCGGCGCCGTACTTGAGAATGTCCATCAACAGCTCTCGGTGGTCCTTGAACGGAATGCGCAGCTCGTAACGGCCATTGTCGAGCCAGCGGCCTGCCTGCTTGGGATGCCACTTTTCGTCGGCGACCCAGCGGGCGCGTTTCGGCTGGAATTCCAGGACGGCGGTGTGTGGAGCGTCTCCGCCGAAGATGCCGTATGCGGAAGCGAAATATTTTTCCAGCTTTTCGGTGGGGATACTCAGAGATTCGGTTTCGAGCAGCCGCGCCGATGCGATCCTGTCCACGGAAAAGGTCCTGAGTTCGGTGCGCCAGTGGCGCCAGGCGTCCAGGTACCAGTTGTCGCGGTAGTAGACGAGGTTTTGGGGCGAGATTTCGCGGCAGGTCTCTACGGCCGCTGCTTCTGGCGCAGTAGACGATCTGCAGGCGTTTGCGGTCGAACAGCGCAGTGGCGGAGCGGCAGAACCGGGTGTCGTCTTTCAGGCGTGCACCGATGGAGAGGATCTTGATCCGGTTCAAGGTGTCCCCGACGCGGTGGCCGTGCTGCGAAAGCAGCTTTTCGATGCAGCTTTGCAGGTGGTCTACCTGCGGCCGCAGGATTCCCGGCCCGACCTTGCGCAGTAGCTGATGGCAGATCAGCAGCCCCTCGAGCTCCTCGGCGTTGAACCAGAGGCCTGGCAATTGGTAGGGATTTTCGCCCTCGGCCTGATCGTAGAAATACCCACCGCGTTTCCGGTCGTATTTCACGGGCGCGCCGAGGCGGTCGCGCAAATGCCCGATGGTCCGGGCCACCGTCGCCCTGGAGCATTCCAGTTTTTCCATGAGGGCGTTCATGGAGATGGGCGTCCTTCGGTCATGCAAGGTGTTGTGCAGCTTGTAGATGCGGTCGAAGTGATTCATGTCCAGCTTCCTCCCTAACGCTTCGCCCGTGCAACTTTAGCAGAGTCGAACCCAGCGGCAAAGCTTTGGGATAATTGGGCGAGCGGCTAATGGTCTACCAAGACCGGAGGCCGTCTTGGGTCAGTCCGCTCAACCGACGCGCGAATGCAGTCTCCCCGAAGTCGGTCAGAAGGTTTACACTGCCGAACAGGTCGGGCGGCTGGGCCCCCGACGATCTCTGTTTTTTTCGCCCGACGCCAACCCACAGGAGGTCTCCATGTTTCCGATCCGCGATGAAAACCCCACTGTCCGCAACCCCCTGGCGACTTTGTTCATCGTCGGGTTGAATATCGCCGCATGGGTATTCGTGCAAGGTTTAGGGAGCGGCGAGGGATTAACGGAATCGTTGTGTTCCTATGCGCTGATACCCGGCAACTTGCTCGACTTGACTCCGGCCGGCACCATCATTTCCCTGGGCGACAACCTGGGCTGCCGGTTGGAGACGGGTTCCGCGATAACCCTGATCACTCATCAGTTCCTCCACGGCGGCTGGTTTCACCTGATCACCAACATGTGGTTCCTGTGGATCTTTGGGGACAACGTCGAAGACGCCATGGGTCCGATCCGTTTCGTTATTTTTTACCTGCTGTGCGGCTTGGTTGCCGCCGCGGCGCAGATCGTGACCGAGCCGGCCGCCCTGGTACCGATGGTCGGTGCATCGGGGGCCATCGGCGGGGTGCTGGGAGGCTATGCCCGCCTTTATCCCCATGCCCGCATCGTCACGGTCATTTTCCTGGGATTTTTCTTCACCACGGTGGCACTGCCGGCCATCGCCATGCTCGGCTACTGGTTCTTCATCCAGGTGGCGGGCGGCATGCCTGCTCTCGAGGACGCTGGGGGCGGTGTCGCCTTCTGGGCGCACATAGGCGGTTTTCTGGCCGGACTCGTGCTCGCCGGCCCGATGCGTCGGGAGGATTACTACTCGCAGCATTTATCCAGGGCGACACGCTAGCTGGCCCGGCGGAGTGACCGCTTTAACGTGCTTGATCGCCGGACTTGGCCGTTATAAATATGCCGGGATTGTATTTCGGAAGCGTGAGATTGTCGAAGGGAATCGAGGTATTTTCGCGATTTCCTGGGTCGAGCAATGGAATTCCTTATTATAAAGATGCTTCAGCAGCAACGTCATACCGGCACGGATTGCCGGTATCCAGACTACATGGATGTAATGCCTGCAGGTCATCCCTGGCTTCTGGGTTCCGGCAATCCCTGCCGGAACGACGTAATTTGAGCAATAGCTGAAGCATCTTACTAATCAGGATGGAATTTGATCGGTCGGTTTCGCACGTTTAACATTCGGACGCACGGCTAACCGTTTTAGGTGCCCGCCGGAGCCCAAAGCGGCGAAAAATTATATCGGCTATTGACTCCGGCTGGCTAATGGGCGACCCCTTTCTTCCGTGAAGGCCAGACCAATTTCCTTTCGGCTAAAAAGGCCGGCCCGAAACGGGCCGGCCTGGGTCAAACGGAATCAGGGAACAGGAAGATCCCGTGTCGGGTCTTTGAAGATATCGGTGTCGGACTCAAACAAGGATGTCTGGCCGTCGATCGCCCGCAGGAAGGCAAGAAGGTTGGTTTGTTCCGCCGTACTCAAGACGTTTTGGATTGTTCCGCCGTCCAGAGCGTGCAATTCGAACACCTGCTCCAGGGTTTGCGCTGCCCCGTTATGGAAGTAAGGAGCATGATACCCCGTGCTGAGCAGAGCAGGCACGTTAAAGCCCAAGGTTCCTAAAGACCTCGTGCCTATCGCCGCACCGGCCCCGCGGATCTCGATATCGACGGGATTGGTTGTAATGAAGGTGCCGATCGCCTCCAGGAACTTCAGGATCCCGGAATCGAAATCCGCGTCCTGATAAGAGACCGCCTGGTTTGCGGTGAGGGTTAGGCCCGGATCGCGGGCGACCCCGCCGGCTTCATCAAGCGCCGGGTTATTGAGGTAAACCACCTGGCTCTTGGTCCACTTGGCCCCGCCATGGCAGGAAGCGCAATTGCCCTCAAACACCCCTTTCCCGGCCTCGCGCGCGGTGGCGGTGCGTACGGGTTTGGGCATATTGAACGGCCGCACCGTCTGTGCCCAGAGAGTCTCAAAATCGAGGGCCTCGCTTGCCCCCTGGGAGAGCCCATGGTCGAAGATGGCAGGATTCTGTGCCGGGAGAGTCGGTGACCCCGCCGGGTTGCAAGCGTTGGGAGCCACAGCAAAATCATCGCTGGCAAAGCCGCAGCCTCCCTGCACGCCCCGGGAGTTGTTGTTAAAGTCGGTGACGCTATCGCGCACCGCACTCCAGTTGTTGATGCGGGTATCATGGGCGCCGTTGATCTTGGAGTAGAGCGCATCGAGGGGGATCGTCTGGCGCGGCCCATCGGGAAAGAGCCAGGTGCCTCCGTCCGCGAGCCCCGCCGGATGGCAGGATGCACAGGTGCTCCAGGCGTTTTCCGACTGTTTGCCGCGGTCCTCCAACGGCTTGATGTCGCGGATTTGTGTCCCAACCAGGCCATTGTCCGGCACCCCGAGGGCGGTGAAGAACACGAGCTTCCCAAGGAGCACGCCGTGAGCGAAGCTGCCTGGCGTCGGGGGCCTGCTCGAGGACACATCCGGCAGGATCGTTTGACTGGCCGCCAAGTCCAGGATGGTGATCGACTGGTCGACCTCGTTGTTGACATAGGCGGTCTGGCCGTTCCTGACCACTATCCCGGTGGGGATATTGCCGGTCGGGAACCGCACGACATTGGGCAAACCGATATCGAGCTTGCCGTTGACGAGCTTGGCGCGCAGAACATAGTTACCCCCGCGGCTGACGATGACAAAATTGCCCCCCGCCCAGGAATCGATCGCCACGATGTCATTGCCGAAGAGCTTGCCGAGGCTGGCCGTTGGATCGCTCGGCGCGGCCTCGTCTCTGATCTGGGCGTTTAGGTTCACGTGGCGGTCCGTAGCCTCCAGCCCCGAGGTGACATCCACCACATGCACTGCGGCCTGTACGTTGACATTGAACCTGACCGGCGGCTCGGGCTGAGCGCAGATATTGGGCAGGTATACGCGTCGTCCCCGAATCACTGCCGCATGCAGCTGATTTGGGAAGCAGCCCTGCGGGCTATTTTGAATCAATTGCAGATTGGGAGCGGGACTTGTATCGGGGCAGAAGGTCTGATTGACCGGATCGGGGTCCGCCGTGGCATTACAGAACCTGCTGCGATCCGCGGTAAAACCGGTGTCGGCAATGGGCGATAGTTTGATCTCGGTAATCGCGCCGGGATTAGCCACCGGGAAGGTCCAGACGCGGCCTTCCTTGCCGTTGTCAAAGCCCTCCTGACCACCGACTTTGAGACGGCCATAAAAATCGGTCACAAAAACGGTAAAGTGTGTCGCTACCTCGTGAAAGATTTTGGGACATCCAAGTCACCAAAATCGACTCGCCTACGCGACAACCATTGGGCCCCGGCCGCCCTGCGTCCGCGCCGCTTCGCCACACCATCGCAAGCTCGGCGCAGGCTACGC
>JBGTCG010000146.1:0-14340 GCA_041748915.1 Methylococcales bacterium
ATGAAGGATCAGATCGACAACCCCTGATCCAGTCGAGTTCGTACTGAATGAATCCCCCAAGTTTTTCCTCCCACCAGGCTTGATTCAACCTCCATTTTTAAATCGCCCGATTTCCGCCATTTTCAGGCCGCCGCTAGCAACCTTCGCTTTGAACTCGGATGTGAATGATTTGCGCTTCATGACTTCCCCTCTATTTCAGTGGTTCCTATCTTAACCGACTGTCTCAATTCGAGGGTCCACTATATTTCGACGTGCCGCGGGAACAGTGGACTGCGCTGGCACAGCGCGTCGAACGGCTGCTGAACGGCCAGCAGGATTTGATTCCGCTGGATCTGGATCTTGAATGGGAATCCACAGCCCAGCGCTATGCGGCGCTGGTGATCCGCGCCAAGGCTAGACAGAATCAAGCGGACGGTTCGGCGGCACCCGATTATCAGGCGATTAAAGCAAACGCTCTGATAGAGTGACAAACATGGGCTAACATCTCCTGCCCTACGCTGTCTGACCCGTATTGGGTGTCCATTCCATTACTCAATGTCATGTCGCACGTGGTTCAAAGTTTACTTCCGCGGATGGTATGGTCTGACTCGAATAAACGCTTCGTTTATTTGCCCCCACTTCCGCATTTTCCGGAGACAAGTCCGATCCGATACTCTAGGACGAAGCTCAATGGATGACTGATGGACACGATGAGGATAGTCAACTTTACTGAAAGGACAACATCATGGAACAAGATAGTTACCGTACAAAAATATTGTTCCGAACCAGAGACCTCATATGGCTCGGCTCAATACTGCTGGCTTTGAGCGTACAGTCCGCGCCTGCGGCACAGGCGGCTTCCCTCGTGAACGATCTGGCGGATAGTGACACCATCGATGGAAACTGCACGCTGCGCGAAGCGATCACGGCGGCAAACCAAGACGCTGACTACGGGGATTGTAGGCAGAGGAGGTTATGGAGCCGACACAATCAGATTCCGCGTCAGCGGTACGATTACCCTCGGCGCCACTCTGCCGGAGGTCACCGATTCGGACCGGTTGATCATAAACGGTAAGAGACGGATAACGATCATCGGGAATAACCGTGTACGGGTGATGATCGTCCGCGGTTTAGCCCAACTCGCCTTACAGGAACTAACCATTACCGAAGGTCTTTCTTTACCAATCTCCGGTATCGGTAACGGTGGAGGCGGCATCAGTAACCGGGGCGGAATTCTCTTCGTAACCAAAAGTATCTTCAGCTACAATCACTCCAACACAGGTGGCGGCGCGATCGTGAACACGTTCGACCCCAAGTTAGTGGTCAACGGACAGCGCGTGCGCGGTTCGCTAACGGTAAGAAAATGCATCTTTTCCCACAACAGCGCGAATGAATCGCCTCGGCGAGTCTTCACACGAGGTGGCGCCATTGAGAATAATGACGAATTGAGCGTTAGCGACAGCACTTTCAACGACAACTCCGCCGATTACGGGGGCGCGATTTTTAGACAGGGGCAGGACAGTAATGTACTGGATCACTTTATGAAAAAATACCTTTGTGCGCAACACGGCATTCTTCGAAGGCGGGGCAATTAATAGCTTTTCAGGCAATTGGAATATCATCAACAACACCTTCGCCGCCAATAGCGCGCAAGGAGGTGGCGCGATTTTCATTGACTTCACAGCCTTAGCCCCGATCTCAGATGCGCGACCAGGTTTATTCGAATAACCGGTACCGCCGCGCCAACACCAGACCACGGACCAACGCCGAGAAACAAGCCGCGATTGAGAGGGCATTGAAGGCCAACCCGCAGCAGTCGGACCGGCAGGTTGCTAAAAAGGTCGGCGTTGATCACACCACGGTCGGTATCACACGCAAGAAGCTGGAACAATCCGGAGACGTGGTGGAATCCACCACGTCGACCGACACGCTGGGCCGGCGGCAGCCGCGCAAGCGGAAACCAGTAACGGTTCAGGTGACCAAACAAGAACCGCTAACAAAAACGGTACATTTTCAGAAAGAGGAACCGGATGAATCCGTACCGGACATTCAAGATTGGAAAGACCTGTACGCCCATATCGATGACATTGTAAAGCCGCTGGCCAGCCGGGTTCGTGAACGAACCAAGCAGAAGATTATTGACCTGTACCTGGCGCAGGAACGCAAGATCATCCAGAAAATGGAATCGATTTCTGAATTAACCTATGTAGAAACAGACCTGCTTGAAAATTACCGGAAGCTGTCAGCTTCCGAACAGACGTTCATCTCGACGTTCTGCGACCCGGACGCGACACCCTTCGACCGCGTCCGAATGGAAGACTACCTATTGCATCAAGACGCAACCATTCTATTCGACGATGGCGAGCTATCCTGGTATAGCCTTTACGAAAAACTGGACGAATCCCAACGCGAGCAGGTATTCGCAATGGCGGAACAGCCATGACCCACCGACCCGGCTTATGGCCGGGTTTTTTGTGCTTTCCACGATTCAAAAAAAATGTGGTATGGAGTGGCGACGTATTTCCGAAAACAGGATTCAACTATTTGATAAATAACAAGGTATTGGCGGAGAGAGAGGGATTCGAACCCTCGATGGGCTTTTAACCCATACTCCCTTAGCAGGGGAGCGCCTTCAGCCGCTCGGCCATCTCTCCGATGCAGGTAATTGTCCAGATTCTGATGTAAAAAACAACTCTAACTTTTTAGGCCGTAATTGCCGCGGCTCAAACCATTGATTCAAGATCGGTCGAACTGAATTTGATTCACTCACCGATAACCTTAGGGCGTTTAAATTTCCATTGAGATTTCGTCCCGTCCCGTAGCGTAACGGAAATCTCTACCTAACGTCTCGTCCAGGTCGTGCTGGCTTACATCGGTTACCCAGTTCTGGAAGGACTTCCGAGGCTTTTTTTAGATTACCCCGGTTTCGTTTGAATTTTCGTGGACAGCAACGAGCGGCTTGCAAATCCGTTTGCAAACGTTTTTTCGATGGGATCGATTTATAAATACGATCTAAGATTTTGAAATGTCTGAATTATATTAATCGTCTTTGTGTTGAGCGGCTTGTTCTTTTTTTATTCTTTCATAAATTTCTTCACGATGAACTGCGATTTCTTTCGGTGCGTTCACACCAATACGCACTTGATTACCTTTCACGCCAAGTACGGTAACAGTGACATCGTCACCGATCATCAGAGTCTCACCTACTCTCCGAGTTAAAATAAGCATAGAATAGCCTCTTATCCCTTCCAATATTCGTATGACGAGAACATCACGTCATTACGTAGCCAAAAAATAGTAAACATTATAATCGAACAAGTATATCATTATTTACCTCTACTGTGAGATTGTATTCTAATCCGGGGCAAATTTGTGGATTTCTACGAAGTGGATGTTGTGGTTGAATGATGAGCAGCGGATCAGGTGTAAGTTGCTCAACGGTTTCCAGAGAATGGCAGACGCGTGGTGTGGATTTTGATTAGCGTGGCAAAGTGGCGATTATCCCGCGGACATTCCGACACGGTATTCAAACGCTTTGCTCGCTGGTGCAACCAGCACGTGTGGGCGGATTTGTACAATGCGGTTGCCGACGACCCGGATTTGGAGTACGTTCTGATCGATCGCACGATCGTCCCGAAGCATGTCTGTGCCGCGGGAGCGCGGGAAAGCACTGCGGAATGCGAGGAGTTGGGCCGCTCCCAGGACGGTTTCAGGCCCAAGAACCATGATCGCCGATACGCTGGGGAAACCTCTTGAAGTTTATCCTGACCGGCGACCAAGAGGCGGATATCAGCCAAGCCGACACGTTGCTCTGTGATCTAACCACCGATCCGGTGATCGGCGACGAAGGCCATAATGCCGATGCGTTGGTGCAAGCGCATGCCGAGCCGGCAATTGGAGCGGTGATCCCGCTTCGTTCCAACCGCGCCACGCCACGGGAGTGTGATTAATTTCTCTATAAAGTACGCCATTTTATCGAACGTTTCTTTAACAAACTCAAACACAATCGCCGCGTCGTTTCCCGTTTCGAGAAAACTGCTCCCTATTTCATGGGTTTTCTATACTCAGCCGAGGCATGGACCCGGTGAAATGTCAACAGAATCTAACAAGTAGAGACGATATCACTTAAATCCGGATTGGAATTTTTGAATCAAGAAATATTTATCTAGTGGGCAATCGGTTTGTTCCCAAATCGCGAAAAACGTCACTATCCTCGGGTTATCGCGAATATAGACGCGGAAGTGGATTGCGGAGATGGTTTTACGATCAACGCAGTTGCGCTTGACACATCGAGCGCGGGGTTGAAGTTGCAGTGTAATGCTATCGAGCGTGAGCTATTAACTCCTCGTGGAGAATGGACGCGTCACGGAAAGCGGATTGAAGTAAAGGTAACGCTGAATGTACCCTTGGCAAGTAAAGGTATCACCGCGGCGATCCAAATAGGCTGTGCCGTCTCGTACTCACGACGGGTCGCAGTGGATTGTTATCATGTGGGTATGCGCTACGAGAAACTGGACCATGAAAGTATCTTAATCCTTGCAGAGTTTATCAACGCACGGTTGAAGCCGGATTAGGTATCCGACCCGAACTAAGGGGATCGCGCGGTGCGGAGTTGATCGAGCAATTGGTGTCACCATTGATCAGGCGCGGTAAAGCTGTCGTGCCGAAAAGGATAAAAAAACTTATACAGAGATAACCATACTGATGACTGCGGAGTGTATACCGACCGACTGGCACGTCGTACCGCTTCATCTCCGCCTGCCTGTATTCAGAGATTGACGTTTCACTACCAGCTTGATGTAATAATCAGGTCGTTGATCAGTGCCGCCGGATATAAGGTCAATTTTTACATCGATTTTTTTATCTGCGGCGATCTCTCTGGCGAGTTCCCGGCCAGGGACGGCGGGCAAAACTCCCAGTGACTGGCCGCCGATAGTATAGACTTCTGTTTCGCCTTCATCGCTATCCGGAATCGGTTTTCTTTTCAGGGCCAGTTTCGTTTCAGACGACAGGTCGTTAATCGCTTCGCTTCTTGCGGATCCGTCGGCGTTAAATTGACTGGATCCATGCAATTCAACAAAAATGGGCCGGCTTTTCTGTTCGGCTATCTGGGCCAGTTCTCGTCGGCGCAGGATTGGCAGCCAAATGACCGTAACCACAGTCAAAATCACACTTCCCGCCAATACCAAGGTGCCGATCAAATCGCTTGGATTCATGATTTTTCTCTTATTTTTCCGCTATCATAATATTTCTGCGGTTCGTTCAGATCATCCGTGCCGTTGAAAACTTGAGCTATTAAATCGTGCCAGCCGGCCGGTCTCATTATCATACACGAATCCAATCCGGCTAAGGATCGGCAATTCCATCCGCGGCAATGCCGGAGGACGCCAAGATCGGCAGAATACATAATGGACCTTATTCGCTCAGTTGTCCGCCATAGAAACCAATTGGCGGAAATTATTGATCTCGAGGCGTCCAGATAAAAATAAGTGCGAATCGGGCGGACAGCAGAAGTCCGAAATTTTCACTTCGCGTCGCCGGCAGCCGGATTAGCATTGAATGGTTGCTTGCTTGCTAAGCATGCGGTCTAATGTCTGATTCTCAATTTTAGTTTCTGAAAATGAGTGTCGCGAACACTCTGCCGTGATTTTCTCTGCCGCAGCAATCAACCTGACTCGTTCGTCAACCAGATTCCTTAACATATCATCGATACGCGATTTAATGCATTCGTAACCAACCCGCGTTCCATTTTGCAGTGCCTGTAATGCAACTTCTTCTGTTGACGGTGTCAGTTTTCGATAGATAAACCACGGTAACAACCAGGATACAAAAATTAATAATCCACTGTGTATCGCGAAGTTGACGCCGAGATAAGGCGCGCCGGAAACGCTACTGGTATGAAATTGATCCAGGACTTCGTAAGCAACCCAAATAATTGCAGTGAGCGGAAACAGTCCGGAACAAAGCCGAGTTATCGCTAACAACTGGCGCTGTATTGAATTGCCAGGATTTGCGAGTGTTCGACGCAGACTTTGCTCCGTCTGACTGTGCAGAATTTTTCGTGCCTGCGTTCGTATCTCAGCTAGTTTGGATTTAATTGGGGTGACTGGAATTCCGTTTGCCCCGGCGGTGACTGCGAGCTGGTCCAATGCATCGTCAAATCGAGTTTGAGCCCAATCATCCCACAGCATTGGATTGGTTGATGACTGGCTTTGGGCCTGGTGTTCCTTGCGGCCCTCCTTGGCAAGTTGTTTTATCAGGTTTTTTTCGCCGCCAGCGCTTCCTATAATTCGCGCGGCCTCATGGATCGGCCATTGAATGCCATCATTCAGATCATTGACCGCATCGTTCCAGACCGACTCCCATCTATTCACCATGAGGTCGATGGCCGAGGGCGACCCCATCGCGTCCATGCAAAGATCGATATTGTTTTCGATTTCATGCATGTGCGCAACCAGGCTCCGGAACTCGAGGTGTTCAATGGTATGCCGGTTCGCCAGATTTTCTATCGTTTCCTGCAATTGTCTAAACTCATCCCGGCCGGCCGATTCCGTTCCGGAACAATCCGTCGCAAACACAATCGGATTTTTGAATCCGGCGTTCAGCAGTTGCTTAATAAAATCGTCGCGTTGCGAAGGATCCCCCTGATCGATTTGATTCATTGCAAACAGCCAAGCGTACCGGGCGCCCTTGGACAGGAGCAATTGCCAGCCTTTCTCGTCTCGATAACGTTCGGGACTAACCACATAGACCAGTACGTCGATATGAGGTAGCCACTCGAGGACAATTTCGCGGTTTGCCGTTTCCGTGCTATCAATGTCGGGCATGTCGATCCACAGGATGTTTTTCATTTTGTCGACTGCGTGCCGATCGATCCGGACTTTTTCAATCGGAAATTTTTCCGGAAGTCGCTCGAGGTCCACTGCGCAATGAATATACAGAGAAACCTCTCGCGAAGTAGGGCGCATGACTCCGGTTCGGGCGACTTCGTGTTCAGCCAGGCGGTTCAGTAGGGTACTTTTGCCCACGCCGGTACCACCAAAAAACGCAACAATTAAAGGACGTTGACCGGAATTCGGGAAAAGTGCCGCGGGCGAACGACGATCGACACTAAACCGCTCGACATCCCTTGGAAGCAGCCAGCCGAGATCCCTACATTCGGCCGCCCATGCTTGGGCTTGTCCTAAGGCGCTGAAAAATAGTCGATCACTTTCAGAATTCATGAAGTTGGGCTTCGGCTTCCCGTAAAGATATTTCCGAAATATTGAATTTATTGTTTGGAACCATGCGTGTCGGCAAACTTTTCAATTGCTGGCTGAGTACACTGTCGAAAATTTGCGTACGAACCGCATTCAATTGCCGTTGCTTTAATTCCGCTTCAACCCTGCGCATGTAGTGGCCGAGCGCGCTTTCGGTAAGAAAGGACGTTAATGACAGCACGGCAGGGGTAATGATGAAGTCTTGAACACCAATGCCCCCGGTCTTCAGTGCGATTGCAACGGCCGCCGCGTCGGTCGTGACACGGGTAGCTCGCAAGCTGTTCAGGGTAGCCGGTTGTTGTTTCAGTTTATCGTAAAGACGGTGGGCAGCTGCTTCGATCTCGTGGTGAAATTCGGTCTGATAGCCGCGTACCGCACGGTTATAAGATTCCGTGAATATCGGTTGTTCGGTTTTGAGCAGGGATGAGATTTCGTTCCACCAATGTTCGTGACCGTCATAATCCGTTCGTTTGGACAAAACCGCGTCCGATAAATGAATCAAGTAGTGGTCAAGCATCCTTCGTAGTACTTGCGTCTCCTGACTGGTCCCGGCTTCATTGCCGGAATCTGCCGATTCATGTCGGCCCAAGCCCAAAAGATAACGGACTGGCCAGGTTAACAATTGCCGGGTTTTCATGAGCAGCGGAGCCACTCCGGGGACCTCCAGCAGCGTCAACAATTCGGCTAACGCGCGCTTCAAGGTCTCGAAATGCTGAGGATGGTTCAGATAGTACCGTTCGTAGATTTCAATCGCGCCGCTGGCTGCTACCTCGACGAGTCGATGCCATTCGATAACCATTTTTTGCTCCTGCCGAACGGCATCGGTCCAACTTGTCCAGTGGCTTTTCAAAAGCGCGGCGCATTGATGCCGATGCGCAGATCGATTGACTGACAGATTCGCCTGTCGCAGGTAATCAATAAGCTGATCATGTTCCCTAACAGAATTCTTTGGACTGAGTCCTTCGTTCAAAAATGCCGCTGAGACGATCGATGGCATCGGATCTGATCGGGAATGAGCCCATTTTTCGGAGAATGACTGGATTACGGCGCGACTGTGCTCAGGAGAAACTTTGTTTAGAAAAACCACCGTTGGTTGCTTCAGGGATTCGATTAGCGACAGCATATTCCAGACGGTTTCGTCGGCGTACTTTTCTTTGCTTACCGCAAGGAGGATCAAATCGGCCAATGCAACAGTTCTTAACAGGTTGTCGGAATAGTCCGCGGCATCGATCGAATCGAAATCAGGAGTATCCCAGACGACGCAGCTTCGAAAAGTTGGATGTTCCGGCGTTGAAATTAGACGAAGTGAATAAATGTCGTATTGGGTTGTGCCCTCGGCGGACCGGATAGACCCATAGCCCTGGAAAAAGTGATGAATTACAGAACAATCGGAGTCCTGCAGGCCGAGTGCGAATCCTTGTGGACGGGTCGTGAATCCCGCGAGCGGACTAACACCGGCGTATTCATCGCCCAAAAGCACGTTCACCACCGAACTTTTGCCGACTTGTGTCGGGCCGATCACAACTATTTGGACTGGCAGGCTCGGGTGCCGTTCGAGCAATTCTCCTTTTTCCAGGAAGGCTTCGCTTAATACGAGTGAAGTCAGCGTATCGTTATCCAGCAACTTAATCGGTGCGCCATCACGGGTATGACTCAAAATCGTTTGGTAACGCCGGGTCAGGAGACGCACAAAATCCAACATGGAGCACAGTGTACTTTTGGCATGCGGTATAATGGATTCTCATTATACGTGATGCCGCTGGGGAACCAACAAGATGAAAATTGCTTCGATGATGCTATCAATGCTGGCCTGTATCGTCTTATTGCCTGGTTGTGGGCAAAGTGACAAGATCAATGCCAGTAATGACCAATCCTTATATCGTTCTGTGACCGGCTTGCAACAAACCCTCCCGGTGAACGAACAGGTCGAATTTCAGGTTTCATTCTGGTCCCTGAAACGATATGCGAAAGACGATGCCGAATTCCGGACTTTAGTTCATCGGAAGACGGTTCCGGAAGTGATTGAATTGGGAAAGCAGAATTTTGCGCGCCAGTCTGAAGCCGCCAACCCGGATTTTACCAAATATGCTTCATGGGACGCGATGATCGACGAACTTGTGAAAGAGCGGAAGGAATCGGAATTGCGCCCGAGAAAGTCCGACCCCCGTGATAGCAACAATCGGATTCATAATATGTAAATGCCTTTGGATTGGGCTGACCGCCGTTCGGAAAGGTCCAACCTAAACTGAACCTCTTTCGCTATTTTCACCACAGAACAATGCAGTGACTTCGGTTACACCAACTTGAAGCGCGCCAATTTATCTTCGTAATGCGAATCATTTGCATTACCTCTCGAGTCTGTATTAATATTATAAGACAAATTCCATTAACAACAGGAAACCGAGAGAAAGCAATGAAACCGCTCTTCGTGATACACATCACCGTGGGTTTAGTCTTATTCGTTCATTCAACGGTCCATGCTGCCGAAACTTCGAAAAGTCTCGATGAACTATGGAAAATTATCGAGAAGCAGCAGAAACAGATCGATGCGTTGACTAAAAAACTGGAGATGCAGGCAACTCAGGCGGTCGGGGCGCCTGGTGAAAAATCCGGCGCGCCGGTTACTTCGGAAGAGCCGGCGATGGAATCAACTCAGGTCAACGAAGTCTCGCGCAAAACGGATATCCTGAGTCAGGAAGTCGAAAAGCTGCGCACCGCATTGGTGATTCCGGAAGAAAAAGCCCTAAAAAGCGAATACGGATTGGGCCCGGCGGCATCCAAGGTTTATCATGCCGACAAGGGCTTGTCGATCGGCGGCTATGGCGAGGCCTTTTATCAGAATATCGTCGCAGATAAAGGTTCGATGGTCGATAACGCGGATTTCTTGCGCGCGGTCGTGTATCTGGGCTATCGTTTTACCGATAACATCCTGTTTAACAGTGAACTGGAATTTGAACACGCCTCTACCGGCAAAAACGGAGAGGTATCGGTGGAATTTGCGGCGCTCGATTTTCTGCTGGATCCGCGCGCGAACATTCGCGCGGGAATGGTGCTGCAACCGATCGGTTTTATCAACCTGATCCATGAATCACCTTATTTTTTCGGTAATCAGAGACCCGCGGTGGAGAGATTCATTATTCCATCCACGTGGCGGGAGGTCGGCGTTGGCTTGTTTGGTGAAATAGTGCCCGGATTGACTTATACGACTTATGGCACGAATGGGCTCGATGCCAAAGGATTCGGGTCAAGCGGAATACGAGACGGACGTCAGTCCGCGAGCCAGGTAATCGCCGAAGATTTGGCCTGGGTCGCCCGGCTTGATTACACTCCGCCATCACATCCGGGTTTAATAGTCGGTGGTTCGGCCTATCTTGGGAATTCCGGTCAGAATCAAACGTATGACGGACAACAGGTCAACGTCTTTACCCAACTTTATGAAGCGCATCTGCAATGGAAGTACTATGGCGTGGAATTCCGGGCGCTGGGCGCCTGGGGCCATATCGGCGATGCAGCAGTCCTGAGTGCAGACCGGGGGGAAACCGTCGGGAAAT
Organism: Methylococcales bacterium; assembly: GCA_041748915.1. Taxonomy (GTDB): domain Bacteria; phylum Pseudomonadota; class Gammaproteobacteria; order Methylococcales; family UBA1147; genus UBA1147. Next base: position 10,790 of record JBGTCG010000146.1, read on the forward strand.
CCAATTACGGCTGGTATACCGAGATCGGATATAACGTCATGCCGTTGATCATGGCCGATACTGATCAATACCTGGCGCCGTTTTTTAGGTATGAACAACTCGATCCGATTGCGAGCGCGCCAAGCGGATTTGCGGATAATCCAAATCTCGATTGGGAAATATTCCAGTTCGGCCTTAACTATAAACCGATTCCCAACATTGTGATCAAAGCAGACTACCGCAATTTCACCGCCAAGGATGGCAGTGTGCCGGATGAATTCAATCTGGGTATCGGTTATGTCTTTTAGCGGGACCAGTTGACGAATTCATATTGGTTAGCCAAATTGACGGACCCTATCGCAATTTGAAATGAAACCTACCAGAAAATGGATCGGGTTATTAACTTTGGCGACCTGTCTGTTCACGACGCCTGCGGGTTTTTGCAGGATCTATTACAGCAAGAGTGAAGCCATGAATCTCGCGTTCGGTCAGGATGCGGAGGTCGAAATGCTGCCGCTGTTTCTGACCGAACGGCAAATCGAGATTATCGAGCGATTGGCGCATATCAAACTCGAATCCGCGCTCTTTACTTTTTATGTCGGCCGGCGTGACGGGATTATCGTCGGTTATGCGGCCATTGAGAGCCATACGGTCAGGACCAAGCCGGAAACCTTGCTGATTGTCCTATCACCGGACGGCGAGCTCGAAAAGATCGAGGTGCTGGCCTTTCATGAACCCCCGGAGTATCAGCCGACCGCTTCATGGTTTGCGCAACTGTATGACCGGGCGCTCGCCCAAATGGGCTTTAATTCCGAAGTTCAGGGCATCACCGGCGCGACGCTCAGTGCGCAAAGCGCATTGACCAGCGTGCGGAAAGTTCTGGCGATTTTTCAAGTTGCCGTGAAGGGTGTTTGAAGATGCGTTATTTTGTCACCGGCGAACAACGACGTCAGCCATTATTGAATGCGTTGATTTTGATGTTTCTGGGCTACATCGTACTGTTATGGCTGACCAATGCAATGATGTATTTCCATAAAATGGACCTCACTGCAGATTCGGTCATTGCTTATTATCTTGGATCCGAGGAAACCTTCGCCCAACCCAAGAGTTATCAAGGGTTACTCGAAGTAGCGCATTTCCATCTTTTCGCGATGGGCATTCTGGTCCTAACCCTGACCCATTTAATGCTCATGACCAAGCTTCCGACCAGCCTAAAAATCTGGTTAAGCGGTTTAACTTATGCGTCGGCGCTGGCGAATGAAGCTGCGGGGTGGCTGGTCCGATTCGTACACCCCGGCTTTGCATATTTTAAAATCGGGGCTTTTCTGCTCCTGGAAGCCACGCTCTCGATTTTATTGATTGCGGTCAGCCTATCGTTAATTTCGGCAAGACGTCATTTCACAAACTCCAGCGCTATCGAAACTGTGAGACCACCGGATTTTCCATCCGAATAACGGACCCTTCAGGTTTAGCAGGATACCGCCTGTTCCATTGGTTGCGCATTTGTTTTCTATTTCAGAACGAAAGAATGCACGTGAGTCAACGGTTAATACCTTAAAACGTAATCACCATGTCTGCAGTTACCATCACTTGGCTGTGTCGATTGCCGCCAGAGAAGACTGGAATGTCGGCATGGTCATAGCGGAAATTTGGGCGAAGTAGGATCCACGGCACTGGTTTGTACGTTATGCCTGCGGTGAGTTCATAGTAGTTGCTGCTTGCGAACGGATAATCGCCGAAGGAGGCACCGCACGCATACGTATTACCTACGCCGGTGGTGGAGTCGACATTAAAGCTGGCCCCGCAACGTGCCGGTCCGGCGATGCGGAATCCGTTGGCGTCTCGCCACCACTCGAAGCGAATGCCTGCGGCCAGGTTGTCTTGAATGTCATAGAAAAGATACTGGTTGATGCCGTACCATTCGGCGGTTTCCGTATTGCCGTTGCCATTCGCGGTCAGCACGTTTTCGGCAAACCCATGGTCGTGCTGGAATACATAATGTAATTTGTCCGTGAAATTGTGTTTGCCGACGATGCTGTAAATCGCCCATATGCTGCTGGAATGTTCAGAGCGTCCGCCGACCGACGTCGTCAAGCCCAAAGATGACCCTGCATCGTCGCTGGTCCAAGTGGCACCACCGAGGAAATCCCAGTTGCCAAGCTGCTGGGTCCATTGGCCGTCCCAGCCACCGGTAGCACTGCCGGTCACCGCGCCAGCCACGACGCTCCAATTGGGATTGATCTCATAACTGCCCAGGAAACCCGTATGGGTGAAGGGCTCGCCATATTGCATGGTATAGGCGTGCGAAACGAAAAAGTTATCGGGGGCGGTAACGACTTCATAACCGATCGGCGTGTAGAAATGCCCGGCCTTGACCGAAAGACCATTACCTACTGGCAAGTTGAATTCCGCATAAACTTGCGGTAGCGCAATGCCGTAGAATCGATAGTCCTGACTGACCAGGTACAAATCCCAATTCCCGCGATTCAAGGGCTGGCCGGTCTGCGGGTCGAGCGCTGGCACACCGTAGGCTTGTGTGAATATGGCATCAGTACCGTAGAGGAAATCCGCACGGCCGCCGATGTCAAAGGCATCACCATTGACATCGACCGCTTTTTCGAAAAAAAGATAAAACTGGTTCATCTGGAGTTCGCCGTCACGGTCAGTAAACGTCACCGGCCCATTGAAATTATCCGGCGAACTGTTCGTGTTGCCGGATACGCTGGTTTCGATCCATCCGCCGAATTTTAGATTGTTATTCTTCATGAACTCGGCATCATTGATGTTGGCGCCCATTGCTTCGAGCACACCATCGGCATCAGTCCAGTCCGTGGGTTCGCTTTCCGCAGTCTTTGTACCGGGTTCTTCTGCGGGAATCGGTTCGGCTCGGGCGTTATGAACACCTAAGATTGTTACTATCCCAAAGGCCAACATGCTGGCGGAAATACCGTATATTCTTGTCTTCATCTACGCACGCTCGTTAGTTTAAGAATATGAGGTTGTTGGATTAAGGCAGTCGTCTAAATTTTATAGGCACGATTAACGCCATCTCTCCATGGTACTCGATATATGCGTTTTTTCCAATGTTTTGTTGTAGAAATACCGAAAGTATGTTGAAAATCGGCTTTTGTTGTTGCTTAATTGCAAAGTAATTTGGAACCACGCAAAAATAAGCGCACAAGAACTGTGCACTCCGCACCGATATGGTCTAAAAATAATGTCTATTCATCTCGAATACTTACAATATCCTGATTATAAAGATGATTCAGCTGCAACGTCATACTGGCAAGGATTGCCGGTATCCAGATTACATGGACGTAATGTTTGCAAGGCTTCCCTGACTGCTGGGTTCCAACAATCCTTGCCGGAACGAGGTAATTTGAGCCGTAGCTGAAGCATCTTACTAATCAGGTACAATATTGGCTTTATTTCAACCTGAATCCGTGATTTAAGATCCGCGATAATACGGCTAACCTGCTGAAATAGCGAGTGAAGTCTGGTAAAATATCCCCTGCTTCGGACTCACCCGGCAGGTGAAAGATGAAACGTTTTATTTTGGACCAATCGAATAC
>JBGTCG010000147.1:0-24261 GCA_041748915.1 Methylococcales bacterium
CGCTTACCCACCACGGGTTTTTTTAATTACAACAATAACTTGTTCGCGTAAAAAGATAACGCTAGACAATGGGGTCCGTTTTAACCAAAAGCGGACAGTTTATTTGCTACAAAACCGGACAATTCTATTTGTTGCTAACAGGCCACCGGATATTGACCTGCGGCGGGCCTGTCAGGGCTGGTCGGTTCAATCAGTAATGCCATGGTCCGGTATCCATGATATTCTCGGCGTTTATCGAAACTTCCGCGGAATTGCCGCATGCCCGTTATGCCAAAAACCCGCCCCGTCGTTCTCAGCATTTCCGGGCACGACCCGTCCGGCGGCGCGGGGATTCAGGCCGACATCGAAACGATTTCCGCGCTCGGGTGCCATCCGTGCACGGTGATCACCACTCTTACGCTGCAGGATACCCGAAATGTGCGAGAGGTCATTCCTCAACCGGGTGGACAAATCAGGGAACAATTGCGCCTCCTTTTCGAGGATCTCGATATCGCTTGCATTAAGATCGGTCTGCTCGGATCGATTGCAACGGTGTCGGTTCTGCATTCCATGCTAAAGGAGCTACCTCGGATACCGGTGGTACTCGATCCTGTCCTTGCCGCGGGCGGGGGATTCGATTTTTCGGATCGGCCCGTGGTCCACGCGATAGCCTCCGAAATGATCCCTTTGGCGACCGTGGCCACCCCCAATTGCAGCGAAGCCAGGCGCTTGTGCCCGTCGTCTCTGGGTCTTGACGCTTGTGGTAGCTATCTGAATGCGCTGGGGTGTTCTCATATTCTGATTACGGGCGCGGACCAGGACACTCCACAGGTTGTCAATGCATTGTATCGGCCCAACGAGCCGGTGTATCGGTTTGAATGGGAACGACTGGCCGGTGTTTTTCATGGTTCCGGATGTACCTTGGCCTCGGCTGTCGCGGCCTATCTGGCCCGGGGTTTGGAAGCCTTTGCCGCAATCTCTGAGGCGCAACGATACACGTGGAAAGCCTTGCAAGCCGGGTTCATCCCCGGAAAGGGACAATGCATCCCGGACCGGCTGGTTCATTTGCGGGTCGGATGAAAACGCGGTTTCCTTCGTCCGGTCTTTACGCGATCACGGCTACGGCCATCTGGCCGGGTTCCAGTCTGGTCAACGCGGTCTCCGGGGCGCTTGATGGCGGTGCCTGCGTAATCCAGTATCGGGAAAAAGATCGCCAACCGGATGTTGCGCTGGCAACGGCTCTTTTGGAACTCTGCCGCTCGCGTCAGGTACCGTTCATTATTAATGACCATATCGAACTGGCGGCTCAGATCGACGCTGACGGAGTTCATCTGGGCAGGAGCGATTGCGGCCTTGCCGAAGCGCGGCAGCGAATTGGCGGGCACGCCATTGTCGGTATTTCGTGTTACGATTCCCTGGACAGCGCAGTCCGGGCTGAACAGGAGGGTGCGGACTATGTCGCATTCGGCAGTTTTTTCGCGTCGCGGACCAAACCGGATGCGACCCCTGTTCAGATGGAAATTTTGAAGCAGGCGAAATTCCGGATTCCTGTGGTCGCGATCGGCGGCATTACGCCGGAAAATGGCAGAGAATTACTCGAATCCGGCGCGGATCTGCTGGCAGTGATCAGCGGGATATTTGGACGGTCAGATCCCGCGCAAGCGGCGTTCGATTATGCGCACCTGTTTGCAAATACGCCGTCGCGCGTCAATCGGAAAGGATCGGAACGACGCGGCTGATCGAGAATCAGGGAAGCCTTCCGGTCACCGCTGGGACCCGCCCCGTCCGCGGACCTTTTTGCCGGCAGATCTGGTGTTGCGTTCTGCCCGGATTCGGCGCGCTTCTTTGGGATCATGAATCAGCGGCCGGTAGATTTCAACCCGGTCGCCGGCGTGCAATTTCTGATCGAGGCTGCAAACCGAGCCGAACACTCCGACAAGGTTCTTCGATAAATCGATTTCGGGAAACCGTTCGAGGATTCCGGAAATTTCGATTGCGGATTGCGCGGTGGAATCCGCAGGTAGAACGATGGACAGGAGAACCTGCAGTTCGGGAAGCGCATAAGCCACTTCGACCTCGATTGGCTGTTCGGGCTTCATGGTTGGTACAGGTCTCGTGCCCGCTGACTGAACGCGTTGACCAGGCTATTGCAAATCTGGCCGAATATCGGGCCGAACGCGATATCGGCCAATCGGCCGGCGATCTCGAAATCGAGGTGCAATGAAATTTTGCTCGCGTCCTCGCGCAGGGGTTGAAAGGTCCAGATCCCTTCCAGCCGCTTAAAAGGGCCCTCAATCAAACTCATCGTTATCGCATCCTTGCCCCGGAATGAGTTCCGGGTAGTGAATGATTTTCGAATACCGCTGTGTGAGATATCCAGTCGAGCCTCGACTAGACCATCCACACGCCGTAGAACCTTGCTCGATTCGCACCAGGGTAGAAATTCGGGGTAGGATTCGATGTCATTGACCAGATCGAATATCAAAGGCGCCGGAAAACGCAGAAGGGCATTGCGGTGGATCGTCGTCATGCCGCCCTGCCCGACGTCAACAGGAATTCAACGCGGTTTCCGCTTGCCAAGGTTGGCTTCACCATGGTTACAGACCATAGGTTAAAACGAACCGCTGAGTAATACCAGGCTCACACCGGCCGGTGCGACGCAGCGAATCAACCCCCCGCCAGTCTTTTGTTTTCCGGTGATGTATGGAAACTTCCAAATGTTGCCGAGGCCTGCTGCGGAGCCCGTTGCGGCCAGAACGAAGGTGACTCGTGACCTGAATTGCACCTGGCCGGACATGTTTTGCGTTGAATTCCCCCGGATGAATGACCGTGATTGTATTAAGATCCGCAGTTCAAGGGCCATTTAAAGTAAAATACCAGACTTTCAGGGGCAAGTCAGGTTTCTGTCCTGAAACCGGAATTCAGAATGGCAAAGAAAAAAGCGAAATCCAAAGACAGCAGCCAAACCATTGCGTTGAACAAGCGGGCGAGCCATGATTTTTTTATTGAAGACCGCTACGAAGCCGGGTTGGCGCTCGAGGGTTGGGAAGTCAAAAGCATGCGTGACGGCAGAGCCCAGCTGAATGAAAGCTACGTGCTGGTGAAAAACGGGGAAGCCTGGCTGTTCGGGATGCATGTCTCCCCGTTGACCTCAGCGTCGACTCATATTGACCCCGATTCAATCCGGACCCGTAAACTCCTGCTACATCGGCAGGAACTCAATAGGTTGATCGGATTCGTCGAACGCCGGGGATATACGCTGATTCCGTTGGCGCTCTACTGGAAGAAGGGTCGCGCGAAGCTCGAAGTCGGTCTGGCCAAGGGCAAGAAACTTCACGACAAACGGGCGACTGAGAAAGAACGCGATTGGCAACGCGAAAAGCAGCGCTTATTCAAGCACGCTTAGGGTCAACGCTGATTCCTGGATTTATTCAGTATTTCGTCAAGGGAGTTTTTATAGTGCTCAACTCCTGATTAAAGTTCAATGCCGCTGCAATTAGATTCTTCAATCCTTCGGGCCGATCATTTTCGATTTTTGGCATGGCAAAACAGGCCTTGCCGCCGCGGATATCTCAACGAATTCACAAATCGTTGTTCGATAGTCCGGAGCGATAAATAAGCGCTCGTAACCTACTGAAATCCGACTTGGGATTAAGGCGGGTTCCTTTTGATTACTATTGCTGTGAGATCATCGGAGTGGCGAGAGCCGCGAAGGTGCCGCATCAACGATTCCCTCAAGAATGAAATCACGTCCGCGGCGCTCCGCTCGCAGGAAGCTCTAATCGCGTCGTGGATGCGCTGTTCACCGAAGCGATGACCTTGCCGGTTCTCCGCCTCCAAGAACCCGTCGGTCAGTGTGACCAGCATGTCGTTTGGAGCCAACTGGATTGCCTGCCATTCGTCATAAATGCAGCTTTCCAAAATTCCGAGCGGCAATCCGCCGACCGGGAATTTTTCGATGGTCCGGGTGGCGGCCCGGTAGGTATAAACCGGCTCGTGCCCTGCGGAAATGGCCCGGATCTGGTTTTTCCCAACGTCCACCATGCCCACGAACGCCGTGGCGAAGCGGTCACTCGGAATGTCCTCGCACAGGAGTTGATTGATTTTGGTCAGGCTTCGTTCAAGTTCACAGCCCATCGAGAATACCGCTTTCTGGAACGCCGAACATTGTGCCGCCAGCAGAGCCGGCCCGACTCCATGCCCGGCGACGTCCGCGATAATAAATACCAGATTGCCATCATCCAGCGGCTGGAAATCGTAGAAATCCCCGCTCGTTTCTTCGGCGGGTTGGTTCCAGCCCGCAATATCAAAGCCGTTTAGTGCCGGCGAAACTTTCGGCAGCAGTCCCTGCTGGATTTGTTTGGCGATCGCGAGTTCGCTTTGCAGTCTTTTTCGTTCACCATATTCTTCCATCAGAAATTGACGATGCAGAGCGACCGCGGACTGCGCCGCAAAAGTTTGCAACAGCAAACCATCGTGGCCGGTGAATTCACCCTGATTTTTATTGAGGACTTCAATCACACCGAGAATCTGGTTATCCGCCAAAATCAGAGGGTGCGCCAGCATGTCGCGGGTCGTGAACCCGGTCTTCCGGTCAATGGCTGAATTGAACCGGGAATCTGCGTAAGCGTCCTTGATATCCAATAGTCGCCCGCTTCGAAAACAGGCTCCCGCGATTCCCTGATCGGCTGGAATCCGCACGAATTCCGCCCGGGATTCCACACAACTGTACAGCTCACTGCGTTCGCTGTCGTAAACGAAGACCGTCGCGCGCTCGCAATTCAGGATTTCGGATGCCGCGGTTTCGATTTCTGCGAGCAGGGTCTGCAGGTCGGTCGTCATGGCCTGGTGTCGCGAGATCTCCAGTATCTTCAGAAGATCATCGACCCGCGGTAGAGTGCCGGTTTCCGGTCGCATCGCTGGATGTCGGTGAGTAGTTGATAGAAAAAGAATCGAAAAACAAAGCCTGAGTTTATTGTATCTGTTATGCGATCAGTTCCGGAAATCGCATTGAACTTTTATTCATAAAACGAGGACGGTTCGTTAGCACCGCCCCTGTTATCCGAGGATTGCTGGGTACAACCCCGGATCGGACGGTTGTTTGTTTACCGGCGGATATTGAAACTCGAAGAAATCTTCAGTATTGTGACTTTCCCGTTCGCAAAATACCGAATCTTCAATTCATATGAGCCGTAAATCAGTGCAGTTTCTAACCGGAGCTTTCCTGCTCCTTACCGGTTGTTCATTCTTTGAAAGTTCCTCGGATATTGTATCGAGCCCGTTCACATCGAGTAGCGCAAGTTTTGCCGGCAAGGAAACGAAATATCAGGAGGAGGTTAGCAGTTATACCTACGCGTATGTGAGTTCGTCGACCGCGGATTACGCCGGGTTTCGCAAGGGCTTGGCGGAACTTGCGGGAAAGTACGGGATCACGAATTGGGAAGCCCAGCCGATCACCTACAATGCAATTGGACGTGGCCTGAAAAAGGCCAAATTGAAAGGGATCGAGTACGAAACGTTCAAGAAAAACCTGAGCGCCGGCGAGTTGAACAAGATGCAGGATATTGACGCAGGATATCGTTCCCAGGATTAGCCGGAAGGTCGAAATAGGGTTGCGCGGATTGCGGGCGACCAAAAGCCGATGGAACATCGTAACGCGACAGGTTCGATTGACGATCAGAAGTATTTTGTGGTTTTTACTGCTGTGCCCGATGTCGATACGGGCGGGGAGTGATCAATTCGTCGATTATCTTTATATCGAGGCCGGAGACGGGGATTCAAGCGGCGGGCATGCGGCCCTCCGCTTTGCCGAGGACGTGTTTCATTATCAGTATGATCGGGGCCTCTTGAAGGCGGTACGGGCGAATCGAAAGGAGTTTGATTACCAGTACCGCTTTCTCGGTAACCGTAATATGCATGTCAGCCGGTTCATGGTTCCGAATGAGGCGTATCAGGATCTGTTCGGATATTTTTCGCATAAGCATCTGGTGCAGTCCAGGCAATTTGAGGTGCTTGGCCTGATCCGGAACGATCACGCATTGATCAGGAAGCTGATTGACGCCGACAATCGCCAGGGCTCGCAACAATCCTTCCGTTACCCGATCAAAGGCGGGTCACTTTTTGCTGTGGCGGATCGGCAGGAACGTAAAGCTGCTACCGCATCAAGGCCGGCAATCCCGATTTTTTTACGCAAGGTCCGTCGGGAGTACGGGCCCGCATTTATCCCGGCCCGGATAGCGAGCATTGTGGAAGAGTTGGGCGGACTGCGCGAAACCGCTTGGGACCCGAACCAACTCAGGCCGTCAGCGGATCGTTATCCGGTTCTCCCCTATGCACTGGCTGAACGTTTCTCGGACTTGCTGACAAACCTGACCGCGTTCGAGGTTCTGCAGCATAACGCCGCGCTGAACCGCGAAGCGAGAATCCCGTCTGATCGTCCAGAATTTATTTTAGAACCGTCGCAAATTGAAGCGCTGCGGCGATACCGGAATGATCTGGAACGAGATCTTTTAAAACTGATTGTTTCGCCCCGGCCGGATTGGGGATATCCCCTGCTCGTGGGATTGGCGCGGTTAATGGTCCTCGACGAATCCATTCAGCACGGACGACTGGTGCTGTTGGATAATTTCGGCCCGGAACCGCAATGGGTTGATCCCAAGGATATCCGGCGTTATCGCGAAACGTTCCGTCGTCTTCTTGCGGAAGCCCGGTTCCATTTTGATCGGTGGAAACAGCAAGTATTGAAAACACCGGCAATGGACGAGGCGGGTTATAGTCTGCTCGAGTCACTGGGAAATCGCTATATCGAACTCGCGCGCGGCGTCATTGAACGGAAACCGATGCGCGTTCCCGGAGGCAATCTGTTGCCGCCGGCAATCGGTGAGATGCGCGTACCTGTGCTCCCCGGTATCGGCCAGTCCCGCCTGCTGGCCGAATCGGGACGGTTGACCGAGCACGCCAAGATGGTTTTCGAAGCACTGGAACAGCAGTACAGCTACCACCTTCTGAACCGCAATTGCGTGTCGGAAATTTTCCAGGATATTGAGCGGGCTTTATCACAGCAGTCCGAAGCGTCGGACAGCTCCGGACCGGTTCGAAACGAATTGGTCAGGCGTCCTGGCAGATCCATCGATCACAACTTATGGAATTCAATACCGGTTATATCGTCGGCACAGATCCGCAGGAATTTCAGGATCACCCGTTCTTATTCGTTATTGTCATACCGGCAAAAACGGTTGCAGGAAATATATTCGGTTGAAAACCCATTGATCGCTTATTTCAGGGAGTCGAATATTCTGACTTCCACCCTGTATCCGTGGAATCCGGACGATGGATTCTTCTTGTTTTTTACCGATGACCTGATTTGGTTCCGGCCTCTATTCGGCGCGATTAACCTGGCCGCCGGAATCGGTCAGATACTCGTAGGGGGAGTCATGGCGCCCGTTGCGGGGGGCGACGTTTTTATCGGAGGGTTTAAAGGGATTGTCTCGAGTCTATCCGAGTTATCCTTTGGCAATATCCGAAAGGGGTCGTACCGCTATCAACCCGTGGATTTTTTGATGGAACCCGACGCTGCGCCGTTGTAACAGAAACCTGGGGAGGTGACTGCTAATATTCATTCGGAAACGCCCGTCCATGGGATGTTTCCCTGGCGGAACCGGAAAATGTGATTTCCCGGCTCCTTACATTTTTAATGGTGTTCAACCATTGAAAATGCCGGCTCATCCTGAACCGGGATAGATTTGGTTCGTTTCCGGACGAAATCTATCGAAGCCTCCTGGCTGTTCTGGCGTCGAAGATCGCGGTTGGCTTCCGTTCTCCGCCGACGGAGCCTTTAACGATGACAAGATTCGTGCGGCCGAAATAGAGCCGGGTTTTTATAATCGACCTCGCTGGACGATATCCGCTCGGATTTGCGCTGGTCGAAACCAGCGGTTTTCCATATTCTCTCGACAGCCGGGACGCGACCGGATGGGCCGTGACTCGTACAGCAATCGATTCATGTTTCCCGCGCAGCCAGGTGGAGACTGTTGAACGGGCCTTGATCAGCCACGTAGTCGGACCCGGCCAGCATCGCAGAACGCGCTTTAGATCCGGAATCCCGGTGAGATCGAGATAGGGAAGAATCTGCTCGAATTCAGCGGCGATCAAGATCAAGCCCTTGTCGACCGGGCGGCCCTTCAATTGCAAAATAGCCTCGATCGCGCCGACGTTGTCCGGGTCGCAGCCGAGGCCGAATACGGCTTCCGTGGGGTACGCGACTACGCCGCCCCCGGCAAGATGCCGAATCGCGGACCGTAAATTGTGCCTGGATGTTCCAGACGGCCTTTCTTCCATTCAATCCACGCCGCAGGCAATCCGGTTCAGTGGCTCGCGGTGGGTTCCTGCTGGACCTCGTATTCGCCCTCATAAGGGGTCGCGTAGCGACAGGCTTTCTGCGGACAGACCTTTTCCCTTCCATTCCGCTTCGTGGTTTTCACGGTCAGAATCGGCCAGCCGCATTCCGGACATTTTTGGTCGACCGGCGGATTCCAGACTGCGTACTGGCATTTCGGGTAGGTCGAGCAGGAGAAAAATACTTTACCGTTGCGGGATTTTCGCTTGAGTATCGTTCCGTTCCCGCATTGCGGGCAGGCGACACCGGTGTCGACCGGCTTTTCAAGTGCTTCGATATGGCGGCACGAGGGATAGTTGCTGCAACCGACGAATTTTCCGTAGCGGCCCGATTTGACGACCAGCGGCGCATCGCATTTCGGGCAGCTTTTGCCCTCGACAATTTCGGGCTCCGCGTCCTGCCTGTCATCGTTCAGGTTGCGGGTGTATTTGCATTCGGGGTAGTTCGTGCAGCCGATGAACCGGCCATTTCGGCCGAGACGAATCGAAAGCTGGCTACCGCAATCCGGACATTTTTCGTCTATCAGTTCCTGAGTCACGTCTTTACGTTGTACCCTTTCATCTTTGTCATCCACCAGTTTTTTAAATGGATCCCAGAATTCGTGCATCAACGGCACCCATTTTTTTTCGCCCCGGGATACCGCATCCAGCTGGTCTTCCAGATTAGCGGTAAAACCGTAGTCCACGTATTGAGTGAAATGTTCGGTCAAAAACTTATTCACGATTCTACCGACATCGGTCGGGTAAAAGCGTTTGTCCTCCAGGATTACATATTCACGCTGCTGCAGGGTCGAAATGATGGACGAATAGGTCGATGGACGTCCGATTCCGTATTCTTCAAGCGTTTTGACCAGGCTGGCCTCGCTGAATCGTGGCGGCGGTTCGGTAAAATGCTGAATAGGCAATATTTCCTTCAAATCGATCTGCTCGCCGTGTTTCATTGGCGGCAAAATACTTTCGCGGTCGTCCGGCCCGTTCCCATCGTCAAAACCCTCTTCGTAGACCTTCAGGAACCCCGGATACCGAATGGTTGAACCGGATGCCCGGAAGACATTGCCGGAGCCGCAGGTCAGATCGACGGATACCGTATCGATCGTTGCGTGAATCATCTGGCAGGCAATGGTTCTTTTCCAGATCAGGTCGTACAAGCGATATTGATCGTTCGAAATATGCAGTTTGATCGACTCCGGGGTCCGTGTCGCCGACGTCGGGCGAATCGCTTCGTGGGCTTCCTGCGCATTCTTCGACTTGGTTTTGAAATGCCGGGGTTGATCCGGTAAGTCTTCGGGAGCGAAACGGGAACGAATTAATTCGCGGATATCCTGGAGCGCTTCTTGCGCCAGATTCACGGAATCGGTTCGCATGTAGCTGATCAGACCGGTCGCTTCCCCGGCGATATCGATTCCTTCATAAAGTTGTTGCGCGACGATCATGGTTTTTTTGGTCGAGAATCCGAGTTTTCGCGCCGCCTCCTGCTGCAGAGTCGACGTAATAAACGGCGGAGAAGGATTCCGTTTGCGTTGCTTTTTTTCGATTTTTTCTACCAGCAGTTTGCCCTTGGCCAGGGTCACCAGACGTTCCTGAATGCCGGTTGCCTGCTCTTCACTTCCAATACTGAACTGTTCCAGCTTCTGACCTTCGAAATGCATCAGTTTGGCTTTGATCGCTTGCCCTTTGCGTTCGGCATTGGCTTCTATAGTCCAATACTCCCGCGTGACGAATTGTTCGATTTCAATCTCGCGTTCGACGATCATCCGTAACGCGGGGCTCTGTACCCTGCCTGCCGACAAGCCGCGCCGGATCTTTTTCCAGAGCAACGGAGAAAGGTTGAAACCGACCAGATAATCCAGGGCGCGCCTCGCCTGTTGCGCGTTGATCAGGTCGTTGGATAGATTTTTCGGATTCTCGATCGCTTCCGTGATCGCGCGTTTGGTGATTTCGTGGAAAACGACCCTATGCACCGGCTTGTTCTTGATCGCGTTTTTTCCCTTCAACAGTTCGAGGAGGTGCCATGAAATGGCTTCGCCTTCGCGATCCGGGTCGGTTGCGAGAAACAGGGCATCCGCGGATCTCGCCGCCCTGGCGATGGTCTGTACATGTTTCTGATTCCGCTCGATCACCTCATAGTTCATGGCGAAGTCGTTTTGAGTATCGACTGCGCCTTCCTTGGGAATCAAGTCTCTCACATGACCGTATGAGGCCAGCACGTGAAAATCCTTGCCGAGATATTTTTCGATCGTCCTGGCTTTAGCCGGGGATTCGACGATGACCAAATTGTTACCCATGAGATGAACAAATGCTCGTTTCCTGAGAAGAGCCGGGTTGGCGTCTTCTTAATAGAGAATTTGGTAAATGCGTGTTACCGGTCGTAAAATCCATGCCATGACATTAAGTACCGGAGTCCGTTCGGAGTAGATATCAATGGAAGAAGGCGGGCATGTTTTCGTAAACCAGGTCTTCCATGCGCGCGAACGCGGTTTCTTCGTCGGGGCGGCTGAACAGGATGACAAGAACGACCCATTTCAAGTTTTCCAGAGAAATTTCGTCGTCCCGGAACGCCATCAGCCGGTCAATTACCTGCTCCCTTCTGGCGGGGGTGAGAATTCCCGATTGTTCCAGGAAAATCAGTAGACCGCGGCACTCCGTGTCCAATTTCGCGGTTTCTTCGGGAGAAAAAACCCGGAACGAGGGCGCGGCGCTGTTGATATCCTGTTGCTGGGTCAACGATTCCAACCATTCAAACGCTTTATTGACCTCGCTCTGCGGAAAACCGGCTTCGAGCAACTCGGTCCGGATCGCTTCGGGATCGGGTACGAATCCGTATTCGTCGTCAAGGTAGTTTTCGAACAGATAAATTATGATATCAAACACGTTCTCTTTCATCGATGTTTTCAGTAAAAGGTGAATGCTTACCGCGCCAGCTTATCGAATTCGGCAGTAACACCCTCCTGACGTCAGTTGTACATAGCCTTGCAGTTCCAAAACCAGCAATGACGACGCGATTGTTTCGGCGGATTCTCCTGTGTCTTTGACTAGAGTATCTATCGAGGTGGGGCCGTACGCAACATATTTCAAGATTTTTTTTTCCTCTGGCTCTGGCTCGACGAGCGGCATTGGAGAATTATTGATTGTATATTCAGTAACTTGTATATATTGGAATTCTTCCAGAATATCCGCAGCGGTTTCCACCAGCTTTGCGCCCTTCTTGATCAAGGCATTGCATCCGCGCGCCAGAGGGTTATGAATGGAGCCCGGTATCGCGAACACCTCACGGCCTTGTTCAAGCGCGAGCCGGGCAGTGATCAGCGATCCGCTCTGGATAGCCGCCTCGACGACCAACACTCCGAGACTAAGCCCGCTGATAATCCGGTTGCGGCGAGGAAAATTGCTGGATTTGGCTGCGGTGCCCGGCGGGAATTCGCTGACCAGGCATCCGGAGCCGGCGATTTCGCGGGCCAATTGTCGGTGGCGCGCTGGATAAACCCGATCGAGGCCGGTGCCCATTACCGCGATGGTCTTACCGTGGACATTCAAACATCCTTCGTGGGCCGAGCCATCGATCCCGAGCGCGAGTCCGCTGGTAACGCATAGCCCGACGCCGGACAGCGCCGATGCGAACTCACGTGCGGTTGACTTTCCGGCTGGCGAAGGGTTGCGGCTGCCGACAATCGCGATCTGTGGCTTGGATAAAAGTGATGCTTCTCCGATTATAAACAGGATCGGCGGCGGACCCGCGATCTCTTTGAGGCAGGCCGGATATTGCGGGTCATGCAGAGTAATTGCCTGGTGACCGGGTTGATTCAGCCACTCAAGGTCGCTGTCGATCGCGGCCCAGTCCGGAGATTTAATATAATCGACCGTGCACGAATCCAGTCCCAGAGCCAGCAGGGACCGTGATGGCTCCTGCAACAGCGCCGCCGGAGAAACGCCCGAATCAAGAACCGCATTAAACCTGGCGGCGCCGAATCCCGGGGCCCTTAAAAGCGCCAGCCAGGTCCGCAGTTCTATATTTTCAATTGCTTTATTGCACCTTAGGGAGTTTTAACCAGATCGAGAACATGAATCGCGCCGGTCGCGCGCATCACCAATGCATAGCTGACCCTTTCGAAGGGCCGGAAGACCATCAATACCCCGGCGCGTTCGTCAGGTAATGTAACAGATCTTTGCGAAGTGCCATAGCCGCGGACGATATCCCTGATCCGGTCACCCGATTGGTGGATTTCGAGTACATGACCGGTTTCGAGTCCGTCCGCCAAGCCGCGGTCGATCGCGACTACATTGTACTGACCGATTTGAGATACTCCGTCCAGTACGCTGATAATATGTCCCTTGATAAGGGATTTCGGCGCGCGCGGCTGATAATTCAGGCGGAGCCTTTCTTCGAGAATCGGCAGAAGCCGGTCGCCGATCGACGTGTAATCCCGGGTTTTGGTGACGAGGAAGGTGGCTGGATCGCCGCTCCGGACCAACTTGGTCTCCCCGATATAGACGGCTTCGTAACCTAAATCTTCCCGGGTTTCCGCATCCTTGAAATGGACCCCTTTGCGGAAAATCATATAGCCGTTTTCTCCGATTGGGTAATTGGGCGATTTTACGTAGACGTTTTGTGCGGCTCCTCCGGTCAGGTGTTCGCCCGCGAAGGCCACGATATACGGCGCGGTCTGGATCTCATTTCGGGTCACGACACGGGACGCTGATAGAAATTGCCTGATCGCGCCGATCGGGATCACGGGAATCGCATCTTCCAAAGCTTCTTCCCTGATCCGGGGTGACAGACGGCCGGAGGAATCGGCACCGTTGGTGTCCAGGGAAAGCCGTGGTTTTCCATCGACGTAAGTCAGAGCAATGACATCGCCGGGATAAATCAGGTCAGGGTTCTTGATCTGCGGATTATTATGCCAAATTTCGCGCCAACGCCAGGGTTCGTTGAGAAACATCGCGGAGATATCCCACAATGTATCGCCTTTGACCACGGTATAGCGTTCCGGATGCGATGGATTCAGGGTCAATTCGTCGGCCCCGGCGGACAAGCTGAGGCAAATAAAAAACAAGAATCCGTGGACCGTTCTGCAAGACATAATAGTTACCCTGATTGATCGGCTGGCTGTATGATTATCTGTCATTTACACTGTAACGCGCTTCCAAAGTCTAGTTGATTTCGGCTAGAATGCCACCCTATAGTGCTCTTGATGCTAAAGCGAGAAATCGATGGCTAAATTGAATATCCTGGAATTTCCCGACGAGCGCCTGCGAACGCACGCTGAAAGGGTAGCGCAGGTCGACGACCGGATCCGCGAGACAATCGATGACATGTTCGAAACGATGTACGAGGCGTCGGGCGTCGGATTGGCCGCGACGCAGGTGGACATCCACAAACGGATTATTGTTCTGGACGTCAGTGACGACAAAGATTCGCCGCTTTGTCTGATCAACCCGGAGATTCGTGCGACATCGGGGGTCGAAGAATCCGAGGAAGGCTGTTTATCGGTACCCGGTTTTTTTGAAAAAGTCGAGCGTGCTGAAAGAATTTCGGTCCGTGCGCTGGATCGGGCCGGGCGGTGCTTTGAACTCGAAGCGGACGGATTGCTCGCAGTTTGCATTCAGCACGAAATGGACCATCTGGTCGGAAAACTTTTTGTCGATTATCTTTCTCCTTTTAAAAGGCAGCGTATTCGAAAAAAGCTCGTGAAGTCGCATCGGGTCAGGCGGGAATCGGAGGACGAGCAAAAGACAGCGGTCTGAAGCTGAATTTGGTGGCTGGTCTCTCAAAGTAGGGGCGGGATCGATCCTGGCGTGGGCCGTATTGGCCAATCGCACGTGCACGGCTTGCAGAAGAGAGGCTTTTTCACATGGTAACCGAGGCCGATTGCGGGTTGCTCCGGGGTTAACACAGTCAATCGCGTTCCTGCATCACTAACCGTGCATCGCATCATCTTCGCCGGCACTCCGGATTTCGGTATACCGACCCTGGAAATGCTGGTGAATTCCGGGAATACAGTCTGTGCGGTGTATACCCAGCCGGACCGTACCGCCGGCAGAGGCCGGCAGATCAGGCAAAGCCCCATAAAACAGTTGGCGCTCCGGCAGTCAATACCCGTCCATCAGCCCGAATCATTGAAACATCCGGAGCAGGTCGCCGCGCTGCGGGCATTCGCTGCGGATCTGATCGTGGTGGTTGCGTACGGCATTATACTTCCTCAGGTTGTGTTGGATGTGCCCGCGCGAGGGTGTATTAATGTTCATGCATCCCTGCTCCCCAGATGGAGAGGCGCGGCTCCTATTCAACGCGCGGTTATGGCCGGCGATAACAAGACCGGGGTCACTATCATGCAAATGGAAGCGGGATTGGATACTGGTCCGATGCTGCACAAAAAGATCTGTGCAATCGGCGGGCTCGAGACAGCGGACGAATTACATGATCGCCTGGCCGCATTCGGAGCCGAGGCATTACGGGAAGTCCTGCCCGCGATTTTGGACGGGAAGCTGCACGCGGAAATTCAGGATGACAGTGAGGCGACTTACGCCGAGAAACTCTCGAAATCCGAATCCGTTCTGGACTGGCGTGAGCCCGCATTTAAACTGCAGCGCAGAGTTTTGGGCCTGAACCCCTGGCCCGTGGCGCAAACCCTTTTATCCGGGGAAGTACTACGGGTGTGGCGTGCCCAGGCGCTCGAAACCGTAACGGATTTTGCGCCGGGCGCCATACTGGGGCATCGCCGGTACTTGGATGTGGCGACCGGGTCCGGTATCCTGCGTCTCCTGGAAATCCAACTCGCGGGTGGTAAAAAAATGCCGGCCGAGGCGTTTTTGAATGCCCATGATGTCGCGCACGCAATGTTGGGCTGACCGTGCCTTTGCGTCCTGTTCCGTCCGTTTCGATACGATGTTCAACCGACGATTCGCCAAACCCGGACGAAGACCTCGTCCGGCCTTCCGGCGCAAGTCCGTCCGGTTTCAGGTCTTGAATACCCGGGAAATTGCGGCGGTTGTGTTAATGGATGTGCTGGGCAACGGTCATTCGTTGACGAAAGCCCTTGAGCCGGCAAAATCCGGGTTGGGTTCGGATCGAGAACGCGGATTTCTACAAACCCTTTGTTTTGGAACATTGCGCTGGTATTTCCGGCTCGAATGCATCCTGAACCATCTGCTTCGGAAACCATTCAAACAAAAGGATCTCGATATTCACGTTCTGGCGTTGCTCGGCTTGTATCAAATCGCTTTTACTCGGGTTAAGCCCTATGCGACGGTTTCGGAAACGGTTGCCGCGGCAGGCCATAAAAAATGGGCAAAACCGCTGTTGAATGCGATATTGCGTACCTATTTGCGGGAGCGCGAGGACTTTGACAGGAGGGCAGACTTGAATGCCACCGGCCGGACCGGGCACCCGGAGTGGCTTTTACGCGCATTGCAGCAATGCTGGCCGGAACGGGTGGAAGCGATCTGCACGGCGAATAACACGTTGCCGCCAATGGCGTTGCGGGTAAACCCGCAACGAGGCAGCCGGGATCAGTACCTCAGCATGCTGAAAGATGCGGGATTCGAAGGGTCTCCGGGTGAATTCAGTCCGGATGCGGTGTCTCTGGTAAAGCCGGTCGAAGTCGCAAAGCTTCCGGGGTTTTTCGATGGCCTGGTTTCCGTGCAGGACAGTGCCGCACAATTGGCCGCGTACCTGCTCGAGGCGAAGGCCGGACACCGGGTACTGGACGCCTGCGCCGCGCCTGGCGGAAAGACTGCGCACATACTGGAATTGACACCGTCCGTAAGGAAAATGGTGGCCCTCGATATCGATCCGGAACGCGCGGCCGGAATTTCGGCGAATCTCGACCGGCTCGGGTTAAAGGCCAGGGTTTGCGTGGGTGATTTGTCGGACCCTTCGCATTGGTGGGACGGAGAATTATTCGACCGCATCCTGCTGGATGCGCCGTGTTCCGCGACCGGCGTGATCCGCAGGCATCCTGATATCAAAATCTTACGGCGTCCGGACGATATCCGCGTATTGTCCGATACCCAGCAAAAATTGCTGGAAGCGGGCTGGTCGTTACTGGTTCCGGGCGGCTCGCTGGTTTATGCTACCTGTTCGGTCCTGGCCCAGGAAAATCATGAACAAACCGCACGATTTATAAAAGCGCACAGCGATGCCCGTGAAACGCCAATCGCACAGAGCTGGGGCATTGCGTGCGTGGTTGGCAGACAGATACTCCCGGGTGAATCCGGAATGGACGGTTTTTATTATGCCCGGTTGTCGAGAATTTAATGAATAAAAGCGGAGTCTTGCTCTTTTTAGGGATGTTTTTTTGTTCAGCGATCGGCGACGCCGCGGACTATGGCTTTGCCATCAAACGCGCCGAGGTGGTGCCTTCCGACGCGGGTTATTTCCTCAATGCCGACATCGGCTACCAATTGAGCTCGAGAGCCTCGGAGGCACTGAAACATGGCGTCCCGCTGACCTTGGTGGTTAAAGTCCGTTTACACCGGCATCGCCGTTTGATCTGGAACAAGACCCTATTCAGTAAGAACCTGGTATACCGACTCAGTTATCACGCGCTACGGAATCGTTACCGGGTATACGATGAAAATAAGGGATCCCAGCAGTATTATGTGAATCTGGAACCGGCCGTAGAGGCGATGGGGCAAATCCGGGGTTTGCCGGTACTGAGTTCCTCCGGTGTCAGCGCGGATACCAAATATATCGCACAGATCAAGGCATTTCTGGATATCGAATCTTTGCCCCTGCCATTACGGTCGATCGCGTTTTTGATGCCGCAATGGTATATCGATAGCGGCTGGTATACATGGTCTTTGGACGAATTAAGTCGCCCGTAAGCATTTCGGTCGTGGTCGTATTTGGCCTGATCATGCTGTCGTTGCATTTGATGAGCACCGCAACGCAGGATGCATCGGGGCTCGGCGAAATGTATTCGTGGCTGTTTCTGATCAATACGCTGGGGTCCGTATTGTTGCTGGCTCTGGTTGTCGCGAATGTCCATGCCCTCGTGCGGCAGGTCAGAAAGCGCAAGGCCGGCGCGCGTTTGACCCTGCGCATGGTATTTTTGTTTGTATTATTGTCGATGGCCCCCGCGTCGATCGTATTTTATTATTCGACCCAGTTCCTTCATCGCAGCATCGACAGCTGGTTCGATGTTCAGATCGACCGCGCAATGGAGGATGCCCTGGAGCTCAGCCAGGCCGCTCTGGACCAGAGAATGGGACAGTTTCTGTCCGAGACCACCCGGATGGCGAGTTACCTGGGCGAGACGCCGGACTCGATGATTTCCGTCGAACTAGAAGAACTGCGCGCGGAGTCGAACGCCATCGATTTAATTCTGATTTCCAAGACCGGAGGGATTCTAGCGTTCAATAGCGTTCACCCGGAATTGATCGTACCGAACCTCCCCGACGACAGTATTTTGTTGCAGCTCAAGGGCGGGCAAGATTATGTCGGGCTTGATTTTATCGGGGAGGAAGACCTGCAGATACGAACTTTGGTCACCGTGCCCGGCTTGGAGCCCCGCTATTTGCAGGCTTTGTATCCGGTACCGCTGCGGGTCCAGTCATTGAGCAAAAACGTGGAAACCGCCTACGGCCGTTACAAGGAAATGAACTATCTGCGGGATTCGCTGAAATTGAGTTTTCTGTTGACCTTGTCGCTGGTGCTGTTGCTCAGCTTGCTGGCGGCAATTTGGGTGGCGTTCATCAGTATCCGTAACATCGTTGCGCCGGTCCGTGACCTTGCTCTCGGGACTCTGGCGGTCGGCGCGGGTGATTACGAGCAACGTTTGCCGGTCTTGAGCCGTGATGAGTGGGGTTTTCTGGTCGAGTCGTTCAATGAAATGACCGACCGGCTCGCGAAAGCCCGCGACGAGGCCGATCGCTCGCGGCTCGAGGTTGAGGACCAGCGGGCTTATCTGGAGACCGTGCTCGGCAATTTGACTTCCGGTGTCTTGAGTTTCGACATCCGGTTCCGTTTGCGTACCGCCAACCAGGCCGCCGATAAAATCCTCGATGTCGATTTCGAGAACTATACCGGTAAACGTCTGCCCGCATTGGTTTCCGAACAGCCAAAATTGACCGACTTTGTCGCCGTGGTCCAGCGGCGGCTGGAGATGTCCCAATCCGTGTGGCGCGAGGAAATCGCCATTTTGGGTAGAAATGGACGCCAGCAATTGCTTTGCCGCGGTACCCCGCTATTTTCGACCTATGGCAAAATCAACGGCGCGGTCATGGTTTTCGATGATATGACGGATTTGATCAGCGCGCAGAGAAATGCGGCCTGGGGAGAAGTCGCCCAGCGGCTGGCGCATGAAATCAAGAATCCGCTGACCCCGATTCAGTTATCCGCGGAACGGCTCAAGCGCAAACTGAACGATAAGCTGGACGTCGAGGATGCCGCAATTCTTGGCCGGGCGACCACCACAATCGTCCAGCAGGTCGAAGCGATGAAAAGCATGGTCAATGCGTTTTCGGATTATGCTCGCCCGCCGCGCTACCAACCGATCCAATTGAACCTGAATACCTTGATCAGCGAGGTGCTCGCCCTTTATCCTTCACAGACCGGGGCGGGTGTGGAAGCTGTATTGGACGATCAACTGCCGCGAATCGAAGCGGACCCGGTTAGAATGCGGCAGGTTCTTCACAATCTCATAAAAAACGCCCGGGAAGCGCTGGATGGGTCGGATCAAGGCAAAATAATCGTGTCGACGCGGGCGGATAAATTTCAAGGTTCGAATTGGATCGAGCTTCGGGTGAAAGACAATGGCCCCGGGATTACCCGGGGCAATGTCGAACGTGTGTTCGACCCCTATGTTACCGCAAAGTCGAAAGGAACCGGTTTGGGATTGGCAATCGTGAAAAAGATCGTCGAAGAACACGGCGGAACAATATCCGTGGACACCGAATACACAGGTGGCGCGGCGTTTCTGATAAAGTTGCCCGCGCTGGACACGGGGCCTGGTTCGGGCATTCAGGAACGGGAGATCGCGAGTGGCTAAGCCGCGCATATTGGTTGTTGATGACGAACCGGAAATCAGGGCGCTGGTCAGGGATATCCTTGAGGATGAAGGCTACGATGTCGCCATCGCCGAAAACGCGGAAACGGCGAGGAAAGCCTGGCAAGCCCGTAAACCTGATCTGATTCTGCTTGATATCTGGATGCCGGATACGGATGGCATCAGCCTTCTCAAGGAATGGCTGGAGAGTCGGCAGGACTCCTGTCCGGTGATCATGATGTCGGGTCATGGCACGGTAGAAACCGCGGTGGAAGCCACACGCCTGGGCGCTTACGATTTTCTCGAAAAACCGCTTTCCCTGGCGAAATTGCTGCTGACCGTGGAGAGGGCGCTGGACGCCAACCGATTACGGCGTGAGGTGATCGGTTTGAAGCGGACCGTTCACCAATTCATCGACCCGATCGGAAAAAGCGCGGCGATTGAACGCCTGAAGGAGCAGATACGCAAGCTCGCGCAATACGATACCCGGGTCCTGCTCACCGGAGAGCCCGGCTGCGGCAAGGAGACTTTTGCGCATTATCTTCATGCGAACAGTTACCGGAAAAATGGCCCATTCATCGATGTGGCCGTCGGTACGATCGCGCCGGAATATTCCGCGGTCGAATTCTTCGGGAAGGAAGAAGGCGGCAAAATCCATTACGGTCTGCTCGAACAGGCTCATGGCGGCACGCTGTATCTCGGCGAAGTCGGGGATATGGATGACGAGACCCAGCTCCGCCTGTTGAGCGCGCTGGAGTCGCAATCCTTTCTTCGCGTCGGCGGTACCCAGCAGGTCAATGTCGATGTGCGCATCATTGCATCGACCAGACGGTCGCTGGAAGACGAAATCAATGCGGGCCGTTTCCGGCGGGATTTGTACTATCTGTTGAATGTGGTTTCGTTGAATATTCCGCCGTTGAGAGAGCATAACGAAGATGTGCCCGAGTTGCTGAATTTCTATGTCGATTACTTTGTCAAGCATGACAAGCTCGCGTTTCGCCGCTTCACGGTGCCGGTTCAGAATTTCCTGCGCAACCACATCTGGAACGGCAACGTACGGGAACTCAAGAATCTGGTTCAGCGGCTGCTGATTTTGGGGACCGGGGAAACGATCGAGCTGGATGAAGTGAAGGCGGCGATCGGATCCAGCACAGCGGTCCAGAATGCCGATCACCCTGAATTTTATGACATGCCCTTGAAGGAAGCGCGCGAGTATTTCGAGAAGGCTTACCTGGAGTACCATCTGTCGCGAAGCGGAGGCAGTGTCGCGAGGTTGTCATCCATTATCGGCATGGAACGGACTCATTTGTACCGGAAACTGCATTCCCTCGGTATCCGTTTCAAGGAAAAAAAATGAATTCGGATCAGCGAAAATGGGACGAGATCTACCGGAACGTGGATCCGGGCGTACGTCCGGAGCCGGCCTACGTGCTGCGAGCGTACGAGTATTTGCTGCCATCGCAAGGACTCGCGATCGACCTGGCTTGCGGATTGGGTGCGAACGCGGTGTTTCTCGCGAAAAAAGGTCTGGAAACCCAAGCCTGGGACTTGTCGCCCGTCGCCGTTGCGCGCGTGAATCAATTCGCGCGGCAGGAGCGGCTGAATTTGATCTGCGAAGGCCGGGATCTGGAATGCACACCGTTGCCGGTTCGATGCTTCGATGTAATCGTAATCATTCACTTTTTGCACCGCAGCCTGAGCAAGGCCGTGGTCGAGGCGCTGCGCCCCGGAGGATTGCTGTATTTTCAGTCCTTCGTGCGCGACAAGGACCCATCGCTAGGCCCTCGAAATCCGGAATATTTACTGGCTGAAAACGAGTTGTTGAGGATGTTTTCCGCGCTCATGCCCAGGGCTTATTCCGAAGCCGGCCGGGCTGGCGATTTGTCCATGGGCTTTCGTAATGAAGCCTTTTTGGTTGCGCAAAAACCCGAGTCCAAATGATCTGTATGCTTGAGATGAGGTAAATTCAATGTCGCAAATTCAAAATCTTAAACCAGGCCAAGCCTGGAAGTTCATGCAGGATAACCCAGCATCGGTTCTCGTCGACGTGCGCTCTAAAATGGAGTTTTCGTATGTCGGGCATCCTTGTGGCGCGTTGCATATCCCGTGGAAGGAAGCTCCGGATTGGGCTCTGAACCCCAATTTCGTAGCGGACGTGCAAAAAGAAGTGCCGGACATGGCGACTCCCGTGTTGCTGCTGTGCAGGAGCGGTCAGCGTTCGCTCGCGGCGGCCAACGCATTGCAGGCGGCGGGCTACACCAATCTTGCCAATATCGATGAGGGCTTCGAGGGGCCGCTGGATGACGACAAGCACCGCGGCACGCTGGGCGGTTGGCGTTGCCACGGCCTGCCTTGGGAACAGAGCTGAATGCCCGGCTCCGACTCGAAAGTCGATGGATGGATCTGTGGTCCTGGACCGCCGAAATCTACGCTTTCGGCGTTTGATTTTGTCCGGCAACCCAAAATCAAAGGCGCGGTTGCCGACCGCTGAGAAATCCGGAATCGATTTATTCAGCGTTTGCCTAGAACCATCGAGGAACACGGCGGGCATAGTACTCCCAATCTGAACCGTAGGTGCGGGCCAGCCACGGTTCTTCGCCAAAAACAATCCGCAGATGGAATGCAATCGCGGCGACGAATGTGTAAATGAACAGTCCGGCAGCCGCAAACGACAGCGCCCAACCGAGGAGCACCACCAGGACCGACCCGTACATCGGGTTGCGAGTATACCGATACAAACCTGCGGTCACGAGCGTCTGCGGCGGCTCCCAGGGCGCGAGGGTCCCCCTGCCCAGGACATAGAAATCCCGGACGCACCAAAGAAGCATTGCAAGCCCGGCGGTGAGCGGTATCAGACCGATTGGATGGATCAACCGCAGCTGGAGCGTGTACCAAAGCCAAACTGCCGGGATCGCAAAAGCCACCATGCCGGGCATCGCCAGAACCGCAATCAATGCGCGGGTCATCTGCCGCGGTAACATCGGCTCGGGCGGACTGTCCTAAACTTGATCGGCCCCGGCGCGGCGGTCAACTTTGTTGAATTTCTGATTTGCGGAATCATTGATCGAATAGGCACTAAACGAAAATATCCGATGTTTTCGATCTTGTACTTCGCCGGAATTTTATTAGGGGGATACCTGCTGCTGGTCATTCTGGTATTTTTCGCCCAGTCGTCGCTTCTTTATTTCCCGACGCACGATGTCTTTGCGACGCCGGACCGGGTCGGATTGCGTTATGAACCGGTCCAATTCAAGACCGGCGACGATCTGGGCCTTCACGGCTGGTATCTGCCCGCCGATCCGGAACGTGAAACCCTGCTGTTTTTTCACGGCAATGCCGGGAATATCACTCATCGGCTGGATTCCTTATTGATATTTAATGAATTGGGGCTGAATGTTCTTATTTTCGATTATCGCGGATACGGAAAAAGCGAGGGGAAGCCCGATGAGCAGGGGACCCACCTCGATGCGCTCGCGGCGCTGGATTATCTTACCGTGGCGCGCGGCACTCCGCAGCCGCGCGTGATCTATTTCGGGCGCTCCCTCGGCGGTGCGGTCGCCGCACGGCTAGCGGCGGCAAAACCTCCGAAAATGCTGATCGTCGAGTCGACCTTCACGTCCGTTCCCGATCTCGCCGCGGAGCTTTACCGGCTTTTGCCCGCAAGAAAAATAAGCCGCTTCCACTATAACGCCGAACGCTACCTCGAATCCGTGAACGCGCCGGTTTTGATCGTCCACAGCCACGATGACGAAATTATCCCGGTTCGCCACGGGAAAGCGCTGTTTGCCGCGGCCGCCGGGCCCAAGGAATTTCTGGAACTTCGCGGTGACCACAACAACGGCTTTCTGCTCGACCGGGCCCTTTATGTGCGGGGATTGCGAAAGTTCCTGGAAAAATATCGTTAGATCAACCGGCCGCCGGCAGTCCTAAGCGGCTTGGGCTGCATGTATGATCGACTTCACTTCTTCTCCGGTCAATACTTCCTTGGCCTCCAGCTGAGCCGCGAGCTTCTCCAGCGTTGCGCGGTTTTCGGACAGGATTTTTCCGCCCGCTGATGGATCAAGATTCGCGGCCGCCGAAGGCCCAATTCCGAACCGGTTAACGTAGACTGAAACCGCCGGCCATTATACTTGCCGGTTCGTTGCGATCATTGATCGATCTCAATATAAATTGGAGATTCCTACGTCTAATTTCAACCGGGACCGCGATCGAAGAACAGTCCGGGGCGGGTTGCGGCAGGACCAATCTCCGTAAAGCAGTAGAAAAGTCGGTAACAACCGCAGATTCAACAGCGCTGATGAGAATAATCCGCCGATGATGATGGAGGCTATCGGTCCCATGATTTCCCGGCCCGGATTGTCGCTGTTGAAGGCTATCGGCAACATCGCGGGCGCGGTGACCAGACCAGGGCGGTCATCAGAATGGAATTTAACGGGTTGACTGACCAGAATTTCGACCTGCTCCGCAGACAGGCCCGGCGCTTCCGTTCGAATGATGACCTGCTTCGGCGATAATTCGGGAAAATGTCGAGTCCCGCGTTCGACAGTTTGAAAATCCCGTAAACCAGCAGCAACGCACGCAAGAGCGATGACCACGCCGTTATGGCGAAGCGAGAAACGGACGAGGAGGCCTAGCACACGAATTGATGGCGTCGGTTCGCCGCCTGCCGCCGCGGCAGCCATGGTTAGAGCCCAGAAGAGAAAAATCCGCGACGGATTGAGCGGGTATTTCGGGAAGTGAACAGATCGGCGGCGCATCGGTTAGTCAAAAACCTCCGGCAAAGCCGGAGGCTTGAAAATGTGAACCGCTCAAAGCGGGTTAAAATTTGTGCCACCTTAAAGGTGGCGCGGCTTAAAACAGGTCCATCTGTTCTATCCGGCGGTCTTCCATTTCCTGATGCTTA
>JBGTCG010000148.1:0-20839 GCA_041748915.1 Methylococcales bacterium
TGGTGGAGACGAGGAGGATCGAACTCCCGACCTTCGCATTGCGAACGCGACGCTCTCCCAGCTGAGCTACGTCCCCACCGTAATTCCATTCTAACGCGGAATATTTAGGCTTGCCAGTGTTCTGAATTTGGAATATAGAAAACAAGTAAACGGTCCGGGTTGGAAACAAAGCGAAACAGCCTGATTACCGATTCCAGAAGGCATTGCAAAAAACCCGATTAATGTAGTAACGTGCCTACAATAATAATCCACTACCCTACGGAGGCACTTCATGTCCGTAACAACTCTGTCCAGCCGAGAGTTCAATCAGAACGTCAGCGCGGCCAAGAAAGCGGCCGAACAGGGGCCGGTTTTCATTACCGATCGCGGCAGACCGGCGCATGTACTATTGAGCTTCGAGGAATACCGAAAGCTGACTGGTAAGTCCCTGACCATCATTGAGATGCTTGCGATGCCGGGCGCCGAAGATATCGATTTTGATCCACCGCGTCTCGGCGGCGATTTTCACCGTCCGATGGATCTTTCCTGATGTTTGTACTCGACACCAACGTCGTTTCCGAACTCAGGAAGGCGAAGACGGGCAAGGCCGACACAAATGTGACGAAATGGGCGGTCGGGGCGCCGGCGACAAGTATGTTCCTTTCGGCAATCACTGTTCTTGAGTTGGAAACCGGTGTACTCCTCATTGAGAGACGTGATGCGGCACAAGGAGCGATTATTCGGAGTTGGATGAACAGCCACGTGCTGGTGGCATTTGCCGGTCGTGTGTTGTCCATCGATACCGCTGTCGCGCGCTGCTGTGCGGCACTACAGGTTCCCGATCGCCGCTCGGACCGGGACGTTTTGATCGCAGCCACGGCGCTGACACATGGCATGGCAGTGGTTACCCGGAACGAGATCGATTTCGCGCCAACCGGGGTTAAAGTCGTGAATCCGTGGAAAGATTGACACCGTACATGCCGTTGACTACACCACGCCGGCGGCTTTTTAACACCCGGCCGGAAAGATTAAGCGTCTACAAATCGCGGCAGAATCACATCGAGAAAATTTCGGCCCTTGTCGGTGCAGCGAATATGTGTTTTCGTTTGTTCGAGGAGATTTTCGTTCACGCATTCGGTCAACTCGGGTTCGAGATTCGAAAGTTCCAGCCCGGTCCGGGCCACAAATTCCGTTTTTTTAAAACCCGAATTGAGCCTAAGCGCGTTCATCAAATATTCGACTACGCGTTCCTGCTTCGGAATGTCGGATCGGGTGCTGACATTTGCGGGGGTGCCAGCAGTTTGCATATAGCGCTCCGGATGGCGGGTCTTCGAGGTTCGATACATGTTTCCCGATTCGGCATCCGTTATTTTGGCGTGAGCCCCCGCGCCGACCCCCAGATAATCGCCGAAAGTCCAGTAGTTCAGGTTATGCCGGCATTCAAAACCGGGTTTTGCATAGGCCGAAATTTCGTATTGGCGATAGCCGTGATGCGCAAGTATGGATTGGCTTTCCGATTGAATGTCCCAAATCAGGTCTTCCAGGGGAAGCTGCGGCGGGAACTTCGAAAACAGGGTGTGGGCTTCAATCGTCAGTTGATAATAAGAAATATGCGCGGGTTCCAGCGCAATCGCGCCGAGAACGTCGCCGGCCGCGTCCTGTGCCGTCTGGCCCGGAAGCCCGTACATCAGATCCAGATTGAAGTTGTCGAGGCCGGCGTTGTGCGCCTCCTCGGCCGCATAAATCGCTTCGGCGCCGGTGTGGATTCTTCCAAGGGCTTTCAGTTGCGCCGGCTGAAAGCTCTGGACGCCGATCGAAAGCCGGTTCACGCCGGCCTCTTTGAAAGCCCTGAATTTATTCTTTTCGACGGTTCCGGGATTCGCTTCCAGGGTCACCTCCATTTCCGGGGAACAGGGGATCCTGGTTTTGATTGAATCGATCAGCGTATGGATTGCATCCGGACTGAACAGACTCGGCGTCCCGCCGCCGAAAAAGAGACTGTCGAGCCGGCGGTCAGGAATTTCCGCAAGGTCCTGATCCAGATCGCGCAGCACCGCGTGGACATAGTTTTGTTCGGGTAACTCTCCGGATGCGGCGTGCGAGTTGAAATCGCAGTAAGGGCATTTCCGGACGCACCAGGGAAGATGGATATAAAGCCCGAGCGGCGGAACCGTAAGGGTCACGGGGGTATTCGGGATAGCAAGACGGCCAGTTTGTTCAATGCAATTGCGCGGTGGCTGATCCGGTTTTTCTGCTCCGGCAATAATTCCGCGGAGGTACTATTCAGATCCGGAATCCAGAATATCGGATCATAGCTAAATCCGTAAACGCCCCGGGGCCAACGCAGGATTTCACCTTCCCAGGCGCCTTCGGCGATGAGCGGGCAGGGATCATCGCCATGCCGCATGTACACGGTCACGCACCGGAAACGCGCGCCCCGGAGGCCGTCGGCGATCGGTTCCATCGTTTTGAGCAATTTGTCGAGATTTTCCTGATCGTTGGCGGCGAATCCCGCGTAGCGCGCGGAGAGGACGCCCGGCGCGGCATTCAAGGCATCGACCTCGATTCCGGAATCGTCGGCAATCGCGGGCAGGTGACTGTAGCGCGCCGCATTGCGGGCCTTGATGATCGCGTTTTCGACGAAGGTGTCGCCGCTTTCCTCGACTTCCGGCACATCGAAATCCCGTTGTCGAATGATTCGGTATTGCGGCAGGATGGCCTGGATTTCCCTGATTTTGCCTGGATTATTGCTGGCCAGCACGATCCGTTCAGCCATCAGTCGCACTCGAGTGCGGCCAGTTGCTTGGCCATGATATGACGGATACCCTGGTCGGCCAGTTGCAGCATGGAGTCGAGTTCATCCTTTCTGAACGCGTGGCCTTCGGCGGTACCCTGAATTTCAATAAAGGCTCCGGCATCGTTCATGACGACATTCATATCGGTTTCCGCGGAACTGTCCTCCTTGTAATCCAGATCCAGTATCGGTATGCCTTCAAAGATGCCCACCGAAACCGAGGCGACCTGGCCATGAAGCGGATTTATTTTGATCTGTCGTTTGCGAATTAATTTCGCGACTGCCAGGGAAAGCGCGACGAAACCTCCGGTGATCGAAGCGGTGCGGGTTCCACCGTCGGCCTGAATCACGTCGCAATCGACGGTGATGGTGCGCTCGCCGAGCGCTTCCAGATTCGCCGCCGCGCGCAAGGAACGGCCGATCAGCCGCTGAATTTCGAGCGTGCGTCCGCCCTGCTTGCCGAATGCCGCTTCTCGAGGCATCCGTTCATTGGTGGATCGCGGCAACATGCCGTACTCGGCGGTAATCCAGCCGTTTCCCGATCCTTTCAGGAAACGCGGAACGCGGTTCTCGACGCTCGCATTGCAGAGTACGCGCGTATCTCCGAATTCAACCAGAACCGAACCTTCCGCATGCCGGGTATAATTGCAGATCAGGTTGATATTTCTTAGATCATCCGGGTTGCGCCCGCTCGGTCTCATGCTTGCCTCGAATCAA
This sequence comes from Methylococcales bacterium, assembly GCA_041748915.1. Taxonomy (GTDB): domain Bacteria; phylum Pseudomonadota; class Gammaproteobacteria; order Methylococcales; family UBA1147; genus UBA1147. The sequence continues at coordinate 3,491 of JBGTCG010000148.1, forward strand.
AGATAAAGCGAATTAGTATACCGTATTCCGAACGACAAATTTTCCACCATGCCGCGAAGAGCATTCTATTCGATTTTGTTTGTACTCGTGGCCGGGCTTGTACTGGTCTCGGCCTGGATCGCCTTTCTGGCTTTGTCTTCGCGCCCCCAGCGCGCCGGCGAGATCGAAATCGCCGGGCTGAATTCCGCGGTTACCGTGCGATTCGACGCCTTCGGGATACCGGATATTTTCGCCGATAGCCGCCGGGATGCGGCGTTTGCGCTGGGTTATGTCACGGCTGGTGACCGTCTGTTCCAGATGGATCTGATCCGCCGTAAAAGCAGCGGAAGACTGGCCGAGATTTTTGGCCCGAGAGCGCTCGAAATCGACACCCGTCAACGGCATCTCAACATCGAAGCGGCCGCCGGCAACATCGTCGATGCGTTGCCTTTCGAGCAACGGGAGCTGCTGGAGGCTTATGCGCTGGGCGTCAACGCCTACGTCGAACAGGCTGCGAACCTTCCGCCCGAATTTATTCTGCTGCGCTATGATGCCGAAAAATGGACCGCGCGGGACAGCGTTCTGGTGGTGCTGGGCATGTTCCAGATGCTTTCCTGGGGCGAGCAGGACGAGCGGATGTTGAGCGTGATGAAGGAATGTCTCCCGGCAGCGGTGACCGCATTCCTGACCCCGGATACGGATGCCTATACCAGGATACTGACCGGAGGTCCGAATTCCGCGCGGCCGATCCAGCCGGTTCCGGCTGAGGAGCTCGCGGCAATTCTCGACAGCAGCCGGAACCTGCATGCCAGGGTTCGGGTGGAGCCAGGCGATGAACTCGCCGGATCGAATAACTGGGCCGTGAATTTCCGGAAAACCCTCGATGGCAGCGCCATGGTCGCGAATGATATGCATCTTCCGGTCTCCGTACCGAATATCTGGTACCGCGCCACGCTGCGTTATGCGGACCGCCTGGTTTCGGGCCTGAATCTTCCGGGTGTGCCGTCCATCGTAGCCGGATCGAATGAGCGGGTTGCGTGGGGATATACCAATTTCATGGCCGATGTGATGGACCTGGTTGAGCTCAAGATCCATCCCGATGATCCAGATCAATACCTGACCCCTTCGGGTTGGAGAAAGTTCGAAAAGATTCCTCAAATCATATCCGTGAAGGGCGCGGCGCCGGTGAACCTGGAAGTCAGGGTATCGATCTGGGGGCCGGTTTGGCTGGAAACCCTGCTCGGCAAACCCGTGGCCGTTCGCTGGACCGCGCTGGATCCCGCGGCCGTCGATTTTGGTCTGATGAATATGGACCGGGTAACTTCAGTCCAGGAAGGGATCTTTGTGCTGAACCGGACCGGCGCGCCGCCGCAGAATGTTTTGCTTGCGGACGACCAGGGCAATATCGCCTGGACTTTGATGGGCCGTATTCCGAGGCGCGCGGACGGCTTTGACGGGGCGGTAAGCAAACCCTGGGATCAGGAACCGGATGCCTGGAACGGTTTTCTGGATCCGGACGAACTGCCGCGCGTTGTCAATCCTCCGGACGGTTTCCTCGCGACCGCCAATAGCCGTAATATCGGTGCGGACTATCCACATGTCCTGGGACATAATTACGCCCACGGTTTCCGGACGTTCCACATTAGTGAAGCCCTGGCGAAAATGCAGTCGGTTACCGAGGAAGATATGTTCCGGCTGCAACTCGACACAGAGACCGATTTTTATGAGTTCTACCGGTCTCTCGCCTCCACCCTGCTGACGCCATCGGTGGTTGCCGGGGAATCCCTGCTTTCCGAACTGAAACAGGAAATCGACGCGTGGGACGGGTTCGCGCGGTATGACAGCCGCGGCCTTGCCTTTCTAGTGGCCTTCAGAGCCAGTTTGGCTGAACGGGTTTTTGAGCCCTTCCTGAAGCGCTGTGCAAGCATGGACCAAAGGTTCAAATATTATTGGTACGAAATGGAAACACCGTTGCGGCAGCTTATACGCGACAAAATCCCGAAGACGCTGCCCGACGCCGGTTTTGACTCGTGGGATCATTTTCTGTTGGCGATTCTTGAAGAAAGCGCGCGGAATCTGAAACAACAATATTCGCTCGCGACTTTGGAAAATTTTCCGTGGGGGCAATTCCGGAAAATTTCGATCCGCCATCCACTGAGCGGAGGTCTGCCCTGGCTGGCCGATTTTTTGGATATGCCCGATCAGCGCCTGGACGGGTGCAGCTTCTGTATCCGGGTAATCAGCTTGCAGTACAGCGCGAGTGAACGATTTGTGATTTCGCCCGGCCGGCCCGAACGCGGAGTCCTGCACATGCCCGGCGGGCAGTCCGGTCATGTGCTGTCGGCTCACTATGCCGATCAACATCCGTACTGGGCGAAAGGCCTCGCATTGCCGTATCGAACCGAGCGTGTGGATACCGAGCTACGTCTGATTCCTTGACCAAAGCCCCGGATTTCGAACACGCGGCGACCGGGGAGAACGAGTTCCGCCGCCAATCGATGCGCATCAAACCTTCGTTAAACGGTCGAGCATTTCGGCGGTCGTTTGCGGACGATTCGCCGGATCGAGCTCGAGGGCCGCATCGATGGTTTCCAGCAGTGCTGGAGAATATTTTTTCCGGAACGCTGCAGCGGCGGGTTTCAAGGTGTCCGTTATTTCACGTTCGGGAGCGGGCGGGGGAGGGTAACCCGCGATGCAGGTCCGCATGGTTGCGCCGGTCGCATAGATGTCGCTCCAGGGTCCGACGTTGCCGTCGCGCGGATATTGTTCCGGCGGCGAAAAGCCGTTCGTCAATACTTTACCGGGTTTCCAGTGTTCGAATTTCGGAAACGGGTGAACCGCGCCAAAGTCCAGCAGCAACGGATTGCCGCCGGGCCGGATCAAAATATTATCCGGTTTGATATCCAGATGCAGCAGATGGGCGTCATGAATCAATTTCACGCCGTCGAGTAATGCCGGGAACACGGTCATCATGAAGTTCCCATTCAATCTGCCTTTCTTGTTCTTGATGTGGCTGGCCAGACTGATTCCGTAATCGAAGGTCATAACCAAATAGATGGTCGAATTCGCGGAAAAAAAATTAATCACTTCGACAATGTTCGGGTGTGTCAGTTTGCTGAGCGCCTTGGCTTCCTCGATAAAAAGCGTTTTTCCTCGAAGGAACAGCGGCCGGGTTTGTTCACTGTTGGCGACCACTTGATTCCGCCAGGTTCGGTGGGCGATTCGTCTGGGCAGGTATTCCTTGATCACGACCTGATGCTGGTCGGCGCGCCGCCGGGCGAGATAAACTGAACTGAAGCCTCCACCGGCCAGAGGTTTTTCGATCATGTATTCATCCACGATGGTTCCGGGTTGCAGAAAATTCCATTCTGTGGGATAAGATTCTGAATCGTAATGTTCTAGGTTCATGGGAACGCGCATGCCATGATCAATGCGGGCGAAACTCTCAAGAAATCTAGCTCCTCGGAGGTATCGGGATGATCGCAATGATTCCTTTGAAAAATTTCATTTGTTCTTGAATTGAGCGGCCTGCAATTCAGTATAGGAAAAATTTCATGATTCGTAGCATGACCGCTTTCGCCGGCTCCGACGCTGAAATCCAGGGAATTGACTACGGATGGGAAATCCGGTCCGTGAACCACCGTTTTCTTGATATCAATTTGCGGATTCCCGAAAATCTCAGGGCGCTGGAGGGTGGTTTTCGCGCGTCGATCTCGGAGCACTTGAAACGCGGGAAAATTGACGGCTTTTTGAATTGCCGTAGCCACTCAGCGAGTCAAGATAATATCCGGATTGACCGGCAACGGCTCGGCAGTCTGATCCAGGTCATGCGCGAAATAGAGTCCGAAATCGGCCAGCCAGCTCCGTGTTCGGCGTTGCAGTTCATGGCGTGGCCGGGTGTTCTGATCGAGCGGAAAATCGATCCGGAGGTACTGAAAAAGCCGATTGGGGAACTTCTGCAAATGGCCGTCTCGCGGCTCATCGAATGCAGGGAACGCGAGGGAGTCCGGTTGGCCGAACTTATTTCCGATCGTTGCCGGCTCCTCGAGGAGCAGGTTCGATTGGTTCGATTGCGTTTGCCTGAAATTACCGAAAGGTTACGAGCCAAGCTGCACACCAGACTCGCGGAAATTTCGGCGCAGGTGGACCCGGTCCGGTTTGAGCAGGAAATCGTTTTTTTGTTGCAGAAAATGGACATCGATGAGGAAATCGAACGCCTCTCCGGCCATATCGTCGAAGTCGGGCGCGTGCTCCGGCACGAGGATATCGCGGGCCGGCGGCTCGATTTTTTACTTCAGGAAATGAACCGGGAAGCCAATACGCTGGGGTCCAAATCGCTGGACCAGGTAACGACTCAGGCGTGCGTGGCCATGAAGGTATTGATCGAACAAATGCGGGAACAAGTGCAGAATATCGAGTAGTTTTCGCGGACTTAATGTGATGATTCGACCCGACACGCCGATCGCATCGATGTTCGGAGCCGACACCGGGTCGGGTCCTTCGCTGAAATTAAAGTCTTTCACGTGTGGTGATTACGGCGGTAGAATAACCAATTTGTTGAAGGAGTACAGGTAAAACATGAAACTAATTGCAAACCTTGTCGTTGCGACCTTGGCTGCCATGATCATCCTCGTAAGCATTCCGGATGCCGACGCCAAGCGTTTTGGCGGCGGCCGGTCGTTTGGAAGCAAGCCTTCCTACAGCACGCCTTTCCGGCGTTCGGCCGCGCCCCGGCAAACCCTTTCGCAACAGCAGGCCGCGGCGCAGAATCAGTCGCTCAAAAATTCTCTTTCCCGCCGCGGTGGTCTGATGGGCATGCTCGGTGGACTCGCGTTGGGCGGGTTGCTCGGTTCCCTGTTATTCGGCGGGGCATTTGAAAACATTAATTTTTTCGATATCGTGATTTTCGGCGCGGTCGCCGTCTTGCTTTACAGGCTCTTCGCGGCCCGATCGAGACCTGCGCCCAGTTTCCGCACGTCTACTGGGGGCTACGAAGACGCGGGCGGACTTCACCGGCAGCCCGGGTTTCAATCCGATCGTACCGCAGATCCGCAGCCATTAGAAACCGACCTGTTATTCAAGAAAGGTCGGGCCGGTTCGAATGGAGGTGATCCGGCGTCCCAGGATGCGGATTTCGATTCAGTTCCGGTACCCGAGGGCTTCGACCAGGCGGCTTTTCTGAGCGGGGCGAAGAACGCCTACCGGCAACTGCAGAACGCGTGGGACCGTGGAGATCTGAGCGAGATTCGCGGCTTAACCACGGATGATGTTTTTGCCGAGATCAAGGATCAAATTGATCAGCGCGATTCCGTGAACGAAACCGACATCCTGAAGCTCGATGCCGAATTACTGGACGTGCGCGAAACGGACCGGCAAATCGAGGCGACCGTCGTGTTCGATTCGATTTTGCGCGAATCCGCGGCGGAGCGGCCCGTACAGGTCCGGGAGATCTGGCATTTCATCCGGCCTGCGAACAGTTCTCACCCGACCTGGTTTCTCGACGGAATCCAGCAGCTCGAGGACTGAACAAACAAGGTCGGCGGATCGGTCGGAAATTGGCCTACGCCGAGGTCTGAAATTCGACCGCGGCCGATTTTTCGTCCGAATCGACGATCGACCCGATCCGATACACGGTCTCTCCGGACTCTTGCAGACAGCGGATCGTGTCGGCTGCGTCCTCCGCGGCGACGCAGGCGATCATTCCGATCCCGCAGTTGAAGGTTCGGAGCATTTCCCGATCATCGATTCCGCCCTTCTCCTGAAGCCAGGAAAAGACGGGCGGAATTGGCCAGTTTCGGCGGTCAATCACCGCCGATTTGAAGTCCGGGAGGACTCTCGGCAAATTTTCGGTGATCCCGCCGCCGGTAATGTGCGCGAAGCCATGCACATCCACGAACTGCAACAGGTGCTTGATCGATTGCGCATAGATCCGTGTCGGTTCGATCAGATGCTCCGCCAGTGACCGGCCGGCCAGAATCTGGCCCAGCGGTGAATTTTCGCGCTCCAGGATCTTCCGGATCAATGAATAACCGTTGGAATGCGGCCCGGAGGACGCGATCCCGACGAGCTTATCGCCGGATGCGATCCGGCTGCCGTCAATGATTTTGTGCTTTTCGACAATGCCGACGCAAAATCCGGCGAGGTCGTATTCACCGTCCGGGTACATGCCCGGCATCTCGGCGGTTTCCCCGCCGGCCAGGGCGGCGCCCGCGAGTTCGCAACCTTTGCCGACCCCTCCGATGACTTCGGCCGCGACCTCGACATCCAACTCGCCGGTCGCAAAATAATCAAGAAAATACAAAGGCTCGGCGCCCAGCACCAGGATATCGTTGATACACATGGCGACCAGGTCGATTCCCACGGTGTCATGCCGGCCCAATTCAAAAGCCAGTTTGAGCTTGGTGCCGACCCCGTCGGCGCCCGATACCAGCACCGGCCGGCGGTAACGGTCGAGCGGTATTTCGAATAATGATCCGAATCCGCCCAGGCCGCCGAGAACCCCGGGTATTCGGGTCCCGGCCGCGGTTGCTTTAATCCGTTCCACGAGACGGTCGCCGGCCTCGATATCGACGCCGGCATCTTTATAACTCAGGGCTTTCTGTTTATCGTTATTCACTCGGATAAGACCTTTTTCTAATGCGGCGTAATGCGGCGCTATGCCGTTATTTCCGGAATCGAGTTTCGGGACCGAAATTCGCGTTCAACCGCAGATTTCTGTCATCTGCTGCTCGATCCAGTCTTGCGCGGCTTGATTGATTTCATTCGCGCTCAGATTTTCCGGAGAAATCGGTTTGCCGATCCGCACTTGAACCGTACCCGGATACTTCAAAAAGCCGTTACGAGGCCAGATTCGGCCCGCGTTGTGGGCTACCGGAACAACAGGATAGCCGGATCGATGCGCGAGAACGCTTCCGCCCGCGCCATAGCGGCCGATCATGCCCGGTTTCATCCGTGTCCCTTCCGGAAAAATCACGACCCAACGGCCGCTTTTAAGCCGCTGCAGGCCCTGATCGACAACTTGGCGCAACGCAGTTTTGCCGGCCTTGCGATCGATTGCAATCGGATCGCAGGTGGCGAGCGCCCAGCCGAAAAACGGCAGCCGGAGCAGTTCCCGTTTGACGATGAAAACCTGAGCTGGAAATATTTTCTGTAAGGCGATGGTTTCCCAGGCCGACTGATGTTTGCTGAATACAATCGCGTTTCCCGCAGGAATATTATCGCATCCCTGGATCCGATGGTCGATTCCGCAGATCGCCTTCAGCAACCAGAGGACACAGGTAACCCAAATCTGGGCGATGCCGTAACGGACGTTAAAAGGCAGTGGAAAGGCCAGTACCATGAGCGGCGCAATCAGGATTGTCAACAAGGCCATTGCGAGAAAGAACGCGGCCGAACGAATATAAAGCGCCGCGTTACCGCCCGGATAGAATAAATTGGGCTGCGTCATAGAGGTTCTCGAATACAGGTACCGTGGTTTCGGGATGGGCCGCCAGTGTGATCCGGCCATTGCCGGTTTTGACCAGCAACGGACGGGCTCCCGCGGCGACTCCGGCCCGGATATCCCGGTACGAGTCGCCGATAAACGGGACATTCTCGAGGCTGATCCGATAATCGCTCGCGAATCGTTTCAACAAGCCGGGCAGAGGTTTTCTACAATCACAACGATCGTCCGGCGCATGCGGGCAGAAATAGACGGCTTCGATCGTTCCGCCGCAGCGGTTGACGCAGAAGTGCATTTTGCTATGAATTTCGGCCAGCGTGTCAAGATTCAATAATCCTCTGGTAACCCCGGACTGATTGGTAATGACAACCACGCGGTAGCCCGCCCGTGACAGTTCCGCGATTGCCTCGAGGCTTCCCGGAATCGGGCGCCATTCGTCCGGATTTTTGATGTAATCGTCCGAATCCAGATTAATTACGCCGTCCCGGTCCAGCATTACGAATTTTGGTCTCGTCATCGTCACTGGAGATTTACAATCGTGTTGTGGCGCCCGGTCCTCGGCTATTGCAGCTTGGAAATATCGGCGATCCGCAGGAACAGTGATTGAATTGATGCCAGCATCGCCAGCCGGTTATTCCGGACCACTGGATCGTCGGCCATGACCATGACATGATCAAAAAAGTTATCGACTTTTTCCTTTAATTCCGAAAGTTCTGTCAACGCAGCGGTATAATCATCGTGTGCCAGCATGGGCGCAATCGTATCCGCTACCCCCGCCGTAGCTTCAAAAAGATCTTTTTCTTCGGAACATCGAAAGTGTTCCGGATTCACCTCCGCAGATACGTCAATCTCGGATTTTCGCAGAATGTTGCGAATTCGCTTATTCGCGGACGCGAGACTTTCAGCAGCCGCCAGCGCACGAAAGCCCGCAGTCGCCTGCAGCCGCTTTTCAAAATCCAGCGGCCGGCTTGGATTAACCGCAAGAACCGCTTCGAATTCATCGGCTTTAAACCCCCGTTCGAGGCAATAGCCGCGCAGCCGATCGAGAATAAACGCGTACACCTCGTCGCGAGCGTTGCGATTTCGAATGGATTCCGGCAACAGATCCGACGCGAATGCCAGGAGTTTAACCAGATCCAGGTCCAACCGCTTTTCGATCAAAATCCGGAGCAGCCCCAACGCCGCACGCCTCAACGCATAAGGATCCTTGTCGCCGCTCGGGACCATGCCGGTACTGAAAATTCCAGCCAGCGAATCCAGCTTTTCCGCAACCGAGAGGATCTGGCCGGTTCTCGTTTCGGGTAAGGGACCTCCGGCCTGCTTCGGCAGGTATTGCTCTTCGATTGCGCGGGCCACTTCCTCGGGTTCCCCGTCCATCTGCGCATAGTAGCGTCCCATAATACCCTGCAAAGAAGGGAATTCACCGACCATTGCGGTCAGTAGATCCGCCTTCGCGAGCATCGCGGCCCGTACGGCCAATTCCGGGTCAGTGCCGAGGCGGCCGGCAATTGTCTCCGCGAGCTGCATCACGCGACGGGATTTGTCATAAAGGCTTCCGAGTTGTTTCTGAAAGATAATTTCCTGGAGCAAAGGAATTCTTTGTTCCAGCGTGCTTTTTCGGTCCTGGTTCCAGAAAAACTCGGCGTCGGAAAGGCGCGGCCGAATGACTCGTTCGTTCCCCTTCCGGATCGAATCCGGGCGGCTGCTTTCGATATTGCTCACGGCAATAAAGCCCGGATAAACTTGCCCTGATTCCGTGCGCAATGGAAAATATTTCTGGTTTGCCTGCATCGTGGTGATCAAGACTTCGGATGGAAGTTCCAGGAAACGCGGATCGAAACTCCCGCTGAAGGCAACCGGCCATTCGACAAGGGACGTGATTTCATCGAGCAATTCGTCATCGATCAATGCCACCGCTGCCAATCTCCGGGCCGTCTCTTCGACCTGGGAACGGATGTTATCGCGCCGCGTTTCGAAGTCCGCAATTACCCAGCCGCGGGTACGAAGCAATTCGGCATATACTGAAGGTTGCCCGATCCGGATAGCATCCGGAGCATGAAAACGGTGGCCGTAGGTCAGGCGCCCCGCCGTGGTTCCGAGAATCCCGGCCGGTATGACCGTGCCGCCATACATCAATACCGACCAGTGCACCGGCCGTACGAATTCGATTGATCCGGTCCCCCAGCGCATCCGTTTCGCGATCGGCAGCCGGGCCAGGGCTTCAGTCACGAGACCTGGAATCAAGGTATCGCTGCGGACCCCGCGAACCGTTTGTCGGAAATACAGCCATTCTCCCTGGTCATTCACTTCCCTCTCAAGCTGGTCGACCATGACTCCGCAACCGCGCGCAAATCCTAGCGCGGCTTGGGTGGGAAGGCCGTCTCGATTGAACGCCGCGGAAAGCGCGGGACCTTTGCGTTCGCGCAAGGTATCCGGCTGGCAGGCCGCAAGCCCCGACACCAGCAGCGCCAATCGGCGCGGGGTTGCAAACGCGCGGATCGCATCGAAGCCGAGGTGGTTCTGCTGCAGGAGATCGGTAAAATGGTCACTCAACGCATCCCGCAGACCGCGTAGCGATTTCGGCGGAAGTTCTTCGGTGCCGAGTTCGAAGAGCAGGTCGCGCGGATTATCCATGGCTTGGTTGTCCCGGATTCTCGAGCAGCGGAAAACCAAGGCTCGCGCGTCTTGCGGAGTAGTTTTCCGCAACCGCTCGGGCCATGTTGCGCACGCGAAGAATATAGCTCTGCCGCTCGGTCACCGAGATCGCGTGCCGGGACTCGAGCAGATTGAACGCGTGCGAGGCTTTCAAAACCATTTCATAGGCGGGCAATGGCAGTTCCCTGGAAACCAGGTTGTTGCATTCGGATTCGCAGGTGTCGAACACGACCAGCAGGAAGTCTACGTTCGCGTATTCAAAGTTATAGGCGGACATTTCGACTTCATTCTGGTGGAACACGTCGCCGTAGGTTACGATTCCGCGATCACCTCGGGTCCAGACCAGGTCGAATATGCTTTCGACTCCTTGAAGATACATCGCGATCCGCTCAAGACCATACGTTAATTCGCCGGTAACCGGTTTGCAGTCAAGTCCGCCGACCTGCTGAAAATAGGTAAACTGGGTGATTTCCATGCCATTTAGCCAGACTTCCCAGCCGAGGCCCCAGGCGCCCAGGGTCGGCGACTCCCAGTTGTCCTCGACGAACCGGATGTCATGTTCGGTCAGATCCAGTCCGAGGAATTTCAGTGAACCCAGATAGAGCGACTGCAAATCCAGCGGTGAGGGCTTTAACAGGACCTGAAACTGGTAATAGTGCTGCAAACGGTTCGGATTCTCGCCGTATCGGCCGTCGGCAGGCCGTCTGCACGGTTGCACATAAGCCGTATACCACGGCTCCGGACCGATCGCGCGCAGAAACGTGGCCGGATGAAAAGTTCCCGCACCGACCTCATTATCCAGGGGTTGAAGCAAGACACAACCTTGCCTCGCCCAGTAATCCTGGAGAGTCTGCACGAGCCCCTGGAAGGTGGACAGATCATGGATGGTGCTGGGAGGATTCGCCATGGCCCCTTGTTTTAACCCGGTAATCAATCAAAAGCCGGTAATTATATCGTATAATGGGCCGATTCAAAGCCAATGAGCCGCAATCATGCAGGAAAAACCCAAAGCAGTGGCCCTGATCTCAGGCGGGCTCGATTCCATGCTGGCCGCCAGAGTCGTGCAGCAGCAAGGAGTGCATGTCGAAGGAATTAATTTTTTCACCGGATTCTGCGTCGAGGGCCACACCCATGCGATCCGCAAAAAAGATCGGACCAAACCCAAGCGAAACAATGCGCTCTGGGTTGCAGAACAGCTTGGGATCAGGCTGCACATCATCGATATCATCGACGAATACAAAGACGTCGTACTTAATCCCAAGCATGGTTACGGCGCGAATCTGAATCCCTGTCTGGACTGCAAAATATTCATGGTCGGAAAAGCCCGCGAATGGATTGCGCAGAATCATTTCGACTTTATCGTGACCGGTGAAGTGATCGGACAACGACCGATGTCGCAAAGGAAGGATACCATGCCCGTGGTTGCGCGTGAGTCCGGAGCCAACGATCGCTTGTTGCGGCCGCTTTGCGCAAAGAACCTGCCGTCGACCCTGCCGGAACGGGAAGGCTGGGTCCAACGCGATCAGCTCTATGATTTCAGCGGGCGTAACCGCAAGCCGCAGATCGCCCTGGCCGAACAACTGGGCATTGAAGAGTATGCCCAGCCGGCCGGCGGCTGTTGCTTTTTGACCGATCAAAACTATTCCGGCAAGCTTGCGGATTTATGGAACGCGCGCGGAAGACGCGACTATGAACTCGACGATATTATGCTGCTCAAGGTCGGACGCCATCTACGGCCTCGCCCGAACTTCAAGATGATCATTGCGCGCGAAGAAGGCGAAGTGCGGTTTCTGCAAGGTTACAAGAAATCCTTTATTTATATGCATACCATCAGCCATCGAGGCCCGCTGGTGCTGATCGACGGCACGCCTGGAGCGGATGATCTAGTGCTGGCCGCCCGGCTGACCGCCCGCTACAGCCAGGGGCGTGATGCCGAACAGGTTGAAATAGCCGTAGTTCACAACGGGGTCACCGAGAATCTGTCGGTGTCGCCGATTCCGAGTCATGACATTCCGGATGACTGGCATATATAACTCATGGAAATCCTGAACGCCCGCTATTTGCTCTGCCCGCTTCCGGTCATTCGCGTTCAGGACCGGATCAAAACCATGCGGGCGGGCGAACTCCTCGAAGTGGTCTGTACCGATCCAGGAACCGTTCACGATATTCCCGCGTGGTGCCGGATCAATGGTCACCGCGTCGTCGAGTGCGACAATGATGATGAACAATATAGGTTTACGCTGGAAATCGGCGTCGCCCCCGGCTTCGATCGCTAACTTGTCGCGAAGACGAAGTTTTGCGGCGTCTGAGTCGTTGCCTGGCAGAGGCTGGACAGCGATCGTAATTTTATGTTTTAGTTTGTCTTCGGTCTCTTGTGTGCGTTAATATCGGGCGTTCTTGCAGACTCGGATTGAGATCCACGCACTACGATTGGGCAGCAGCACCGATCGAGTGCGCCACGCGCGTTTGGGGCAACTAAAAGCGGCGGATTCTGCGCGATATACCGGTTCCGGGTCAGGTGTAAAAATTGCTTAAGAGTTGCTTTTGTTTAATTTACTATTAGAAAAATATGGAGGAGGCTTGAATGTCACCTGAAGAAATTCTCAACTTTATTAAAGAGCAAGACGTTAAATTTGTCGACTATCGGTTCGCGGACACCAAGGGAAAGGAACAGCATGTGACCGTACCCTCGCACACCGTGAACGAAGATCTTTTCGAAGAAGGTAAAATGTTCGACGGTTCGTCGATCGCCGGATGGAAAGGGATTAATGAATCCGACATGATTCTGATGCCGGACCCGTCTACGGCCGTTCTCGACCCTTTCTTCGACGATAAGACGCTGATTTTGCGTTGCGATATCGTTGAGCCGACCACCATGCAGGGATATGAAAGGGATCCTCGTTCCATCGCGAAACGCGCGGAAGCTTACATGCGTTCCACGGGAATCGCCGACACCGCTTATTTCGGCCCGGAAAACGAATTCTTCATTTTTGACGATGTGCGCTGGTCCGCGAGCATACAGGGCGCATTCTACAAAGTCGATTCCGAGGAATCCAGCTGGAACTCGGAGCGGGTATACGAAGACGGCAATATCGGACATCGTCCGGGAGTGAAAGGCGGCTACTTCCCGGTTCCCCCGGTTGATTCGTTGCAGGACCTGCGTTCCGCAATGTGCCTGACTCTCGAAGAAATGGGGCTTAAGACCGAAGTTCATCATCATGAAGTGGCCACTGCGGGTCAGGGTGAAATCGGCGTGCTGTTCAACACCCTGGTCAAGAAGGCAGACGAAGTGCTGATACTCAAGTACGTGATCGCCAACGTTGCGCACGGCTTCGGGAAGACGGCCACCTTCATGCCGAAACCACTGGTCGGGGACAACGGTAACGGGATGCACGTTCACCAGTCGCTGGCAAAAGACGGAAACAACCTGTTCGCCGGCGATCTCTATGGCGGACTTTCGGAAACTGCGTTGTATTATATCGGCGGCATCATCAAACACGCTTGGGCACTGAACGGATTGACCAACGCATCCACGAATAGCTATAAACGATTGGTTCCTGGCTTTGAGGCCCCGATCAATCTGGCTTACTCGGTACGTAACCGTTCCGCATCGATCCGGATTCCGTTTGTCTCCAGTCCAAAGGGACGGCGCATCGAAGTCCGCTTCCCGGATTCGACCTGCAATCCCTACTTTGCATTTGCGGCCATGCTGATGGCGGGGCTGGACGGAATACAGAACAAGATCCATCCGGGTGAGCCGGTGGACAAGGACCTCTATGACCTTCCGCCCGAAGAAGAGAAACATATTCCCCAGGTGTGTTTTTCATTCGACCAGGCACTGCAGGCACTCAGCGACGATCGTGAATTCCTGAAAGCCGGAGGCGTGTTTTCCGACGACACGATCGATGCTTACATCGCACTCAAGATGGAAGAAGTCACCCGATTACGGATGAGCACGCATCCGGTCGAGTTCGATATGTACTACAGTCTCTGATTCCCATTAACGCTGATCGAACGCCCCAGAATGGGGCGTTCCTTCCTCCTGCCGCATCGTTCCAATCGAGTAGTTTTCGCGTCGATCAAAGAAGCCGAAATATCGAGGCTGCTTTTCCTCCACGGCATTTCTACAAGCCGGTTTCATTGATTTATTAACAGCTTGGCGCATGCCCCCAAGGGCCTTCCCGCAGTGGATCAATGCGCACTAAAATAATCCGGCCGAATTGATCTGTCGTGACCAATCGGTCGCGTTCAATACATTGGCCCATAAATTGCTTATTCTCTTTCATGTTCAATAAGGAACCGGCAGATTACCGGCAGATACTGGACAGTCTTACCGACGCGGTGTTCTTGTTCGATGATCGGATGCGGCTGAATTACGTGAATTACGCCGGAGAACAATTGCTGGGCGGAAGTTCGCGCCATTTTCTGGATTTGTCGGTTACGGAGGTGTTCAAATGCCCGGACATCGACGTCGAAAACGATTTTTGTCGCTGCATGGAAAGTGGTGTTTCATTCGCCCAGCGGGACATCGTGGTTGAGCTTAACGATACCCAGATAACCGTGAATATTTTTTTCACGCCGCTGTTTGAAGGGCACGAATGCACATCGCTTTTAGTCGAAATCCATCAACTCGACCGGCACATTCGGATTTCACGTGAAGAACAACAATTGTCGCAACAACATGCCTCGCGATTGCTGTTGCGCGGTCTTGCCCACGAAGTCAAGAATCCGCTCGGCGGAATTCGGGGAGCAGCCCAACTGCTTGACCAGGAACTTAACGGCAAATACGATGAATATACCCGTGTCATTATCGACGAATCCGACCGGTTACAGGAATTGCTGGACCGGATTGTCGGCCCGAATAAGCCTCCTCGAAAAAGCCGGTCGAATATTCACAAGATTCTCGAGCGCGTCCGGCAGTTGGTGCAGGCCGAAGTTCCCAAGGGCGTCACGATCGAGCGGGACTACGATCCGAGCATTCCCGATTTAAATTGCGATCCGGACCAACTGATCCAGGCAATTTTGAACATCGTTCGAAACGCCGCGCAGGCAATCGGAAATCAGGGCGAAATTAGGCTCAGAACGCGGGTTTGCCGGCACGTGACGATCGGCGCATGTCGCCACAAACTGACCGTAAAAATCGATATCGTAGACTCGGGCCCCGGAATTCCCAAGGACATTATCGGACAGATATTTTATCCGCTTGTCACGGAAAGGGCGGAAGGCACCGGACTCGGCCTGTCCATCGCGCAATCGCTGGTTAATCAGCATGGAGGCCTGATCGAATGCGCGAGTTCACCGGGACATACTGTTTTTTCGATATTCTTGCCATTGGGAAACGGAAATGAATAATAGCTATCGCGTTTGGATCGTCGATGATGACCGATCAATGAGATGGGTGCTGGAGAAAGCGCTGCAGAAATCGGGAATGGCCGTGCGCTGCTTTTCGAGCGCGGCGGAGTTATTAAAAGCTTTGGAACACGACGTCCCCGACGTCGTGGTATCCGACGTTCGGATGCCCGGCATCAACGGCCTGGACCTGATGAGCCGATTGCAGTCGGTGTATCCCGATCTTCCGGTAATCATCATGACGGCGCATTCCGACCTGGAAAGCGCGGTTTCGGCCTTCCATGGTGGCGCCTTTGAATATTTGCCGAAGCCGTTTGACTTGAATGAAGCCGTCGATCTGGTCCGGCGCGCCGGCGCCCAGACCCGGAGCCATACCACCGCGGACGGCGAAATGGCTGAACAGCGGGCCGGTTCCACTCCCGAGATCATTGGGGAAGCTCCGTCCATGCAGGAAGTGTTCCGCGCGATCGGAAGGCTTGCGAGGTCCCATATTACCGTATTGATCAACGGGGAATCCGGGACTGGAAAGGAACTGGTCGCAAAAGCCTTGCACCGCCACAGCCCGCGCGCCGCAAATCCTTTTATCGCGCTGAACATGGCCGCAATTCCCCGGGATTTGCTCGAATCGGAACTTTTTGGCCATGAAAAAGGCGCGTTCACCGGTGCCCAGAACCGGCGCGCCGGTCGCTTCGAACAAGCGAACAGCGGTACGTTGTTTCTCGATGAAATCGGAGATATGCCGGCCGAATTGCAGACCCGGCTGCTCAGGGTGCTGGCCGACGGCGAATTCTACCCGGTCGGAGGACACACGCCGATCAAGGTCGATGTCCGCATCATTGCGGCGACCCACCAGAATCTGGACGAACTCGTAAAATTAGGCAAATTCAGAGAAGACCTGTTTCACCGCTTGAACGTGATTCGACTGCATATTCCGGCACTTCGGGAACGGCGTCAGGACATCCCGTTGTTACTGTCCCACTTCATGAAGCAGGTCACCCTGGAACTCAAAGTGGAACCGAAGACCCTGCTGCCGGAAGTGCAAAGGTATCTATGCCAACTGGATTGGCCTGGAAATGTCCGGCAGCTTGAAAATACCTGCCGTTGGCTCGCGGTCATGGCTTCCGGACAGGAAATCCACCTGGATGATTTGCCTCCTGAGCTGATGAATCTGTCCGCCGCGCCGCTTCCCGAAAATGATGACTGGCAGATCTCGCTGAAAAACTGGGTGGAACGCAGACTTTCGAACGGCGACTCCGGAATCGCCAAGCAAGCGATCATGAATTTCGAAACCACGGTGATCAAGACCGCACTGCATTTCACCGGCGGACGGAGACAGGAAGCGGCCCGCTTGTTAGGCTACGGCAGAAACACCTTGACACGCAAGATCAAGGAATTGGACCTTGAGGAAAAGCTGCGGGCATAATCCGACCGATAAGGCGCGGGATCAAGCGATAATTTTTATACAGGGCGTGAGGAACAGTCCGCATGATCTTCCCAGCTTAGTCTACTTTCTGTAGGAATATTTTGCGTGCATTCCAGCACAGGCCGTTCTGGTTTATCAACGTTTGATATCATTGTTTCGGCTGTTCCCTGATCGGGTAATAGGTGAGTTCAATCAATAATCGAAAAATTTCCGAAGCCCATTGATTGCCAAATTTCGATCCGTGGTAACGGTTCTGACCAGCGATTCCACGAATCGGTTACTGTCTTTCCGGCACTGAACAGCAATTCTCATTTTGAACAGAGACCTGCGTCCAATCGTAGGTCGGGTTAGGCGCGCTCCGCATTAACCTTGTCCAAACTCTTCCACAAACCGCGCGCCGTAACCCGACACAGACTTCAAACGAACCCTCTTCGTGTCGGGTTACGGCGCGCATCAAGCCCAGCGATAAAAAGTCCAGTTTATTGGATGCGCGCCTAACCCG
>JBGTCG010000149.1:0-8645 GCA_041748915.1 Methylococcales bacterium
GATCTACTCTGGGATCCTGGATCGATGAAAAATGATGAATAATTGAGGCTGTCGGTGTAGCTATCATAGGAATCAAAAAGATATGCCTAATACCTCATCTTGTTTCTATTTGCAAGCCTTTTTAAGCCCGATTGCCCTGATCATGACCTCGCCATCTCTTTTACAATCGCATCGCGCGCGATACAATTCAGCGCCAGATCCATTTTCCGTAAATGATTTCCGTTGAAACGATCTAAAAATTCAGATCAATCGTTGGTTGGCGTTTTCTCGGCAACGGCCGGGACAATTCTTCAATATTGCCGGAAGGTTTATCGTAAGAGCCTGAATTCCTGGGGTTACCCGAAAAGAGAAGTCGTTGTTTACCGCGTGGTTAAGGCTAGAGATAGCCTGGAGTCGGCAAAAACTCAATTTGTTTCTGCTCTGGAGAAATTTACCGCCGTAACCGATTTCGCGGGAGGCGATCTGAAAGAGTACTATCTCCAGTTAAAACACGAGTTCGACCTGAGTCAGGATCGCGCCGCGAACGTTTCCGAACGCATACGCGCGGTCGAAGAAGTGAGTCTAGAACTGTTCGATGAATGGCAGCAGGAATTGGGTCAGTATACCAGCCCCCAATTACGCAGCAACAGCCGCAATCAGCTTAAACTGGCCCGAAAGCATTATAACCGGCTGATCCGCGCAATGCATAGAGCCGATTCGAAAATCCACCCGGTGCTTGCCGCGTTCAAGGATCAGGTATTATTCCTGAATCACAGCCTGAATGCGCAGGCGATAGCGTCGTTGCATCACGAACTCAGAGCGATTGCTGTCGACATCGCGTCTCTGATCACCGCGATGGAGAAATCGATTGTCGAGGCGAATGCGTTTGTAAATTCGGTTACCGATCAGAAATCATTGCCCTGCATTTAGCCCCGAGCGATTGCTAGGGATTGGCGCGTGGAACCGGGGAAAACCGCCCCGATAGCTTCTAGATCGCAATAAATCAAGAATCCAAGCGATCCCTATGCTCTATGGGACACGTCGAATTCATCAATGATGGCTAAGGAATCGATGACTTAATCAGGGTATGCATGCGCTCCAAAATCGAACGCTGTGTCAGCGTTCGAT
The DNA here is from genome assembly GCA_041748915.1 of Methylococcales bacterium. Classification (GTDB taxonomy): domain Bacteria; phylum Pseudomonadota; class Gammaproteobacteria; order Methylococcales; family UBA1147; genus UBA1147. The sequence continues at coordinate 1,108 of JBGTCG010000149.1, forward strand.
TTAATACGGTAGCACCCAATGAGATTTGGGACTACCGGCCGCTTAAAAAATCCAATATGGATTTATGCGGTGTGTCACCAAACGGTGTCGAAGTATATCGGATAGTCAATTAATTCCGTTAAAATTCCGTCGTTTCCGGAATAAAAATCGCGAATTTACCACCCCATTCTCGAATATAGCCCAATTGAGCGCTGATTTCCTTTTTAAGGTTCCAGGGTAAAATCAGGACAATATCGGGTTTGAGTTTGTTGATGGCCTCGTTGCCGTAAACCGGAATATGGCTACCGGGCAGATATTTATTCTGTTTATAAGGCGACGCGTCGACGACAAAACTGATTAAGTCAGTCCCTTTAATACCGCAATAATTCAATAAGGTGTTACCTTTTGCGGCAGCCCCGTAACCGACGACGCTTTTACCGTCCCTCCGTTGCTTGATCAGGTATTCCAGGGCAGCGTACTTTATTTCGTCGATTGTTTTCTGAAAACCGCTATACAACTCCAAGGCATTGATTCCTGCCTTGAGCTCCTTTTGTAGGAGTCCTTCAACGGAAGAACTAATAATTTTTGTATTGTCTTCCTTGTGTTTCGCATAAATCCGAAGCGATCCGCCATGCGTCGGAATTTCTTCTACGTCGAACATTTCCAATCCCTGTGATTCAAAGATCCGCTTAACCACAAAAAAGGATAAATACGAAAAATGTTCATGGTATATCGTATCAAACTGATTTTCATGAATCAGTCTCAATAGATGCGGGAACTCCATGGTGATGACCCCGCCTTCATTCAGCGCAATTTTCATCCCTTTCACGAAGTCATTGATATCCGGGACGTGGGCTAACACGTTGTTTCCAAGCAGTAAATCTGCCTTAATTCCTTTGCCCGCGAGTTTCTCGTCGGCAAAACGTGAACCGAAAAAATCAACGATTGTCTCGACTCCTTTTTTTTTCGCTTCACGGGCCGTGTTCGCGGTGGGGTCGATACCGAGAACAGGAACACCCGCAATGGCGAAATACTGCAGCAAATATCCATCGTTTGAAGCAATCTCGATCACCTGACTATGACTATCGAATCCAAACCGGTCGATCATCATTTGCGTATAGTTTTTGGCGTGGTCGAGCCAGGATGATGAAAAGGAAGAAAAGTAGGTATATTCCTCGTCAAAAATTTTATCGGCTTTTTGGATCTCGTCTACCTGAACGAGCCAGCAGTTATGACAGGTATATATCTTTAACGGATAATACAATTCGGGTTCGTTCAGTTTTTCCGGGCTCAGCATCGCGTTTGACACAGGCGAAAATGCCAGATCGGCAAAAACGTGTTTGAGTTCAGCGGTGCAATGTCTGCATTTCATACTATAAGCCGTGAAATTTGATTCAGGTGGTTTCGATGGCCTTTACTAATTATTCACTGATTCACATAGAGTTCATGATTGATTATATTTTTCCGCACGAGATCCGTAACCACATGCAGCCTCATATAATGCGAATTCCTGAACTCGTGATCGTTAAAATTCATCCGCATCAAGCCGTCGTACAGGCCCTTGATCGAGGAAGTCAAATCGTATACCGGCTGATAATTGGGAGCCAGCTTCTTAAACAAATTAAAGTCAACCCGATAAGATCTCTTATCCGGCGTTGCATTTTTGTTTACCGAAACTTTTACTTGCGGATACAGTTCCCTGATTTTTTCCGCTAATTCGATCACACGGTAATTCCATTCATCGCTTCCCGTATTGACGATCAGGAACTCGCCTCCGTTTGCAACCTCTCTGTCGTGGGACCAGCGTATTGCCGTTGCCATATCCAACACATTTATTAAGGGCCTCCAGGGTGATCCATCACTGAGTATGGTGATTTCGCCGGACGTAATCGCGCAGGCTACAAAATCGTTCAACACCAGATCCAGCCGCAATCGGTCGCTCATGCCGCAGGCCGTCGCAAACCGGTGACAAGTTATATTGAAATTCTTATCCGCCAGATCGGCCAATGCGTTTTCCGTATAGACCTTTGATTTTGCGTAAGCGGTCAACGGATTTACTGCCGAGTTTTCAGTCCGCGGAGCATCTTCCGCGGCGCCGTAAACGCTGCAGCTAGAAGCATAAACATAGCTTCGAACGCCCGTCCGTTTCGCTTTACGGGCAATATCGACGGCCGCTTTATAATTGATGTCGAGCGTCGGCGATTCAAATTTATTTCCAATCGGATCGTTTGAAATGGCCGCGAGGTTCACGACCGTCTGAACGCCTTCAAACAAAGACTCCGGCGCTTTCCTGATATCGCAAAAAATCTGTTGGTCGAGAAAGCATTCAGGAACAATCCCGTCGGTTGTCACATGCTTTGAAAAATAACCCGTATCGAGCCCGACCAATTCAGAATCCGGGTAGTATTTTCTGAATTCCCGAACCACGCCAGGACCGACGTATCCCAAATTACCAGCAATTAATATTTTCATACCTTTCAATATAAACTAAAAATCATACCCTAAAAATCAATTTACCACTTCCGCCAAGGCGGATTCGATGACGCCCAGATTTCTTCCAATACATGTTTGTCACGCAGGGTATCCATGCTCTGCCAGAACCCGTCGTGCTGATAGCCGGCAAGTTGACCTTCGCGGGCCAGATTTTCGAGTGGTTCACGTTCCCAAACGGTCGTATCATTCTCGATATAATCGAATATTTCCGGTTCAAGCACAAAAAAGCCGCCGTTGACCCAAGCAGAATCATGATCGCTTTTGGGCTTTTCTCGGAACGCGTTGATCTTAAGGGTGTCCGGTTCCATATTGAAAACTCCGAACCGTCCGGGAATTTGCACGGCCGTCAGCGTCGCATAAGCGCCTTGCTGTTTATGAAAATCGTATAACGCATGGAAATTCACATCGCACACACCATCGCCGTAAGTCAGAAAAAAAGTTTCATTCCCGACGTATTCCTGGATACGTTTAATCCTTCCGCCGGTCATGACATCAAGGCCGGTGTCGATCAGGGTCACGTTCCAGGGTTCAACCCTTTTATTCAGCACCTCAAACGAATTATCCTTCATATTGAAGGTTAAATCATTCCTGAATATACTATAATTAGCAAAAAAGTCCTTGATTATATGGCCCTTGAAGCCACAACAAATAATAAAATCGTTAAACCCGTCCGCCGAATACATTTTCATGATATGCCATAGAATAGGCATGCCGCCGATTTCAACCATCGGTTTAGGCCGGACGCCAGTCTCTTCACTAATCCGTGTTCCAAACCCACCTGCAAGAATAACCGTTTTCACAATTTGATCCTTTATTAGACGAAAAGCAATAAATAGGATTTCAATAAAAAAATAGCATAATTATCTAATTTAAACTAATTAAATAGGTGCCCAATTGTATAAACCTAGTTTTGGTTAGAATAAAGTCGGCGCACTGATAACGTGTTCTGTCCGCCTTTTGACATTCTATCGCGACTTTAGGGCTTGTTTTTCATTTCATCACCGCGAGCAAGCGGTCATCCGAGGCCCGGAAATTCTCGCTACGGCATTCCGCGGTTAATTTCGGATTTTCACAATTCGCCGGATAGCAGAAACGATGCAATCCATGTTGTCCGTATTACCCGTTCGTTCAAAAACATTTTCGTTAATTATAGAACAAATTAAAGGTGAATCCCAAAACGGCGGGGACCGCCAAACGGTGTCCGATCCGCAAGTGCTTGTGCGTGGTAAGGAAGCTTCGCCAAAGCTCAACCTTTGCGAAAGCAGCGTGGAATCCCCCTCTCAAGAAACACATCCCAATTAAATGATTCGCGAGGGCTCTCTTCCGATTTCGGGAACTGGAACCTCAGCCAGCACCTTGAGGCGGTGGTGCCCTCGATCGCGTCAATGCGGGTCAGTTCTGTCCCCCGCAAACTGCCATTCTGCCCTCGGCGCCAAATGTCGAAACAATTTGACGTCTCTTCTGGCCCGAGTTAGAGATGCATGCAATTCGCGTAGTAGGTCACCGTGGCGGGCCAGTCGGAGAAGATTCCCAGAATGCCAACGTCCTTCGCGAGTACATCGAGGGTAACCAGGATATCGCCGTCATCGCTGATTGCATCGAGTGTTGACTGATAGTAGAAGGTGTCGCCGCCGATCAACACGTCCTCGACGATGCGCCCGGAACGTTCTGTGGTCCAGGTAATGATATCGAGGCCTGCGGCCTTGGCCGCCTTGGCGTACTCGGAAGGCACGATTCTGCTGTTATCGACCGTTAGGAGCACCCACATGGGCGGCGCGATGATCTGCACGTGATCGGTGACGATCTCTTCCATGCCAGGCACCCAGGTCGAGGGTATGTTAGGATCGAAACCGGGAACGGTCTCGTAGCGGTCGTCGAGGTAGACCGCCTGCTTGCCGAATTGTGGCTCGTGCTCAATCCAGTAGCGCACGTCATCGAGGTTGAAGGACTGAGCGTACACTTTGCGCGCATTGACACCCGCCGCCTTGTATTCATCAATCAGCTTCTGGCGGTAATCATCCTGTGAGAAACCGTTGAATGGCATAGGCACGCCGGGGGCTTTGAGCTCTGGCGTCATCTTGGTATCCAAATCCTTGAACAGCTCGATGCTCTCGGCATGAGTGAGGAGGGTGCCGCAGGTAGCATAGAGATCGGTGCGAAAGCTGGGGGTGCCGCCGAGGAACTCCGCCGGGGTCATCGCACTGGAGTTGCGCGCATCCATCTTGCCGCAGAGCGTCTTGAACTCGTCCCGGGTGATGTCGCTGGTGCAGCACTGGGCCGACGCCGCTTTGGTAAGCGCACCGCTCCCCGGATCGAATTCGGCCGGGCGGAAGGGCACGGAGCACTTTGCGGCCAACGGCGTGGTGAGGATGTTTGTGGTGGTATGGAGATCGCACTGCGAGTGGCGGCATACGAGCGCCAGATCCTTGGTGAAGGTCACATCACACTCCAGAATACCGGCACCCATGCGCGCGGCCGCCTGGTAGGATTCCTTGGTGTGCTCGGGGAACTGCAAGGCAGCGCCGCGGTGGCCGATTGAGAAATCGGTTTTGTAAAACGGGCCATCGGAACATTGCTGAAGCGCGGTCTTAAGCTTCCCCTTTTCCATTTTTTCCACCAAATAGAACGGACGAGGACCGAGTTGTGCGTGATTCTTTCCATTCTTTCGGTGCTTGTTTTCCAAGTGCTCCTGGCCCAGGCCATCGCTAACTCCATCGGCGTTTGCTACCGTCGCGAGCATCGGAGTTGCGACAAACACGGCAGCGATCATGGATACAGTTGTTCTTGATGGCATGGAATCCCCCTTTCGCTCGTTAACAGATTGGAGAATTAACCGTAGCATCGGAGAGGTCCGTATCTGAACACCCCGGAGATCCACAACGCGGTGTAACTGCCGGCAACGAGGGATTGGGTACAACGTTCGATTTCATGGCGGCGTCTCCTTTGTTTGTGTTCGACGGTCGAAAATAACCCATCAACATGACAGCCTCATTGCGGGTAGTTGGGTTGAGGATATTTGGGCTTGAATCACTTACGGGAAATGGAGCGGCGATACGCACTGAACTTGCTGGATTTTATTTGGCCGATTAACGTTCTTATCGATCTAAACGCGACTGCGCCTCAAAATTGAATCACCGACCTACTCATCCCGCCCGAATGCGTCAGCCTCCGATGATACCGCCGTTCTCTCGTGTGATTACCAAGGTCGTCGAGCGTGGCCGCGTGCCGGGACCGCCCGGGAAGGTGCTGGTGGGGTTGGCTGGATCCCCACCCTCGCCGGGGTGCTGGATATTCACAAACATGCTGCGGTTGTCCGGTGTCATGTGCACGCCGGTCACCTCGCATTCGATCGGCCCCACAAGGAATCGGCGCAGCTCGTGCTGGTTATCCGGGGTAATGCCGTCCTCCCCTAACGTGCGCGGGATCACGGCGAGCATCTGATTGTTGGTGACCTCGCGCACATTGCTGCCGTCGTCACTCTGGATCCACAAGATGCCGCGCGGGTCGAACCACAAACCATCGGGGCTGGCGAACTGATTGTCCTCGGTCAGGCCCGATAGATTGCCTTCAACCGGCAGATCGGCGCGCGAACCGAAGACGAAGATGTCCCAGATAAAACCCGTCGCGGCGGGATCGTCGCCGTCTTCGCGCCAGCGGATGATATGACCGTAAGCGTTGGTTGCACGCGGGTTGGGCGCGTCGGGCCCGATGTCTTGACCCGCTTGCTGCTCGGCGAAGTTCGAATCGATCTTGCCATTACCGCGGCTTGTGTTGTTGGTCAGGCACATGTAGATCTCTCCAGTGTTGGGATGTACCGCGCCCCACTCCGGCCGGTCCATCGGAGTTGCGCCGACTACATCCGCGGCGCGTCGCGTGTTCACCAGAACGTCTGCCTGATTGGTGAATGGCTCAGCCGAATTCGCGTCGAGCCCGTTTTGGCCGAACTCCAGCGCCAGCCACTCGCCGGTTCCATCGTTGTTGAATTTTGCGACGTAAAGCGTGCCGTCATCGAGCAGAAAGCCGCCCGCGGTTCGGGGGTGGTAAGTCTGGTTGGTAACAAACTTGTAGATGTATTCGAATCGCCCATCGTCTCCCATGTAGAATGCAAGCTGCTTGCCCTTCTCGACTTTGCTTATCCAACAGCCTTCGTGCGCAAAACGTCCGAAGGTTGTGCGCTTGACCGGGATGGCGCTCGGATCATACGGATCAATCTCGATAACCCAGCCGAACTGGTTGGGTTCGTTGCGATAATCCTCGGTAGCGTCGGCGCCGGTGGTCGTGGCGTTGAAGCGCGCGAACTCATCGTCTTCTTCTTCCACGCTGCCGGCTGCTGTGTCCCACCCGAACCGGGTCGCTTCATCCGCGACTCCATAGCGGCTATGCTCGCGCGGCTGTTCGGCATCCTTGTTGACAAAGTAATCGTTCCAGTTTTCTTCACAGGCGAGATAGGTACCCCAAGGCGTAAAGCCCATGCCGCAGTCTTGCAGCGTACCACGGCAAAACATTCCATCCGGCGAGTATTTGGTTTTCAACAGATCACTGCCGGCCGCGGGTCCGCGCAGCAGCATGGCGGTCGCGCCGGTAATGCGGTGGTTAAAGCCCGAGTCCACGATCGACCATTCACCGCTTTTGTTTTTGGCGATTTCGAGCACTGAAATTCCATGGCAGTTGATCTCCTTGCGCACGCCGTCCACGTCGGTGCGCGGGGTGCTGCCATCAAAGACAAAAGGCGGATTGTGAATGTATTGCTGGTCAATGTACTCGTGGTTTATTACCAGCAGGCCGTGATCGGAACTCTCCGAGCCCGCCGGAAATGGAAAGTACCGCAAGCCATCGTGGTGTTCGCCGACCTGCTGGGCCTGCTCAGCCGCGGTATTGCTCGCGTTGACTTCATCGAATTCAGGCGACGATCCGTTGCTCGGCGTACCCCAAGCCGTTGACTTAATCTGTTGATGAAAAATAAATAATGTCTTCGTAGTTCAGGGGTGCCTGAGCTAGTCCAAGGCGTTCGGCCGGCGTCTTGCCATCCTTGCCGGTCAAGATGTAATTGTGGACCGTCCGCATGA
>JBGTCG010000150.1:0-30834 GCA_041748915.1 Methylococcales bacterium
CCACAACCGTAGCAGGTCATCAGCAACATCCGGTGTTTGAAATTTGGGCACGCCGACAGAATCCGCCCGACCTCGGCCCGGGTCAATAACTCCGGAATCCGTTGCGCGCGTTTCGGCACCACCAGGGTCACCCCGAACGAATCGCGCCCCAAAACGTGCACCTACAAAAACCGAATCGCATTCAAATACAGCCGGCAGGTTGCCCCGGACAAGCCTCGATCCTTGGCCAGGTACAGAAAAAATCCTTGCAGTTCTTCCCCCGTCAATTGATCCGGCGAGCGATGATAATACTCGGCCAGCTTGATCACGGCTTCCAGATAACTCCGGTGGGTCCGGACCGAAAAACCACGCAACTGCATGGCATCAATCATCTTGCGACGTAACGGTGTCATTGTCGTTCTCCTCTAATCACGACCAGAAGCGGTCGAGAGGAGTGTCCGACAAACCGTTAGTTAAGGGAAAACCTCCGAAGGCGAAGGGGAAAAGCTGCCGCGCAGCGGTTTAGTTCAACATTGAGTCGGCGAACAATCGTCGCGTTTAAACGCTAATGGCACTCGCATAGCACGCAATCTGGGTTGAACGCAGAAAATCAACCATTGAATAAAAACTCCCTTATTTCCATGTTATTGGCGCCGCAATCCAACGCTGTTTTCACGTTTAGATTGCGGAGAAACGCGACGTTCGGCATTAATTCTACTTGAAATCATCGTAAATTTGGAATACTAAACAAGCATTCGTTGTCGGACCAGGTCGCCATATTGAAATTCGGTTGGCTTCCGCAAATGAGACCATAGAATCAAAAATTAAATCGTTTATTGGAAACCGAATCTCATAAGAGTAATCGGTGGCTTTGCCTGTCGATCGTATTATTCCTGTCCTGTTTTGCGATACCGGTCTCGGCGCATAAGTCCAGCGACAGCTATTTGACGCTGCGGATCGAATCAGGGCACATCGAGGGGCGGTGGGATATTGCATTGCGCGATCTGGAATATGCGATCGGGCTCGATGCGAACGAGGATGGCGCAATCACCTGGGGTGAATTGAGAAGCAGCCGACAAGAAGTAACCGGCTATGCGTTTTCGCGCTTACAGTTGCGGTCCGGAGGTTCTTCATGCCCAATCGAACCGGGATTGTTGCAAGTGGATGAACATTCCGACGGCGGCTATGCGGTATTGTGGTTCCGGTCGGACTGCGGGCAGTCGTCCAGTCATCTTGATATCCGCTATGGTCTTTTATTCGAACTGGATCCGCAACACCGCGGTCTGCTGCAATTAGATTACAAAAGTAAAACGCACACGGCGGTCTTGAGCCCGGAGCAAAGCAGGCAACGTGTTCAATTGGATCAGGTCCGCAAAGCGAGCGCGTTTTTTCAGTATATGAACGAAGGCATCTGGCATATCTTTTTAGGCTATGATCATATTTTGTTTTTATTCAGCCTGTTGTTGCCTTCGGTGTTCTGCTCCAGTAGCGCGGGATGGCAGCCGGTCAGGCGGTTTTACCCGGCCGGAATCGAAGTGGCCAAAATCGTGACCGCCTTCACTCTCGCTCATTCCATTACCCTGAGCCTCGCCGTTCTGGGCTTCATCGAGTTCCCATCGCGCTGGGTGGAATTGGCGATCGCCGCATCGGTCCTGTTCGCGGCCTGCAATAATCTCTATCCTGTGATCCGCAACCGGCGCTGGGCCGTGGCATTCGGTTTTGGACTGGTGCATGGTCTCGGTTTCGCCAACGTATTGGAGGCTCTCGGATTGCCGGAAAATATGCTGTTGCTTGCGCTCGTGGCCTTTAATCTGGGCGTGGAAATCGGCCAGCTCGCGATTGTCGGCGCTTTTTTGCCTCTTGGCTATGCGATACGGCATTCACGCGGGTATCTTATTTTCGGAGTGCGCCTTGGATCCGGGTTGATCGCACTGCTGGCCCTGTTTTGGTTGATCGAGCGCGGACTGAATATCCGAATCGAGTTCTGAGTCGCTTCGTTCAGCCGGCAATCGCCATATGAAAGCTCTATTTGGACTCGTTGCGATCTTCCTTGGCTCCAACGTATTCGCGCCATGCCGGGCTGAACCGTATACCCCGGCGAGTGACGCGCAAGTCCTCGAACGGCTTCCGGTGACCAACCAGGATCCCATGCAACGCAGGTTACGCGCGATGCGCACGACGCTGGATCAAAATCCGCACGACCTCGCGCTGGCTATCGCGCTCGCGCAAGGTTATGTCAACTCGGGTAAAACCCAGGCCGATCCGCGCTATTACGGTTATGCCCAGGGCGTATTGAATCCCTGGTGGAATCTGCAAGATCCGCCCACGGAGATCCTGTTGCTGCGTGCTTCGATCCTGCAATTCCGCCACGACTTCAGTGACGCATTGGCGGATCTCAACAAAGTTCTGGAGCGAGACCCCGCAAATGCCCGGGCGTGGCTTGCGCGCGCCGCGATCCTGCTGGTGCAGGCTGACTATCCGGAAGCGCAGCGCAGTTGTCTGCCATTACTGGAACTCGATGACCCGCTGAGCGCGGCGGCTTGTCTGAGCCAAATCGGCTCCTTGACCGGACATGCGGCCGAGAGTTTTGTTTTGCTGCGCGATGCGTTTGCGCATGCGCCCCGCCCCTCCGATGACCAGCGTTATTGGATTCTGACGCTGCTCGGGACCATGTCGTTCCAGCTCGACCAAGATCAGGACGCCGGCCGGTTCTACAAGCAGGCGATTGCACTTCGCGGCGAGGATGTTTATCTACTCGGCGTATACGCGGATTTTTTGCTGGATCAGGATCGCGCAGGGGAGGTCGTTTCGTTGCTCCGGGATCAAACCCGTGTCGATCCGTTGTTATTGCGCCTTGCTCTGGCCAAACAACGACTGGGTTCCGAAGATTTAGCAGGACTCGCGTCAGTACTGGAACAACGTTTTGCCGTGAGCCGCCTGCGCGGGGAAAGTCTGCATCAGGGTGATGAAGCGCGTTTTCGCTTATTTCTGTTGAACCAGCCACAGCCCGCGTTGCGTTTGGCGCAAGCCAACTGGAAGGTGCAACGCGAACCCAAGGATATGCGGATTCTGCTCGAAGCGGCGCTGGCCGCGGAAAATCCCTCCGCGGCCAAACCCGCCCTCGAATTGATCGCCCGAACTTCGCTTGAGCATCCCCGGATCCAGGCCTTGGCTGCCCGGCTGCGGGCCCTGGAAAGCCACTAGATCCACCGGCCCCCGCTAACAGCTAGTAGATCGTTCCGCTAAAACGACTACATATATAAACATCAATAGTTGTAGGATGTGCCGACGAAGGAGGCGCATCGGTCGCGCTCGATGCGGTTCATGCCGGACTTCCATGTCCGGCGCCCTGCGGGCGGCCGTGCCGATTTGTCGGGCGTTGGCACATCCCGTGATGCGCTTCGTGCCTCAGCACATCCAACGTGTTCTGGTCGAAACGAGTGTGAACCTTTTGTCGAAACGTTCTACTAGGCCTCTTTACGCCGGCTACCGTGTTTACAGCATTTCCAGAGCGCGAATCCGATCAGCAAGCCCAAGACCACGAGCACCGGAACTAAGTACTTCAGGATATACGGCCAGCACGACGGAGCGGGCGGCGCCGGCCTCGAAGGCCACGGTTCGGCCAAATAAGGAAAATCGTCCGAAAAGGGTTTGTCGTTTATGATCTGACGCGGCCACTGTTTGGTGTCGATGAACGCGTTCTCCTGTAGCGGGCAATCACCCTGTAGGCAGGTCAACAACGCGACATCATCGGTCAGACGCCTGCCATTCGGGAAACCGGCCGGCAATTCATTGGTATAAATCATCACATCCGGAACATAATCGTAATGCCGGATCAACAATCCGCTGAGCTGATTCAAACTCGCGAGCGGCGGCAGGCAGTTCAGCAGGAATTTCTGGATTTCCTCGCGGCTTTTCGCGGCGTCGCGCAAGGTCTCGACGTGCTTGTGGGGCGGGACCGTGTTCAGTATGTCGAAGCGGCCCACTTGCGTGCGATTCGAACGCCCGACATGATCGATCTGATCACCGGATTTCACGTCGCGGCTGGTTCCCCATAACAGCCAGGTCTTCTGCGATTCCGGAAACGAAGACAGGGGGATACTGACGATCATCGTGATCACGTTTACATTAAAAAAACGCGGAAAAATAAAAGGATCGTCCCGGACGCCCGTATAGACTCGAATATCCTCGACATTCGCCAGCCCCTCGAACTCATTGGATTTCAGGGTCGCGTCGTTGTTCAGATGGAAGGTCAGATTAACCTCAGCGGATATCGTTTCCGGGTTGACGATGGTTCCGCCATACCGCGCGACATCCTCTGGATTACCGAAGGTCACCTTGCTGTCCAGATCCATATGAACCGTGTATTCATAAGGCGCGAGGTTGTACGGCGGATCCGCGGTAAGTGACCTGCGCACATTGAAAACGACGACCATGCGATCGCCCTCGGGAAAGAAGAACAGGCCCGTAATGTTGGCTTCCGCCTGGTCGGGATCGAACCATTGCGGATCCGCGTGATCGGAACCGATGCCCCGGATGGGTATTGCGCAAAATATTACGGTCAATAACAGCGTTGATAATCTATGCATCGTGATTCTCCCTGAGTCCATCAGTCATTCGGTACATAAAATGCCGATATTTCGGCGGTCCCGATTCCGGATCAAGACGCGTCTTTGAGAATGACGTCGGCCGCTTTTTCCGCGATGATATATATCGACGAAACGATGAAGAAGCCCGGTATTCTCGGGAAAACCGACGCGTCGACCACGCGCAGGTTTTGAACGCCGCGTACCTTGAAATCACCATCCAGTACGGCCATCGGATCGTTATCGCGGCCGATCGCGCAAGTACACGAGGCATGATGCCCCCAGGCGTGATAACGTACATAATCCCGCAACTGTTCATCGGTCTGCACATCTTCGCCCGGCAGTTCTTCTTGCGCGAAGACTCCGCCTTCCCGTAAAGGCGCGACCAGTTTACGCACGAACTTCACGCCTGCAACGACCGAATCGAGATCTTCTCCATCGGTATCCGAGCCTTCCTCGAAATAGCGGAAATTGATATAAGGACGATCTTTGGGGTCATTCGATGCGAGCAGGACTTCCCCGGCCCGGTTCTTGGTATGCGCCTTCAGAACCGCCCAGGTCAGGTAATTCAGATGCTCCTTGATCTGCCTGGAATACGTCGGGTAATAGCCACCAAATTTACCGAGCAACGCGAAACAGAACAAATCAGGCAGTGGCCGTTGCGGTAGTGAACGCAGAATCACGGCCAGCACCGCTCCGTTCGAAATATAAACGCCCGAACGGTGGTTCAGCCACTCGGTATACTGCGGATCACCTTTCGCATACTTCGCGCCTTTCAACACCTCCCAGTTTTCATTCATCCGGTTCACTACGCCAACTTCATACCGGTCCTGCAGGTTTTTGCCGACGCCGGGCAGATCCACACGCACGGGAATATTGTGTTTAACCAGCTCATCGCGAGGCCCGATCCCGGAGAGCATCAATAATTGCGGTGTGTTATAGGCGCCGCCGGCCAGGATCACTTCGCGGGACGCACGCACCGAACGGAGTTCTCCCGGTTCATGACTCGGATTCGAATGCGCGCGATACAACTTCGCGCCTTTTTGATATTCGACGCCGATCGCGCGTTTGTCGTCATCGAACAATATGCGCGTGACCAGGGCATCCATCTCGATGGTCAGAAATTGCGGGTATTTGGCTTCAACATCGAGCAATCGTTCGCGCGTGCCATGACGACCGTGATTTCTGGTCGCAAGCGGCGGATAGTGCAGTCCGACCGCATTGTCCTCCACCAACCGCCAATCGTTCGGATCCAGCAAGCCCAGCCAGAACCATTTCAGGCGCATTAACAAATTGGGTAATCCGACCAGTTCCCGCTTGACCGATTGCTTGATGGTGTCGACCAAGGTCAGGTCGCCCAAAGCGGTTTTCGGGATCGCCTTTTCGGTTTGGAACCAGCCGTCCCAACCGTGCCGGGTCGGATTCCAATTGAGCAGTTTCGCGAGCAAGCGGTGAACCGGCCGGTGATGACAATTCTCCATCCGCTCGAAATATTTCCGCATATTGTCGGCGGACCAGGAAGAATCGCCCGTAATATCGACCAGCTCGTCCCAGTCGGCATTATGCGGATACACGGTGATCATTGCGTTGTGAGCGGTGCAGCCACCGAGACAACCGGCACGCGGATAAAGAACACCCTTTTCGTCGATGGTATACTTAGGATCCTTTGCCTGTACTGTTTCATCACTGAAATGGCGCACGAAGAAGTCCCATTTCATCGCGTCGTTTTCGGTCGAAAAAGTATGGAAAACCGGCACATCGTAATCGTCCGGCAACCGGTTTTCATCGGGATAGGCGGGATCTCCGCCTTGTAGTTTTCGCGGGTCGCCGCCGGCCTCCAGCACCAGAACTTTTCGGCCGTGTTCGGCTAAACGCGCCGCGACCGTTCCCCCTCCGGCGCCGGATCCGACAACGATGTATTCAACTTCGCGGTTCGTATGGTCAGTCATTTTGCTATCCTCCCGAGGCCCTGGCGCTATATGTCAGGTGCTGTTTTCGGCCGCCGGTACTGTAAATCGGTCCACCGTGGTCACCGGATTATCGAGTTACGGGCGGGCGAAAAGAAATGCCGTCCGCCCATAACCAGTTTTCGGCTACAGAGTTTTCAGAAACGCGATCAAAGCGAGTTTGTCGTTTTCGCTCAAACCGGGTTCGTCCTGGTCCTTTAAGTAATCGGTGCCGAAGTAATGGCCGCGGTTCACGATATAGTCGGGACACTTGCTGTTTTCGATCAGGGGTTGGACAAGATTCGAGAAAACCTGGCGAGCCTGCTCGTCCGTGGCGTTCTTCGGCAAGGCTTTCAGATCCCTTTTGATCCTGATCAACAATTCCACCAATTGCAACTTATGTTTGACACGATCGATAATCCCTTCCCGGCGATCCAGATCGATATTGCTCAAAAGATTGACCGGCGTACCTTTCGGAATCGGGCCCAATTCGATCCCGCTTTCGCCGACGAAAGAACCCCGACTGATCTTGTCGACCAATTTTTCCAAAAGCGGCGGGACAAAGCCCGAGGGGACGCGAAGATAACTGGTCGCGTTGGTCTTATCGACCCAGCCCGGAAGCATTTTGCCGGCCGCGGTTCGATATTGAATATTACCCTTCCGTTTCTCCGGCCAAAGCATCTGTTCGATCGAATCGTTGAAGGACTCCATCCTCGCATCGACCGATGGACTCGGGTTGAATTGACCAACGGAGTTGTTCAGCAGGAACGGCGCGGTCGACCACAAACTGATCAACGAAGCCGGGCGCGTAAATCCGCGTCCGCCGCCGGGCATATCATATTCCCTGGGTTCTCCGGTTAGCGGATGATGCATCGTGAATTTCCCGACCGACGGCAGATCCTTATACGATTCGGAGGTGAAATTGTCCCAGATGTTGCCTTTGATTCCGTTGGTCGCGAGCGGGCTGCACGCGTTGGTTTCAAGCAGCGTCACCGGGATGCGTAAGTCGGTCGAAAGGAAATTGTTCTGCAGAAAATCATCCTTCATCACGATTTCTTTCATCGCATCCTTGAATTCAGGAGTCTTGGTCCATTTCCAGTAGTTGTTCCAGCAGGTCAGATAATTTTTGTTGACACACCCGTCGGGGAAGAACGTGTAGGCCTTCTTGGGTAATTTGCTCGAATGACAGCGCGCGCAGCGGTCGGCAAAGGCCTCCTTCCCCTTGTCGAGCACAGCCTTGTCGTCGTTGAGGTACTTGTCGCTGTCCGGCCCCTGACTCAGATAATCCGGTTGGGCGGTCGCCAGAAAAAACAGGGCCAAATTCGGCGTCTGGCTTTCATTGGCTTCCCAATAAAGCGAATTTTTCCGGCTCGCCTTAATCGGTATCGGCGTGATCTCCTTGCCGCCGATCAGGGGATTGAAATGCTGCAGCCACTCTTCGCTGAATAAACCGATGTTGATAAACACTCGATTCAAAGCGCCCAGCGCGCCAACGGAATCGGCTCCATCTTTGAGCACCCGCGGCGTCCAAACCGTATCCGGCGCCTTATAAAAGTTGGTTAACGGGCTCCCTGCAGGAACATATTCGTTCAACTGCCTGTTGTCGAGACTACCTTCGGCAAGCTTCTCCATCCCGAAGTTACGGGCATTCTCCAATCGAGCGGCCAGATTATAAACCGCGTTCATGGTCCGCGGATTATTGATATAGTCGCTGGAAACCAGGGACGTATCCAGCGCGCCGGGACGCGAGGTATGAAATAACTGGTATGGGAAACTGCTCGGGTCGGCTTCCCAAGTAAAGATCCGATCGATCCAGAAATATTGCGCGCCCGGGTTCGAATTCAGATTTTCCCATTCCGGGTTTTCCGGATCCTTTGGCGGATTGGTCGGGTTGGGTCCGACATGGCAGAAACCACAGGACATGCCGACTCGGTACGGTCTGACCAGATTCTTGTCATTATAATAGCCGGGGTCGGTATAGAACCGTTCAGGATCCCAGCGCTGCTGAGCTTTTTCGTCGAAATCGGGGTTTGGAAAGAGCCTGACACCGACAATACCCGTGGCATAGCCATAGATCGATCCAGCCGGTATATTTTTGCCGCGTGCGCCGATCTTGACGCCCGGGTATTTGGTTTCGTTTTCAAACGGATCCGGCGCGCAGTCTTGCTTGCGCACATCGAGCCATAAGCCGAAACGGTCGGGATTGGGTTTGCTCGCCTGTTCGAAACAAGGCTCATTGACCAGGCCCAAATAATCCCAGCGATTGTTCCGGCCGAATTTCAGGCCGGGATGACTCGACAGGGTCTTCAAAAAATCCAGGTTGCCGCGGCTCACATAGCCGAGTTCGTTCCAGAAGCGATCGTTGCCGGCAGTCCAGACAATCCAGTTGTTGCGGCCAATCGCGGCCGCTTTCACCGCGTCTTCGGGCGAGATGCCGGGTACGAAGGGACTCAGACGTTTGGCAACTTCTTCCGGATCCTTCGTAACGCCATAATCCATATCGCGGAAATAATCTTCGTCCGCGGAGGGAAAATTATCCAGCGTTCGACCAGAGCATTTAGCTTCGTCCAATACGTTACCAGCACCCTTACCGCAGGATTTGGCCGCACTTTCGTGCGTCGACCCCGTGAATAATAAAAATCCCATCACAACCGGGAATATACTAACTATTCTGCTCATATCTATCCTCCTGACGCTCTACGGCTTTAAACGGTTCTATTGTGTAGTTTGCCACATCGCTGAATAATTTAAAGATATGGATCAGCTATTGTCGGTGTATTCCTCCTCAAGATATTTCAAATACGACAATTCGAGCTATCGAAATAACGGCTATTTAACCGGCCTGAAGCGTACTTTAGATCAACCTGGATGTCAATTCCGCTGAGCTGGGCGAGAGGTTCTCATTAATGCGATCATTGATCAGACGGATGATCCCGGCCGATACCGTCCTAGGATTGTCGGATAAGGAATTAAACCTGACAAAAAATCCGGGGATATCAAAAATATTTGAACGACCAGGGCCTAATTCGGTAAGATTCGGACCGGGATGTCCAAATCCGCAATAAAATACTGGCGAAACCGTTACGCCGGTTAATCGCAACCGGTTATCGACGCGTTGGCGGGCGTATTATGGTTCAATTCGAAAGCTACTGGTTATCAAAATGGAATATGTGATCGTAAAATTTGCGAATTCTCGATCCGTGTATGTCGACGGACGAATATCCGGAAAAACGAATATTATTTTCAGGATCGGCGCCGGCGCGCACGATTTCAATCTGGGTATGCCGCTGGACTATTATCCGCGTCAAAAACGAATGACGATCCGCGGAACCAACGCGCTCGCGCCCGCAATGATCGATTTCGATCACCTGCCGCCAACATGAACCGGATTCTCCGCGGCACCGCCTGCTTGCTGCTGGTCGCATTAATCGGCTGCGGAACATTTCCGAAAAATCCCGAGCTAGCGAAAGTCGACAAAGACCAGGGCTACCGCTTCGAAGCACTCGAACCCGGTCCGGATAACTCGGACAGCTTGTTCGTGATTCTTTCCTTTTCCGGCGGAGGCACGCGGGCAGCCGCATTGTCGTATGGTATATTGCGCTCCCTGCGCAATACCGAGATCGTATGGAACGGCCGGCGCAAGCGGTTATTGGACGAAGTCGATATCATTTCGTCGGTTTCCGGTGGAAGTTTCACCGCCGCCTATTACGCCCTGAACCGCGACCGGCTTTTCGACGGCAGATTCGATCAGGTTTTCCTTAAAAAAAATATTGAAAAGGCCCTGTTCGCGGAGGCGCTTACTCCCTCGAACTGGCCGGACCTGGCCGGTTTCAGCTTTGGCCGCAGTGACCTTGCGGCGCAATATTACAGTGAGAATATATTTGAAGAAGCGACCTTTCAAAATCTAATCGAGCGGGGCACCCGTCCGTTTCTGATGATGAATGGCACGGATATGAGCATCGGGTCCCAGTTTCCGTTTATCCAGGACCAATTCGATCTGATTTGTTCTGATATGGCTCGATTGCCGATCGCGCGTGGTGTCGCCACCTCGTCGGCTTTTCCGGGTTTGCTGACACCGTTGACCTATCAAAACTATGCGGGCGAATGCGAATACCGCGAACCGGTCTGGGTCGACCTCGCGCTGTCCGAACCAGGCAGCGATTCCCAAAGAATGATCCGCGCCGAGCATCAACGCAGCTATTATCATTTCGATCAATGGAATCCGAAACGGGACTATATCCATCTGGTCGACGGCGGCGTCGCGGATAATATCGGGCTGCGGAATATCATAAACGCCTTGCAGACTACCGATCCGTCCTACAGTATCCAGCGCCTGATCAACAATAATGAGATCAAGAAACTGGTGATCATCGTTGTCGACGCCGCTACGAATCTCGATTCGAAATGGGATTCCGAAGCCGCTGTTCCACCGGCCATCGAAGTGCTGACCAGTGCGGCCACGATTCCGCTGGACAATTACTCTCTGGATACGGTAAAGGTTACGCATGCCTCGCTGGACGACTACAACAAGGATGTGGCGATCCGGGATGCCTGCGGTTCCATCCTGAAATCAATGTGTCCGGGCAAATCATTACCTGGAGGCGAGTTGAGCCGGGTGGACATTTACCTGACTCATATCAGCTTTCAGGCGATCGAGGATCCGGCGGTCCGTCATAAATTTCTGAACCTTCCGACCAGTTTCGCATTGCCGGCCGCCGAGGTCGATGCATTAAAGGATATCGCCAACACACTGCTGCTAAGCGATGAGGATTTCAAACGGTTGCAAGAAGACTTGCGCTAGTAGAACGTTTCGACAAAAGGTTTACACTCATTTCGACCAGAACACGTAGAATGTACTGAGGCACGACAAATCGGCAGGATTGACGATTTGCACGGCACGGCCGCCCGCAGGGCGCCGGACAGGGAAGTCCGGCATGAACCGCATCGACTGCGACCGATGCGCCTCCTTCGTCGGCGCATCCTACAACGCTTGATGTTGAATTTATATGTAGTCTCCCGCCGGTCCGGCTAACGACGCTGTAGAAAAACCGTTTTTCGAATTTCCTGGGAACCGCTGCTTCAATTTTTAAAAGACGGATGGAAGTCATAAGTCCGGGCGGATAGTCTGTGTCATGCCGTGTACCCTTTGGAAAGCGGTCCAGGAGGTGCTGAATATCGGGCCAAACCCGGGTTTATGGTTCGGTCGGTATGGCTTTCGTGCCCGGGTACTTTGAGCGCAACCACCGATTCTCCATCGCAGACGTGAGCTTCTGATCGGGCTCTTATTCACGCACCTGCGTGAGCGGTCGAGCGATCTCCTCCAAACCTTTGCGCTCGGCGTCCACTCCGATAAAAGCCTCGATCAATCCCGCGGCGATCATGAGCGCGGCGCCGATCGCGTAGCCGATGAATACCTCCGCCGCTTGTCCACTCTCGATCAGATTCCCGAACAGCAGCGGCCCCGAGATACCGCCTGCCGCGGTGCCGATCGCGTAAAAGAAGGCGAGCGCGAGCGCTCGAATCTCGGTCGGAAAGATTTCACTCGCGGTGAGATAGGCCGAACTCGCCCCGGCGGAGGCGAAAAAGAAAACCAGCATCCACGCCGCAGTTTGCGTCGCCGCGGTGAGCGCGCCCTGGTTGAAAAGAACGCCGGCTAGGATGAGAAGAATCCCCGATGAAATGTAAGTGCCGGCGATCATCTTGCGCCGCCCAATCGTGTCGAAGAACGGGCCGAGCAACAGGGGCCCGAGGAAATTGGCGGCCGCAAACGGAATCAGATAAAGCGGAGCCTCGTTCGCGGGAACAGCGTGGAAAGTCGTCAACACCAGGACATAAGTGAAAAAAATCGCGTTGTACAAGAAAGCCTGGCCGGTAAAGAGCGAAAAGCAGAGGAGCGAGCGTTTCGGATAGAGCGTGAACAGCGTTCGCGCAATGGTCACAAATCCAATTGTCTTACTGGGCCGGATGGTGATTGACTCGTGCGCGTCAGTCAGCCGTTCCCCGGTTTCCGCTTCGATCTTCGCTTCAATTCCGGTCACGAGCGCTTCGGCCTCGTCTTTGCGGCCGTGGCTAAAAAGCCAGCGCGGACTCTCGGGGACGTGTCGCCGCACGAGCAGAATTCCGAGTCCGAGCACCGCTCCCAATCCGAAGGCGATGCGCCAGCCGATGTCCGCTGGAAAAATGGCGGTGTCGAGCAGAAATACCGAAAGCGCTGCGCCAAATCCCGTCCCCACCCAATACGAACCGTTGATCGCGAGATCCACTCGTCCACGCAGCCGCGCGGGTATCAGCTCATCAATCGCCGAATTGATCGCCGCATACTCGCCTCCAATTCCCGCACCAGTCAGAAAACGGAACAGATAAAACCACCACGCGTCGAACGCCAACGCGGTCAGGGTTGTCGCCGCGAGATAGACCGCGAGGGTGATCAGAAAAAGCTTCTTGCGCCCGAAACGGTCGGTCAGATAGCCGAAGAACAACGCGCCGCTGACCGCACCGGCGATATAGATCGCCGCGGCAAGACCGATTTGGGAGGCGGACAGATGAAGTCCGCTGCCAGGCTCAGTGATACGCGCGGCAACCGCGCTAACGATCGTGACTTCGAGACCATCGAGAATCCAAACCGTCCCGAGGCCGATAACAACAAGCCAGTGAAAGCGCGACCACGGCAGCCGATCAAGGCGCGAGGGTATGCTGGTTTGGATCAGCCTCGTTTTTGTCGATCCGCGCATATGACCATCCCGAAAATTTACTCAATACGTTGAGTGAATTTACTCAATGCTCACGGCAAGATAAATCTTCTCCTCGCCATGGACCCCCGTGAGGCGGCCTGCACCTCCGCTTCGATTCGAAAGCCGAATCAATTAAATGGCCGCGAGCCGCGGGCGCGAATCAATTCCCTCGGCGTGACCTTCGGCGCCGGTTTGTACTCGACCGCGTGGTTACGCAGGGTTCGCTTGCCTTACCCCGCTTCAGCCAGCGCCGTCATGCCCTCGCTCAATTCCGCGAAAAGATTGCGCTTGGGACAGTTGTCCAACGACGCAAAAAGAGACCTTGATGAAATTTTACACCCAAAGCCACAAACATTATTGCGGAATCGTCATTGCCAAGGTGCAGGCCGAGGTCCGGCAACGGGTGCTTCGCCTGTTCAAGCGGCACGGGCTGCTTTCGCCGGACATTACGGAGGTGATTACGCAGGGTGACAATGAAGACGAGGCGTTAAAACAAGATATTGCCGACTTCAAACGCGATCTCAAAAACCTCGAATATCGCATAACTATCGAACTCGGCACGATGCTTACGTTTGAAGTCGGCGCGGCGGGCGCTATGGCAAAGCTATATGTAAGGCTGCGCCGTTTAATGCTCTGCCAATAATTCGTCAATCACCGGATCCATCTTACTCTGCGTGCCGAACCATTTGGTCGGCGCCCAACTAAATGATCCACCGATGTGTTCATAAACCGCCTTGCCGACCACGAAATTACGCTGCCGTAATTTGAGTTCGGCATAGCTCAAATATGGCACCATATCCCAGGATCTTCGCGCCGTATAGCTGAGCCGGTATTCACAAGTGTCCGGCAATGGCCCCTCGAAAATCTGTGTCTCCACCGCGTGACGCCAGAATCCATCCTGCAGAACATCGAGGAAATCCTCGACCATTACTTTTGGATTGCGCTCGATGCAGACGAATACCAAAGGATGCGAATCATAACTCACCGGTTTGACGTGTACCGAAGTACAGGCTGAAACCAAACAGCTAAGCATTAACAACCACCGATTGTTCCGCATATAATCACCCCTTGAAATCACTAATATCGAACTCAAAGATGCGCCTTCCTTCTTGATAGAACTGAGCCTCGATGAACATTTCCCGATGGCTTTTGATTGACTCAATCAGGAGATCGGTTCCATCGATGAATAGTGTAGTTGAGTCGTAATCGGCGGAATTAGCGCCTTTGAATCGCACCGGCTTGGCATCATCGAAACGGACCAACACTTCACAATCATGGGACCTACAAATGAACTGACCACGTTCGATTATTAAATAGGCTTGTTTCCCCCACTCCGGATGCTGGCGCAAATTAAATCGAGCCCTTTGCGGACCCTGGTACGGCGGCGCGAATTCCATTTCATTCGATGAATTCACCGTCGCGAGTTTGATCATGCCGCGCCCCATCTTGTTTTCGAATTCATCGTACCGCCAACTCAATCCATTGATTTTCGCCATTTCCTCCGCATAAGCCTCGCGAAAGGCCGGGTCCACGACCGGCTTTAATCGGTTTTTTTCCATAGTCAGTGCATCAGGCGACTTTTGCGCTATAAGCAATTTACCGGCGATCGGCAAAACCAAAAACAACGCCACAAAAGAAACGACCAATTTAAAGACGAATCCGCTTTTCTTCTTCATTGGGGCACCGCAACCCGGGCAATCGTTGGCCTGATCGCTCAGTTGTTTTTCACATTCCGGACAAATTATAAAAGTCATTTTCAATTGTTCCAGCCGTTAACGAACAGTTAAAAAATAGCCACAAAACAAAATATTGCCAAGCGAATGTTCATTTTTGCCGGAATGCAAACAATTTTTTTGACTTAAGCAAACTTTATGCTTTTTTTAAAAGCGGACCGGTAAATCCGAACCGTCTCGCCCGCCGTTTCCCAAACGTCTGAGATATTTCCTCACCCGTAATGCCGGCCTGCTCGATCGCGTATTACGGATTTTTTTAGACAGTATGGAGAAGGCGCTTCCGGATGCACCGGACCATGGTCGGCTGGGTGCGATCACCTTTGTTTGCCTCGCTTCGCTTCGGCGCTGAATGGCAACATTTACTTCCGCTGCTGCATCATCGATGGCTTGTCTAGCTCGGAAGGTGAAGGCAGACGATTTGACGAGTCTGCCATAAATGCTGAAGGAATTGCGAAGGTGCAGGTCGAGGTCCGGGAACCGGTGCTTCGTCTGTTCCAACGGCGAGCGCTGGTTTCGTCGGAAGCTGTCGACGCCATGCGCGCTCGGGGACATAAGGGCGGCTATTCATGATGCACATCCGAGTGTGCATCACCCGAAGGGCGGCTTGCAGCCGTGCAAATCGGCTATGCTGCCGATTTGTCGCTAAACGCCGATCTTACGGTGGCCGCGCGGGACCGCGCCCGCCTTTCGATCAAAAGACTTTTATTTCGCAAAAACGGATGTTAAGCTTTCTCTTCCTTTGCGACGGTAGAGAACTGTATCGTTCGGAAGCCTGGACCGGGCAAACGGCCTCGGGATGAGTAATCAAGATCCCGATTGGATTTGTTGCTTTAGCTGAAACCGCCTGCTGCGAGCAGCGTCCGCCTTTGACGACAGATGAAGAGAGATACTCCATGAGCCGTATGTATGGCGAGCAGCATCGGGCGCTGCAAGATCAATTTGGGGTCCGCCGTTTGGCCGACCGTATCGAGGATGTCGTAGTCGTCACCGAGATCAATGAGGAGACGAAGGCCTTCATTGAAGCGCGCGACATGTTTTTCCTTTCCACTGTCGATCACCTGGGCCGGCCGACGGTATCTTACAAGGGGGGCGCACCCGGCTTCGTCCGCGTCGTCGATGACAAAACCCTGGCGTTCCCGAGCTATAACGGCAACGCCATGTTTTTATCGATGGGCAATATCGCGGGCAACAGCCAGGTCGGACTCCTGTTCATCGATTTCGAGAAGCCGCATCGCATGCGCGTGCAAGGCAGCGCACGTGTATCGAATGGCGATCAGTTGGTTGGCAACTGGAAAGAAGCTGAGCTCGCAGTTGTTGTGACCGTATCCGAAGTGTTTCAGAACTGTCCGCGCTACGTCCATCGCTACCAGAAGGTGAAGGAATCGCGCTACGTGCCGAACGACGCTTGCGATACGCCGGTCGCTGGATGGAAGCGCATCGACAACCTTCAGGACGTGTTGCGGGCGCGGGACCGTGAAGCCGTCGAGCGCGACGGTGGACCAATCACAGCCGAGGAGTGGGTGAGCCGACTTCAGTCGGGTGACGAGAACGCTTGAACAAAGCACTCGCCGACTCACTGAGTTGTTGGCCGGTGGAACTCAGCTCCCCCTGGGTGGGAGCCATATCCCAGCCAGCACGACCGCACCGCCAATCAACCGGAGCAGCGCCATTCCTTCGCCAAATAAAATCCACGCGAAAATCGCCGCGGTTACCGGCTGGATCAGCAGGTTCAAGGACAAGAGTCTAACCGTCCGCGCACTCGCCCTCCATCAATTCAAAGGGCTATACCAGGGATCTGTGACATAATCTCCCCGGCCGGGTAGGATAACGGAGCGGCTCTCGCTCCAGATGCGCCTCCGGCGATCTTCAGCCTGGCATTCGTTAATGCAACCGATTGCGGTAGATTCTGAAACACTCGATCGATTCCGGCATCTCCTTTTCATGTTGCCGCCGCTGCTCCTGTACGCCTTGGCGGTCGTGCTGTTCGAGGCCAGCGCCGATCCCGATAAACCCTTCAACCCGCTGCTGCTCGCAGCAGTGCAAGAGGCGGGTGTACCGGGTGTCGAGCAGGCGTTGACGGAGCTTAAGGCGCGGCTCGTTTGGCTCGCCGCCGCGCTCCTCAATATCGTGGTGCCGCTGGTGGCGATGCTATATTGCATAGTGACCTTGCGCCGCTCGGTGGGACGAGCACAGATCATTGTCACCGCCGCGGTCGGCGCCCTGCTCGGCGCTGCGATTCTAGGCCATCTCGGCGCTGGACAAGGGAGCGTTATGTACGATCTCGTCTTCGGGTTTACCTATTCGATTTTGGCGCATGCGGGAACCTTCGGCAATGAGTACCTGCAAAAAGTCTATCTGATCATCGCCCTGATCAACGTGCTCGCCACGATCGCGCCGGTCTTTATTCTGATGACTACCTGCGCGACCGTGGCATCCCTTGCGATTGAGGACGATCCGGAGCATATGGCGATTCGCGCGCGTCATCTCAAAGAGGTGATCGCCGTCGCGTCCGTGTTTTTGGTCGTCGGGGTATTGCACATGAGCGTCTGGCTCGGGTGGGCATCGAGTTTATCGACCGATCCCAGACTGCAATCCGGGCTTTTGGGCGTGGCCTCGTCCGTCTCGGCCTACTGGGGGGTAGCGTTCACCACAGTGCTGATCGGCGCGTATGCGCCCCCGGCCTTGTATCTGAACAAGCGAGCACGGGCGCTCGTCAGGGAGACCGGTCAGGCGACAACGCCCGACGAGGTGGAGCAATGGCTCTCGGAGCGGGGCCTGTCGTTCAAATTCAGCAACCAACTGACGCAGTACCTGAGCATCATTGCGCCTTTTCTTGCCGCGCCGTTGGGCACGATTATGAGCTTCACCTAAAAGGAAACGCTGAATAAATCCATCCTGGATTTCTCAGCGGGCGGCAACCCCGCCAACGTGATTTGGAGTTGCCTCACACAATCCGACGCTTACAGCGTCCGATTGTGGCGGTGCATCCATGCACCGCGAGAAGTTCTGATTCATCAATCAGAACTTCCCTAAAAAATCTCTGCAACAGCCGTTTTTGCCGCGCGGCGACCGTGCCAAACCGAAACCAAGCGCCTGGCTAGCGGGGCATGGCCAGCTCCGCGCGAAACCAACACCGAAACTTGCGTACAGAACCCGCGGCAATCGCGGATGCTCCGCTCTTAATTCTTAATCAGTGGAAACACCGTGGCCCGGTTTGGGGGTAACCGACATGACCAGGGAAAACGGGATTCCATTTGCGATCGGAATGTTCTATCGTGTCCTGGATTCTATAAAACACCCGAATTGTCATAGATTGGAGACCTATGGGTCGCGGAAATACCCCGAGTCTTTGGGCGATACTTCTAATCGGCAGCCTTCTACCGCCCGGCGCAAGTTCAGAGGTGTAGCGGACGCCCAGGGCGGGCGAGGCATACCACACCGAACTGGGGGGCGAGCCGGTGACCGTGCCGGAGCGCGACCGGACGCGGGTGAACGCCTTCAGCATGGGCGGAATGTGGACGCTGCAAGGGCCCAGCGGCTACGGGTTCGTGCCGTTCGGATCATTATTCGTTTGGCGTAACCTGGACGACGGCCGGAAACGCTTCCGCGGCGAGATCGCCGGCGTCTACAATGATCTGCGCGCCAACATTGCTCCGGCCGGTTGGAACGGTCTGGAAGCGGTGCTCACGTTCAACAATCTCACCATTCCCTACGAGAGGGTCGAATCCGTGGAAGGACAGCGGCAAAGGGCTGTTGACCTTCGCTGGTACTGGCTGCGCGCCGGCTTCGGCCTTGGTTACCGGACCCCCTGGCGGCCTGGCGCTCACCTATGAGCCGGGCTTTTTGTGGTCTGACCGGGCCAATTTCACTGCTCCGAACTCCGTGGCGCCACAGGACACCTACGAAGGCCTTGTGCATCTGCGGCTGCTGGCCGATGCATTGGAACGCAATTTGATGGAACTCCCTCATGAGGGCTTCTCCACCGGTTTCGACCTGATTTACGGACACCGCGCCGATTGGCGAACCTGGGGCGGACCGGTGTTCGGTCAGTTCGAAGGCGACCATTACCGGAACTGGTTCGCCGTGAACGCCCATGCCGTTGTGGCCGGCCCAGTCCCGTTCGTGAACGTCGACCGCCACCGGCTGATCGGCGGTGCTTACGGCGGATTGGGCGCGAATCTCGACCGTTTTTCCGCATTCCGTCTGCCGGGCCGTCCAACGGGCTGGGAATGGGACGTGCTCTCCAAACCGGTCCTGCCCGGAGCAAGCTTTCAGGAATTCTTCCCGCGCAGCTATGCGGTTTTTGAGACACTCTACCGCTATGAAGCGCTGTTTTTTCTTTATCCTTATCTCCGCGGCGCCTGGGCTTGGGTCGACTGTCCCCGCTTCGAAGCCGGCGGTTCGGTCGGCAACCGCATGGATTCACTGCCCAGCCTCGGCGGCGGGGTCGTCAGCGGCGCACCGTGGGATTCCCAGGTCGAAATCGACTATGCGTTCAACTTCGGCATATTGCGCGATAACGACGGCCAGCCGCAATTCGGCGGCCACAGCGTATTCGTGCTCTGGTCGAAGGAGTTTTAAAAGTCAGAACTGATTTGATCGGAGCTTGCCTAAATTTCCGAGTTCAGGGTTGCGATTCCACCGCGAAAAGCGCATCGATGAAGTTTTCTGCGTTAAAGTCCTGAAGATCATTAATACTTTCACCAATGCCGATGTAACGGATCGGAATGCCCAGTCGTTTCGCGAGAGCGAATATAATTCCGCCCTTGGCGGTGCCATCGAGTTTGGTCAGCGCAATTCCGGTCAAGCCGATCACCTGATTAAACTGTTCGGCCTGGGACAACGCATTTTGTCCCGTTCCGGCGTCGACAACCAGCAGAACTTCATGCGGCGCGTCCGGATCGAGTTTCGCCATGATCCGCTTGACTTTACGCAGTTCCTCCATCAGTTTGTCTTTGGTATGCAGACGCCCGGCGGTGTCGGCGATCAAAACATCGATTCCGCGCGCCTGCGCGGACTTGAGCGCATCGAAGATGACCGATGCCGAATCCGCCCCGGTATGCTGGGCGACTACAGGAACCTCGTTGCGTTCACCCCAGGCTTGTAACTGTTCGATCGCGGCGGCCCGAAACGTATCGCCGGCCGCGAACATCACGCTCAGGCCTTTGGATTGCAGACGCTTGGCCAGTTTGCCGATGGTCGTGGTTTTGCCGACGCCATTGACCCCGACCACCAGAATCACAAAGGTTTTTCCGCCCGGTTCGATGATCAACGGCAGGTCGCAGGGTTTCAACATCGCGAGAAGATTTTCCCGCAGCGCGGCTCCGAGCGCCGACGCATCATTCAATTGTTTGCGCTGGACGCTTCGGGTCAGGTTGGCAATGATATCGCGGGTCGCATCGACGCCGATATCGGCCAATATCAGTGTCGATTCAATATCCTCGAGCAATTCGGAATCGATTTCCTTTTTGCCGACCGGGATTGCCGCGAGAATATCGGTCAAGCCGGACCGCGTCCGCTTGAGCTGAGTCCGTAAACGTTTAAACAGACTCACCGGCTCGGGTTG
This sequence comes from Methylococcales bacterium, assembly GCA_041748915.1. Classification (GTDB taxonomy): domain Bacteria; phylum Pseudomonadota; class Gammaproteobacteria; order Methylococcales; family UBA1147; genus UBA1147. The sequence continues at coordinate 20,542 of JBGTCG010000150.1, forward strand.
AACCGCAATTTCCGGCTCAATTTTCAATACCGGTTCCGGTGCCGGAATTGCTTCCACCGCGGCGCCCGGCGCCGCGGATGGAATGGGTGGCCTTGCAACTTCCGGAGCAGTTACCAGGATCTCGCGGGTGCTCCAGAAATTGACGTACAGGATGGTCAACAGCAATAGCGCCGCAACAGCGCTGTGGGCAACGGCAACCGGTACCGGCATCCGGAACAGAACCGTGCCGATCCCCAACGCGATCTGAACCAGCAACAGGGCGCTGAGCAAAACACCGGCCTTGCGCAGCCTGCGCTGGCGTTGCGCTGAACTCAGAGAAAGCGAAAGCCCGCCGACGACTACAAACGACAGGAAACCTCCGAGCCGGTGAATCCAATGGATCGCAACCCGTGCATCGCGACTCAAAATACCGCCCTGATAATTCAAGTCCGCTCCCTGAAATGCCGAAAAAATGCCGAGATAGTTGGCGGGGGGCCACCAGGATCCGCGACAGGTCGGAAACTCCGGGCAGGCCAGCGCGGCATAATTCGCGCTGGTCCAGCTTCCGAGCATGATTTCGATCACCACGACGAACAGTGAAAACTTTGCCCATCGACCGACGATGCTCGGGTTTGCAACAAAGTAGATCGCTTGGTTCGTACGCAAAAAGATCCAGAATGCAATGCCTAGCGAGAGGAAACCTGCGAGCAAATGCCCTGACACGAAAACCGGCATCAGCTTGAATTGGACCGTGCCCATACCGATCGCCGCTTGCAGCAGAAACGAAGCGGCCAGCACCGTGGACAGGATCATGGCCGCCTTCCGGTGTCTCGTCACGAAAAACGAAGCCAGCCAGAGCAAGAGAACCAGCCCGCCGCTAAATCCCGCGAGGTAGCGATGCGACATTGCGATCCGTGCTTTGCCGAGGTCCGGCCAGATTCCCGGAAATCGTTCGGCTTGTGCGGCCAGACTTTCGCTGTCGGGCATATCGAGCTGTCCGAAACAACCCGGCCAGTCGGGACAAGCCAGCCCGGCGTTCGACAGGCGGACAAAGGCCCCCGCAACGACAACGCAAAACGTGAGAACTACAATCAACAACGCCAACTTTCTGAACATATCAGCCGCTCACTTTTATTCTTTTTTTAATCGATGATCAGGGACGCCCGGATTCGCTCAGGGCGTCCCTCGACGCAGCGATGCGCTGCCCAAATCAAACGCCGTAAGCGTTTGATTGTACGGGGCGACACCAAATCGCGTTGGATGTTGACCGCCGCCGAGAAGTCCAGGATGGATAAATCTGGAGTTTCCCTAGCCAAGCCGCGATACCTGCAATAACCGTTGCAAATCGTTCTTTAGCCCGTATGGATCGAAACCAGCGGGATACCACATCATGAAGTTTCCGATCGGGTCCATAATCAGCACTGCTCCGTCGTGAATCGGAAATCCCATTGCCGACGTTGCAATTGCGTTCAAATTAGGGTTTGATTGAATGCGCAACAGATAAGGATGCCCGATCCACCACGCATTCGCCTGAGCCGCGGAAATTTCCGCCATGACCACGGCTACCCGGCGCACCCGCATCAGATCCTTGCCCAGCATTAGATGGACCTGGCGGGTGTTTTCCAGAGACTTCCGGCACACCGTGCCGCAACCTTTCGGCGTGACAAATTGAACCAAAACCCAACGCCCCACGATCTCCGTGATATTCGCTTTTGAAAATTCATCGAATCCGCCGAATTCGTTCCGGCTGACCGGAATCACAGGTCTGATCAAAATGCCGTGATGAGTGCTGCGGATCATCCACGATCGGTAATGGTACAGAACCAGGGAAATCAGAAACGGGCCCAGGCATAGAGTTAGCAGCAGCGCAAGGATCCAGCGGGAGCGGATTTTGCGGGGCGCCTTAGTCACGGCTGCGGATCCTCCAGGCCAACAATATGACCAGCGCCGCCGCGAGCGCGAACCACTGGACCGCATACGCCAGATGCTTCTCGGGGCTGACCGGGTAGGTGATCTGCCATTTGCGCAAAAAACCTGACTCGTCATCCGCGTTCAACAGGATTTGATAAGGCAGTAACGGGTAGCCCAAAACGCCGGCCAGAGTTTGAGGATCCACCCATTGGATCCAGCCGGGCCATCCGCCGCTCGGAATCGCGGCGTCCTGGAGTTTAAGGCCGACTCCCGGAAAGTTTTTGACCATCCCATTGACGGTAACGTGAGACTCCAGAATTTCCAGGTCGCCGACAATATTCCTGCGGCCATTCATCGGAACCCAACCCCGATTGATCAATACCGATTGCGGGGCGCCGTCAATTTTTAGCGGCGTCAGCACATAAGCGCCGATTTGACCATCGATGACCTGATTGTCCAGCAGAAACTGATGCCGGAAATCATATACGCCCGAAACGAAAACGCGGCGATAGAGAAGATTCTCGAGGCCCTGGCGAGAATGGTTCAAGCGCACGGGCGTCTGGTGGTGACGAACCTCGAGCAATTCGATCAACGCCTTTTTTTGGTCCGCCCGGTCGAGCTGCCAAAAACCGAGCGCAATCAAGCCGGCAAGGCCCAACAGGCAAATCCCGCCGGCTACGAGGGTCTTGAAATTGATTCGGCTCACAACGTCCATCATCCATTCTTAGATTGAATTCCGCGGGGAATTCAATGGAGATCCAGTAACGCCCCGGATATAGATATTTTCAGGTTATTGCCTCAAAATAGTTAAAAAGACTTCCCGCTGAATGTCCCAATCATGATCGTAAAAACCGTTGTGATAGTAACTTTATTGGTAATTCTTCTGAGCCTTGCTTCGGCCTTATTCTATCTGGTCAAAAACAAGGATCACAGCGAGCGGATCGCGAAGGCCCTGACGGTACGGATTACCCTGTCGATCGTGCTGTTCATCTTCTTGCTGGTTGCATTCGTGACCGGAATCATCGAGCCGCACGGGCTAGATCCGTCCCGCGGCGTCGATAACGAGCGTAGTCCATGATCCTCCATTGAGGCAACAAAAGACGCCGCACAACACGCAGCGCCTTTCCCTGTGTTTAAGCGAGCTTAGAGCCAATAAACGAAGACGAACAACAACAGCCACACCACGTCGACGAAATGCCAATACCAGGCCGCCGCCTCGAATGCGAAATGGTTGTCGGGTGTCATATGTCCTTTTAGGGTGCGGAACAGCACGGCAGACAGAATGATTGCCCCCAACGTTACGTGCAGACCGTGGAAACCCGTGAGCATGAAAAACGTCGAGCCGTAAATACCGGAACCCAGGGTCAGGCCCAGTTCTGAATAAGCATGGTGGTATTCGTAACCCTGGAGGATTACGAACAGAAAACCCAGCCCGACCGTCGCCGCGAGGCCTTTCATCAACTGCGCCCGGTTGTTCGCGAGCAGGCCCCAGTGCGCCCAGGTCACGGTTCCGCCGCTGCTCAACAGGATCAGCGTATTCAGCGCGGGTAAACCCCAGGCGCTCATCGCCTCGAATTCTCCGCCGCGCATGCCGGGCCCGTTGGTCGGCCAAATCGCCTCGAACGAAGGCCATAGAAACTCCTGGGTCGCGGCGCCAGGTCCGTACCCGTCGCCGCCCAGCCAGGGCACCGAATACATCCGGGCATAGAACAATGAGCCAAAAAAAGCCGCGAAGAACATGACTTCCGAAAAGATAAACCACACCATCGCCATGCGATAGGACAAGCCGACCTGCGGGTTGTACATGCCGGTTTCACTTTCGATCACTTGAATACTGAACCAGCCGCCGACCATCACGATAAACACGATACCGCCGGTAATCATCATCGGTTTACCGAGCGTCGACCCGTTAATCAGGTTGGCGAAACCGGCCAGAAACAGGGTCAGTCCAACCACCACCATAAAAGGCCACGTCGCCTTATGAGGAATGTAGTAATGCTCGTTTGTAGACATCATCGTCCCCTGCTATGCTTGCAAATCAGATTTTTTTGCCGGTGATATTGAAAAACGTATACGCAAGAGTAACGTCCTTGTAGTCGTGCGGTAGCGCAGGGTCCATGATGAATTGCACCGGCATTTTCTTTTTTTCGTGGGCCTCGAAGGTCTGGCTCGAAAAACAAAAACACTCGGTTTTTTTCAGATAACGCGCCGCAAGGCCCGGAGAAAAGCTCGGGATGGCCTGACCGACCAGTTTCTCGCCGGTCAGATTCTCGGCCCAGAAATAAACCGTGTAGGACTTGCCCGGATGGATCTTCATCTTCGCGGTTTCACCGCCGAAGCGGATCGGCGCATTGCCGTTCACGGAAGTCACGAACTCGAGCGAAATTTCGCGTAGCTCGTCCACCTCGAATTTCAAATTCGCCGCCGCTTCGTTCGCCATTTTGCCGTTTAACCCGGTGATCTCGCAGAAAACGTCGTACAAGGGCACCAGTGCGAATCCAAATCCGAACATTGCGACAACAATCAGCAAGAGCTTGGCAACGATCGGACCGTGGCGTACCGATTGGTTCAAATCGCTCATCCCGAGACCACGATCCGCAACGTGCAGAGATACACGCCGATCGCGATAATGCCGATGATCGCCGCTAACAGTGCATTCTTATGTTTCAGTTTCATCGCCCCGGCCCGGCCGGATTCTTTCGACATCTTCTTAAAAGCCTCGTTTTTCAATTTCAGGCGCGGTCGTGAACGTATGATAGGGCGCGGGTGAAGGCACTGTCCATTCCAGGCCCATCTTGCGCGCATCCTCCCATACTTCGTCGCTTGCCTTTTCACCGCCCTTGACCGCTTTGTAAACCACGTAGACGAAAATCAATTGCGAAAACCCGAGAATAAAGGCGCCGATACTCGAGATCATGTTGAAATCGGCGAATTGAACCGCGTAATCCGGGATCCTTCTCGGCATTCCTGCAAGCCCCAGAAAATGCTGCGGCATGAAGGTCAAATTAAACGCAATTATGGTCAGCCAAAAATGCAATTTGCCCAACTTTTCATCATACCGATGACCGGTCCATTTCGGCAGCCAGTAATATACCGCGGCAAATACCGGGAAAGTCCCGCCGACGACCAGGGTGTAATGAAAATGAGCCACCACGAAATAGCTGTCATGATATTGAAAATCGGACGGAGCCACCGACAGCATAATGCCGGTCAAGCCCCCCATCGTGAACAGGATGATGAAGCCTACCGCAAACAGCATCGGTGTCTCGAAAGTCAAAGAACCGCGCCACATGGTGGCCGTCCAGTTGAAAACCTTCACACCGGTCGGAACCGCGATCAGCATCGTGGCATACATGAAATACAATTCACCGGCCAATGGCATGCCGACCGTGAACTGGTGATGAGCCCATACGATCATGGACAGGAACGCAATCGAACCGGTCGCATACACCATCGAACTGTACCCGAACAGCCGTTTGCGTGAAAAAGTCGGAATGATCGTCGATATCACGCCGAACGCCGGCAGAATAATGATATATACCTCGGGGTGACCGAAGAACCAGAAAAGGTGCTGGTACAGAACCGGATCGCCACCGCCCGCGGCGTCGAAAAAGCTGGTGCCGAAATGCGCATCGGTCAACAGCATGGTCACCGCCGCCGCGAACACCGGAAGCACCGCAATCAAAAGGAACGCGGTAATCAGCCAGGTCCAGCAAAACAACGGCATTTTCATCAGCGTCATGCCGGGCGCCCTCATATTCAGGACCGTTACAATGATGTTGATCGAAGCCAGGATCGACGAAATACCAAGCAAATGCACCGAAAACACCGCAAAAGGAAGATTCTTTCCAGCCTGCAGCACCAGAGGCGGATACAGGGTCCATCCGGCTGCGGGCGCGCCCCCTTCCATGAACAGGGTGCTCGCGAGCAACAGTACCGCGAAAACCAGGACCCAAAAGCTCATGTTGTTCATACGCGGCAGGGCCATATCAGGGGCTCCGATCATCATCGGGATCATCCAGTTGGCCAGCCCGGCATACGCCGGCATCACCGCGCCGAAAACCATCACCAGCGCGTGCATCGTGGTCATGGAATTGAAAAATCCCGGATCGACAAACTGCATTCCAGGCTCGAACAGTTCCGCGCGAACCGTCAGAATCATACAGCCTCCCAGAAATAACATGGCCAATGCGAAGACCAGATACATGGTCCCGATATCCTTATGATTAGTCGTGGTCACCCAACGCATCCAGCCCTTTGCGGGACCGTGATCGTGATGATCCTCATGGGTCGTTGCAGCCACTGTCATAACGTTTACCTCGCGTGTCTTGAAGAACAACTTAACCGTTCCGGACGGCGTGAAATTCCGCCTGAACACCCAAAGAATTCATGCGGCTTCGGCATGCAAATGGAGCCTTTATTCGCCATCTTCCGCGGCATCCGCGGGAGTCTTGACCAACGAAGCAATTTCCGCAGGCTGAACGAGATCGCCGACATTGTTTCCGAACGCGTTCCGCTCATAAGTGATTACCGCCGCGAGATCCGCCACGGAAAGCATGGCTGAAAACGATGGCATCATGGCCCCTTTCCCATTCAGCACCAGGCGGATGTGCTGGTCCAACGGGCCGGTTGCGACCGGGCTGCCCTTGATCGCCGGGAAAGTACCCGGGATTCCCTCCCCATTGGCTTGATGGCAACTCGCGCAGTTTCCTTTGTAGATTTCTTCGCCTTTCGCGACCAATTCATCCTTTGTCCAGGCTCTAGCCGAGGATTCTTCGCCTGCCTGGCTCGCCGCCTTCTGTTCAGCGAGCCACTGCGAATAGTCTGCTTCAGTTTTTGCGACGACGACAATCGGCATGAAGCCGTGGTCTCGGCCGCACAACTCGGCACATTGTCCGCGATAGGTTCCGGGCGTATCCACGAGCGTCCAGGATTCATTGATGAACCCCGGAATCGTATCCTTTTTCCATCCGAGTTCGGGCACCCACCAGGAATGCAACACGTCGGCCGCGGTAAACAAAAACCGGACTTTTTTATTCACCGGAATCACCAGCGGGTGGTCCACGTTCAATAAATAATGGTCCACGCTCGCGGGATCGATATCCGCGCCTAATTGCCGCGCGGCATTGCTTTTCGCATCGAGCTGGCTCATGAACCCGAAACCTTCGTCGATATAATCGTAGCGCCACTTCCATTGATAGCCGGTGACCTTGATCGTCATATCCGCATAGCGCGTATCATCCAGGTCCATCATCGTTTTGGTCGCCGGAATCGCCATGCTGATTAGAATGATGAACGGTATCAGCGTCCACAAAATTTCCACAAATCCGTTTTCGTGAAAGGACGCCGCGACCGCGCCCTTCGATTTCCGGTGGTGATAGAACGAATAAAACATGACGCCGAATACCACCAGACCGATTCCGAAGCAGATCCAGATGACCACCATATGGATGTCATGCACTTCCCTGCTAATCTTGGTCACACCGACCGGCATATTCAGCTTGTAGTCCGCATTGACCATACCCGCCCGAAAAACAGCCGACATCAGAATACCCTTAAGCAGGTTCTTCGTCTTATTCACGGAGTAATCTCCTTTGATAAGGTTGTCTTACAATTCTGTCGTCGGACCCGCCCGGTGGTCGAACGCGGCCCATGGAAGAACCCGTCGCCGGTCGCGAGATACCCCCCAATACGCAGATCACTTCGAGTCCCTGGCACGCAAACCGGGTTGCCGCCGTCCACGAATGCGGGATCCCGTCCGGCAGCCAAGCCGAATACCCGAATCATACGGGTCTGGGTGTGTTGATTATTCGGCTGGGATACCGGCATGACAGTGATTCAAAATACAACCCTCCCAAAACTCCTGGCCGGCCTGGAAAACTTGCTGCTTCGTTAAATCCGCGAATTCAAGAACCGGTTGCCCAAAGCACCTTAAATCTTTATGAGTCTGAAATCATTCTGATTACGAAGATATCGTAGGTTCAGACTCCCACCGGCATCGAGCCCGTGAATTTAACGCATGCGATATTTTTATGCAAGCGAAGAGCGCCATCCGCTCAGGGCAATCGGATTAGGACTTTTAGGCGACTGCTGATCGAATAGTACAAAATCCAACCGCGAATGAGTTCGCACCGGCGAAAAGAATCCGACTGAATGATTTCAGGATCCCGGTTGTTTGAATAGCCGCCAAACTGTGCATCTCGATGAATCAGGTTTCTATCATACCGTCAGGAAAAACCAGCCAATCATCGAGTTCGAAACACCGGGCGAGTTGTTCGGCTTTTCTTGGCGAAGAAGACCGTCGCTTGCTGTATCAGAAAAAGTTTGCATCCCGTTTTCCACGAGTCTCGTCGGCAGCATCCGCTCAGCCAGGCAGTTTGTTCGCTGTAGCCATGGGGGCAGCCTCGGCGGCGTTGACTCGGTCGAGGTGCTGGAGGCGTCGGTGGATTATCTGCTGGCCGGCCACGGCGGCGGCAAACCGCCGCTGCACGGCCAGCGGCTGATTCGGCGCTTCCAGTCCATCGAGGAATTCGATGCCGAGGCACGCGAGACCATCATCAAGGTGCTCGATGCCATGATCGCCAAGCACAACATGGCCTCCGCCCTTAAGGCCATGGAGCGGTAAGCGAATACGAACAGCCGGGTTTCATTATAGAGACAGTCAGCGGCAAGGCTGCCACCCGAGAACCCGAGCGCCGCGCCCGGCGCGCGGACGGCAAGCTCCGCGAGCGCGGGGCTTGGAAGGGGTGTCTGGGGCTAGAAACAATCTCTGATCATTCAGAGCCTGCTCTGCTGCTCACCGATATCGCGACAAAGACTTTCCAGCCCTGACGGACACCGTTCACGCGCATTGTCCCCAATGCATACCAGACGATCCTCCGGAACCGTTTCGTCAATGTGCTTGATCACAAACTTTCGGAATGCAGGGTCAACCTTTACTATCGCACCCAGTCGGCGAATATCGCGCCAGTGATCGGCAAGCAAGAGTGAGACCGATTCACTAAACCCGGCGGCTATCGCTCCATCATCGCAATGCGCGTAGCGCTCAAACCATTCGTGCAATTGCTGCCATGACTCGGCTGTCGCACTACCTCTGCATGCTGAGCCTCTTTCATGGTACAAACCTGCTCTTCAGCCAAAGCGTTCGGCAACCAACCTGAATGGATAGCCCAAATGGCGACCGCAACTAGACTCATTATCCGCCACCACCTCATCACTGCACCGTAATTGTTTCAAGCGGATCCCTCTGGCGCAGATCCTTCAAGAATTCAGTGCCCTCATCAGTTGTGCGAATACAGCCGAGCGTTTTCGATCGAGGTCCGCGTCGACCGGAATGGATACCCATTCCGTTTCGTCCAGGCACATCGAACACGAAGTTGCCGTTCGAACCATATGGACCGGTCGGTCCACTCTCCGGATGGGGAACATAGTACGAGTAGGGAAACGTTCCGTCCGGCCACGGACCATTGCTACTCGACGTCGCGTTGTTTGCCGCAGGAAACTGCCCAACCTGATTTCCTTGGCTGTCATGAATGGTGATAGTTCCGTTACCACGATCAAACGTCACATCGGACAGCCCAAGTGGATCTATCCTGGTGATCGGATTGCCTCGAACATAGGCATACGTATTCAACCCGGCTGCTAGCCCGAACCGATCACTAGTTGTTTAGTCCCACTATTAAGTGGTACGGATCGGTAATCGCCTTCGGCGTGGCCAGATGGTCGGTGTGGACATCGTAAAGTTCATCGGCATTGCGGCTTGGCGCCGTGCCGGTCCGGACGATGCGGATCGCGTCGGCGATCACATAGCCGTCGGCTTGATCGGTCAGGGTGATGGTGCTTTGACCGTCCAGTTCGAAATTGCCCAACAGATTCCAGGCGCCGCCCCGGGTTTGTTGATTGACCGATACGGCCGCGCTGCCGTTGCGATGGTGCACGGTATAGGTCGCATTGGTTGCACGATTCGGATGTGCGGTCCATCGCGCATAAACGTCATAGTGATTCGGTATCGTCAGGGCCGGTTTCCAGGTTGCCCGATTGGACGATGGATCGCCGGCCGGAATCAGATAGACCGCATCGGCAATCACATGGCCGTCGGCCCGGTCGGTGAGTTCGATCTTGTGTCCGGAACCTGCCTGGAAGGAATAACTTCCGAGCAAATGCCAACCGCCTCCATTTTGGCTCTGGTCGACCAGGACCGTTGCGGGATGGTCGGCGGTATGAATCGTATCGGCCGCATTCGTGGCGCGGTTCGGGTGCGCGGTCCATTTCGCATAAACCTGATAGTCACCCGCGGCCGGTAAATCGAAGGTCCAGGTCGCAGTATTCGGCCCGGCGTCGACCGGGACGATGCGGATCGCGTCGGCGATCACATAGCCGTTCGCGTTGTCGCGGATTTCGACC
>JBGTCG010000151.1:0-21750 GCA_041748915.1 Methylococcales bacterium
GGTTATAGTGTCGCTGCCGATGTTTCCCAGTTGAGAGGCAGGTACTCTTTACGGCTTGGATATCAAGAAATGGGGGCAATTAAATTGTGCCCACAATTCAATATAAAGGCCAACTTCACGGGTAATTGAGTTTTATGAATAGCAAGAAAATCATCCTGCCAGGTGGCGCAGGCCTCGTTGGTCAAAATCTCGTGGCCCGTTTAAAGGCAAAGGGTTACACGAACATTGTCGTGCTGGACAAACGCCGCGCCAACCTCGCTGTTCTAAAAAAAGTTCAGCCCGACATAACTGTCGAATATGCGGACCTCGCGGAGCCCGGAGATTGGCAGCGCCACTTCGACGGCGCAGACGTGGTCGTCATGCTTCAGGCCCAGATTGGCGGCAACGACTATCAGGAGTTCGTGCGCAACAACATCGATTCGACGCGCCTGGTGCTTGGTGTCATCAAGGCCAGCAATGTCCAATATCTGGTTCATATCAGTTCCTCGGTAGTCGAGTCGGTCGCGGATGACTTCTACACCAATACGAAGAAGGACCAGGAAACGATGGTGCTTGAAAGTGGCATCCCTTGCCCCGTGTTGCGCCCCACGCTGATGTTTGGCTGGTTCGATCGCAAGCACCTGGGCTGGCTTTCACGCTTCATGAAGAAGGCGCCCGTGTTCCCCATGCCAGGGCATGGACGCTATATGCGCCAGCCGCTTTACGTAGGCGACTTTTGCAACATCATTATCAGTTGCATCGAAAATCGTGTACGCGATGGTATCTACAACATTTCGGGCCACGAAAAAGTCGACTACATCGACATCATTCGGGAGATCAAACGCGCCACGCGATCACGCACGCCCATCGTTCGCATTCCCTATGGGTTGTTTTTCGTGTTGCTTTGGGTCTGGGGGCTGTTCGACCATAATCCGCCGTTCACGACCCAGCAGCTGGCGGCGTTGAGCGCCAAAGACGAATTCGAGGTGATCGACTGGCCTGGTATTTTCGGTGTGCCGTCCACCTCCTTCAAGCAAGCGGTTGAAGAGACCTTCAACGATCCTCGTTACAGCAAAGTGGTTCTGGAGTATTAACAGTGGCAGAGAAAGAACAACGCATTGCAGTGCTCGGCGCAGGTCCCATGGGGCTTGCCGTGGCCTATCAGCTTACGCTGGACGGCTATAAGCCCGTTGTCTTCGAGGCAGACGATCGAGTGGGTGGCATGACGGCTTCTTTCGATTTCAATGGCCTGGAGATAGAACGCTACTACCATTTTCATTGCATCTCGGATCACGCTTTCCTGCAGATGCTTGATGAGCTCGGCCTTTCTGGAAAGATGCGCTGGGTGGAGACCAAGATGGGGTACTGGTACCAGAACCAACTGCAGCCGTGGGGCAACCCGATCGCACTGTTGAAATTTCGAGGGCTTGGCTTGGTGGCCAAGTTCCGTTACGGGCTGCACGCTTTTCTTTCAACCAAACGTGAGGACTGGCGACCACTGGACGACGTCGAGGCAACCGGGTGGATCAGGCGCTGGGTGGGCAAAGAAGCATACGAAGTGCTTTGGAGAAAGCTTTTTGAGTTGAAGTTTTACGACTACTCCGTGGGCTTATCCGCTGCATGGATTTGGAGCCGCATTCGCCGCATCGGTCGCTCGCGCTATAGCCTGTTCAGGGAGAAATTGGGCTACCTGGAGGGTGGATCAACGACTCTGCTGCAAGGGATGAAACAAGCCATTGAGGCGCGGGGCGGGCAAATTCAACTCAGCGTGCCAGTGCAGAAGATTGCGATAGAGGGCGGCCGCATCACCGGTGTGGAGACGGCAACAGGGTTCGAGGCTTTCGACAAGGTTATCAGCACGGTTCCGTTGCCCTATGTGCCAAGACTAATGCCAGATCTGCCGGCAGATATTCTTGAAAAGTACAAGTCAGTGAAAAACATCGCAGTGGTCTGTGTTATTGCTAAGCTGCGCAAGGCGGTAACGGAAAACTTCTGGCTAAACACAAACGATCCTGAGATGGATATCCCTGGTCTGGTCGAGTATTCAAATCTTCGACCCCTCGACCAGCACATTGTATATATGCCTTTCTACATGCCTGGTGAGCATCCAAAGTTTGGCGATTCGGATCAGGTATTCCTGGACAAAATGCGGCGGTATCTGAAAAAGATCAATCCCGAACTTTCGGATGAAGATTTCATCGACATCCGAGCCAGTCGCTACCGCCATGCTCAGCCGATCTGTGATCCTGGCTACTTGAGTAAGCTTCCACCCGTTGCTTTGCCTGTCACGGGGTTGTGGGTGGCAGATACCTCGTATTACTACCCTGAGGATCGAGGCATCTCCGAGAGCATCGGTTTTGGTAGAAAGATGGCCAGGGAAGCTGTAGCGTGATCAGGCATTACTTCACAAAGCAGTTTTTGGGATTCCTTGCCGTTGGAGTATTGGCGGCTTTTCTCCATTGGCTGTCTCGAATCATTTTGAGCAACTGGGTGTCTTTTTCCACCGCCGTTATCCTGGCCTACGCTATCGGCATGGTTGTTGCTTTTTCCTTGAATAGCTTCTTTGTTTTTCCTAAATCAAAAAAACCAAAACGTAGGCAAGCCATTGATTTTTTGATTGTTAATCTAGCCTTTCTTCCCGTAGTATGGTCGGCATCAATGGCTTTGGAGCAAGCTTTTCGATCGATTGGAATGACTGCGTACACACAAGCCGTTGCACACGGTATGGCGGTGGCGATCCCTACACTTGCGACTTTTTTGATCTACAAGTTTTTTGCTTTTAGGGATGCTGAGTATGGACGGAAATAATCTGTCAGAACTGTACAAAATCCGTTTTTCGGAGGCGGAACTGCCGAGAAAAAATGCCATTTGGAAAGTGATCTGCAATGATTATCTGCAGAGATTCGTGCACCCTACAGACACGGTTGTCGATATCGCATGTGGATACGGTGAGTTCCTCAACAATATTCGCGCAGCCCGGAAGATTGCAGTTGATTTAAATCCAGATTCCCAGAAGTTTCTTTCTTCAGATGTGGAATTTAATAGTTGCATGGCGACGGATCTTGCTTCCGTGGTGAAGGGGGATGCTGACGTCATCTTTACGTCAAACTTTCTTGAACATTTGCCAGACAAGCACGTGCTTGACGCGTTTCTAGACCAAGTTGCAATCGCGTTAAAGCCCGGAGGAAAGTACATCATTTTGGGGCCAAACCTTCGTTACCTTCCGGGAGAGTACTGGGATTTTTACGACCATCACCTAGGTTTGACGCATTTATCGTTGTGTGAGGCGTTGCAACTCAAGGGGTTCAGAATAGATTTGTGTATCGACCGGTTTCTGCCGTACACAACGCAAGGCGCCTTGCCCACCCACCCATTGCTGGTTAAAGCCTATTTAAAGGCGCCCATTGCTTGGCGATGGCTCGGACGGCAATTTTTTATTGTCGCCAGGAAGCCGCTTTAAGCGCTGAAGCTTGACGTGGTCAAGTAAAAACGGACTATAACGACTACCTATAAATTAAACATCAAGAGCTGTAGGATGTGCCGACGAAGGAGGCGCATCGGTCGCGGTCGATGCGGTTCATACCGGACTTCCCTGTCTGGCACGCTGCGGGCGGCCGTGCCGATTTGTCGTGCGTCGGCACATCCCGTGATGCGCTTCGTGCCTCAGCACATCCTACCTGTTCTACGTGTTCTGGTCGAAATGAGCGTACACCTTTTGTCGAAACGTTCTACTAATTAAGCCACATTGGCCGTTCGTTCCGGTGGAAAAGACCGGAATTACTTAATCGCAAGAAACCCTTCAAAACAGAGATTTTTCATAACCGTCATAACGTCGGTAAATCCGGCACGATTCAGCAATCCGAGATTGCCTGCCGTGGAAAACGGATCCAGGACACCTTTCAAGCTCAAGGATTTGTTCAGGACCTCTTCGGCACTGAAGCCGTTTCGCAATTTGAATTCATTGTAAAGCGCTGTTTGAATGTCCTGAAAACGGGCGTCCGGTGCCCGGACTTTTTCGAATAGAATGAATGCCCCGCCCCAATTCAGGGCTGCATAAATATTATTGATGAGTTCCTGCCGGTACCGCGCCGGGACAAATTGGATGCAATAATACGAAACGATGAAATCCGATTTCTGAAGTTCGAACAGCCGGACGTCCTCACAAATCAGTTCGACGTTGCTTAGGTCCTTGCATTGGCTTTTGGCTCTGTTGATCATCGCGGGTTCAATGTCGATACCAATCCAGCGGATATCCGGTTTATTCCGGTTATGCAGCGCCAGTTTCTTGATCAGTTCACCGGTCGATACGCCAATTTCGTAACCCATACTGTCGGACAAACAAAAAAAATCGCTGAGCCGGCAAATCAGATCATGACCTTCGTCATATGCCGGCACCGAACGCCGTACATGCTCGACAAAGGCTTCGGCAACCTTTGCACTAAAGCTCCAGTTGGCTGATTCCGATTGGATGTTCTGGCCTACGTTCATAGGGACTGCCCGGGTGTTTTGAATGAAATCGCCGCGAATGATCGCATCAGTGATCGGCAATCAGAATTCGCTCTTGCCGGGCCGCCAGTGGATTGTCGAATCGGGCAGTGGATTAATCGAGAGTTCGTCGAGGCCCGAGTCACCCCGGCGGCCGGACCGCGGCGCGGAAACCAATCAAGGCTGGCCCTGATCTTCGTTGAGCGGCTGTTCGTTGATCATATCCCCGATGCAGGCGAAATTGTACAGACTGATGGAACCCGCCGCTTCATGGGCTTCGGCGACCGAACCGAACACTTCCTGGGTTTCCTCGAGCACGGGCCGGAAATCTTCCGTCGGATTTACGCGAACCAGTTTCGTATACGCTGTAATCAACCGCTTACGGTTTGGCGAGCCCGGGAAACCCGGTATGTCCTTGATAATTTGATCCGCCACGCACTCCGCCATTTTTTCGGGGGCAATCTTGTAGTCTGCAAGATCGGTGTCCTGCTGGAACTTCAGCCGCAATTGCTCGATCAGTTCGTCTTTTTCCTTGCTTTCGCAACCGGAAAGCAATGCCGCGGCAATCAGTGCGATAAGTATTTTTTTCATCGGTAACCTTTGACTTTGAGGTAATCTGGGTAGCGTATGATCCGTTCCGACTAGTCCATGCATGGACGGATCGGTCCGGGTTCAGATGCCGGAATCCATCAATGGCCAATATTATACAATGGGCGTGGAACATTGGCGGTGATCGGCAGCGGATCGCTCCGGATCGGCCTGGCCTGCTTCGGCAGGCAGGCCCGAATTTTTCTCGAAACAGAGATTGCTGAGACGACTGTAACCGGCGATGTCGACGGTTTCCGCGCGGGTCATCGGATCGACGCCGGCCGACTCAATTTCATCGGCTGACAAATGGCCTTTTAAAGCATTGCGCAGTGTTTTGCGACGCTGGGAAAAGGCCTGGCTAACCACCGCAAGAAACGTATCCATATCGGTTACCGAAACTTTCGCGGATGGCCGCGGCATCAGCCGAACAACCGCCGAGCTTACTTTGGGCGGCGGCTTAAAGCTGTGGGAAGATACTTCGAATAACTTTTCAGCGACGCAACGAAACTGCAGCATGACGCTCAATCTGCCGAAAATTCTGCTGCCCGGCTCCGCGCAGATACGGTCGACCACTTCGTTTTGCAACATGAAATGCATGTCCTGAATACAGGATGCCTGGTCAAGCAGATGGAACAGCAAAGGAGTGGAAATGTTATAGGGCAGGTTGCCGATCACGCGAATCTTTTCGCCCGATCGTTGAAAATTCGCAAGTTTCACCTTCAACGCATCGCCGCAAAAAATGTTCAGATTCGCCGCGGCAGAGAAGCGGCGGCTCAGAAGCGCCGCAAGATCCCGGTCGATCTCAATGACGTCCAGCCGGTCACAGCGAGGTAACAGCGGAACGGTCAGCGCGCCGGTCCCTGGCCCGATTTCGACGAAATGATCTTGCGGTTGTGGATTGACCGCGGTCAGGATATCGGCAATGACCGAAGGATCCTGAAGAAAGTTTTGGCCGAATCTCTTACGCGGGCGATATTGGCTCATACGCGTCTGACCGGTTAACCATCGATCGCGTTCCGGAACCTTGCGGTAATATCCGTCAGTACCCGTCCGCGGCTCATTTCCATCGCGGTTTGGATCGCGTATTGCAGACTGCCCGTCGAAATATTTCCGCTGCCGGCCAATTCGAGCGCAGTGCCATGATCTACCGACGTCCTGATCAACGGCAGCCCCAGGGTGATATTAACCGAGTGCCCGAATCCGGCATATTTGAGCACCGGGAGTCCCTGGTCGTGATACATCGCGAGCACCGCATCGGCGTGTTGCAGAAATTTCCGTGTAAACAGCGTATCCGCGGGCAGCGGCCCGATCAGTTGCATGGCCTGCGTCCGCAAGATATCGAGCGCCGGTATGATCACTTCGATTTCCTCGCGACCCAAATGGCCGTTTTCGCCTGCATGCGGGTTCAGGCCGCAGACCAATATCCGGGGGTCATCAATCCCGAACCGGGTACGCAGACCATCGTGTAAGACGGACAGGACCGAAACGAGCCTTGACCGGGTAATCTCGCCGCAAATTTGTTGCACCGGAATATGCGTTGTCGCGAGCGCGACACGGAGGCCAGGAGTCGCAAGCATCATGACCGGATTCCCTCCGGCAGTCCCGGCGATATATTCCGTATGTCCGCTGAACCGAATTCCGGCGTCGTTGATTACGCCCTTATGCACGGGACCGGTGACCATCGCATCAATCGTCGAATCGAGACACAGCCTGGTCGCGCGATCAATGGTTTCCAGGACATATGACGAATTGGCCGGATCAGGACAGCCCGGCGTTTCATGGGTCTTGAGCTTAACCGGCAGGACCTTGATCTGTCCTTTTTGGTTGGCCGCCGGCACACGCGCCAGATCGCACTCGACAACTTCAGCGAAGGCGCCCACGCATTTAGCCCGGCGTGAAATAAGCGACGGATCACCAATGGTGATCAACTCACAATGCGGCGGATTTTGCGCAAGAAGTACGCAAAGGTCGGGCCCGATCCCGGCCGGTTCGCCGGGGGTATAAGCAATGCGGAGCAGACGTTCTGACCAAACCGGTTGGTCCTTCATGCGGGCTTTCAATTTACCCTTTTTCCAGTCTGATTTCGACAAAGGCTTCGTTGCGAAGGCGGCGCAGCCAAAGCTCGGTTTCTTCCTCGATCTTTTGTTTCCGGATTTCCTCTCTCGCCTGTTCTTTCCGGTATTCGTCCGTGTTATCCCGTTCGGCGCGGTCGAGGACCTTGATCAAATGCCATCCGAATTGAGTCTGGACCGGGTCGCTCAACTCGCCGGGCGACATGACGGCCATGACCTCTTCGAAAGTCGGAACCAGAACGCCCGGACTTACCCAACCCAGATCTCCGCCGTTCAGCGCAGAGGTTTTGTCGTCGGAATGAGCCCTTGCAAGGGTTGCGAAATCATCCCCTTCCTCGATCCGGTGTTTCAGAAACTGGAGCTTTCGCTTCGCGTCTTCGTCGCTGAATAGATCGCTGGTCTTCAATAGAATATGTTGTACCTTGGTTTGGATTACAACATGTTTTCCGGCCCCGTCGACATCCAGGAGTTTAATGATATGAAAGCCGCTCGCGCTTTGGATCGGCCCTTGCGCTTCCCCCTTCTGCATAGCCGACACATGATCCACGAATATGGTCGGAATCTCGCCAAGTCTGCGCCAGCCTAGATCACCTCCACTGAGTCCCTGAGAGCCGTCGCTGCTGCTTACCGCAAGTTCTCCAAAATCGGCGCCCTGCTTCAGTTTGGCGATAACCGATTCGGCCCGGGCCCTGGCCGCCTGAATATGCTCCGGGGAAGCCGCTTCCGGGGTTGCGATCAGAATATGGCCGATGCGGTAGCGGATATTTTTATCGATCCCCTGTTTGCCCTGAGTGTCCAGAAAATGCTCGACTTCACGATCACTGACCTGAATCTGGCTCGTAATCAAACTATTGCGCAACTGGTTCATGAGGATTTCATTGCGCATTTCATTTAAAAATTCGGAATAGTCCATTCCTTCCCTCTGAATCGCATTGCGAAATTCTTCCGGGCTCATCGCGTTTTGTTTGGCGAGCTGTGCCATGGAACGCTGCAATGTGCTTTCATCGACCTGCATTCCGGCCCGTTCCGCCTGAATCAACTGCAACTTGTTAATGATCATCCGTTCCAGGACTTGTTGGCGGATGGTCGATTCCGGGGGGATCTGAGTTCCGGATGATTCCAATTTCGCTTTTATCGTGTTCAACTGCCGGTCCAGTTCGCTTTCGACGATAACCCCGTCTTCAACCACCGCAACAATACGATTGAGTTCCATGGCCTTGCTGCCGGGTTCGACGAGCAAAGGTCCCAGGGTCAGACAAATGAAATAGAAAAAGCCAAAATGGGTTTGGTGCCTTGCGTTCATCATACTATTCTGGATGTGGTAATCGAAAACTTTCGAAATTCGTTTTCAAAAAGCCCCTCCCGACTGCGAATATCGCACCCGTCGGAATGAGTAAGACCAAGGTCCTGTGCCCCTCGAATGGGTATTCTACGATATCGCGAACAAAAAATGGACTTGGAATCGTGCTGTTGTAATGGAGCCTGACCTCGCGACGCACGAACTTCGGCGGTATGGCGGCGCCTGCCCCGATATTCAACCGCCCGACCCGAACACTCTCGCTACTCTGTTCTCTGATAACCAGAAATTTGCCGTTCCAGAAACTTGTCCACTTTGTCACCGAAACTGGCGAAGCCTTTGAATTCGAATTGTACAAATATTCCGGTGTTGGCTTTGCCGGTTCCGACGATGATTCCGGTCTCGGTCTGAATCCAATAGCGGCCGATCACGCGGAATCGCCAGCAGCAGCTTTCTTTTTCGAAACCGAGGAAACTTTCCAGGATTTTGCCATCCAGGATCGAGTATTGCATTCGTCCAACCCCCGCGAGCCCGGCGAAAATCGGCCAGCGCACCGAGCCATCCGCCTGCTCGATTTGGGTAATTTCGGATCGCGGATCCAGGCGATACCGGTACGCCAGGTTAAATATCCGGTTGTTATCATCCTGATAGTGCAGCGACGCGAGTCCCCGGTTGAAATCGCCGCCGTAGGGATCCCATTGCAGACCGGAGCGAAACGAGAGATCTTTCGTAATCAAGCCATTCAGTTCGGCAACGAGGCTCGACGTGGCGTTGGAATCCGGCGGGATGCTTTGCGCGAGCTGGACGTTTCGATCGCTAAAGTAAGTGATCGTACCCAGTGTGCCGTCCAGTCGCTGAATTCCTGATTTCGGCTCCAGCAGTCTCGAGGTCAGCGCCACGGAAAGCTGGTTGGCGTCGGCGATCCGGTCGGCGCTGTTGAACCGGTTATCGCGAAAAAATTGCTGGATTGTGAAATCGTATTCAGAGGTGTCAAACAGCGGGATGTTATCCTGATTTTTATCCGGAACGTAGAGATAATAAATCCGGGGCTCGAGCGTCTGAATCATTTCCGCGCCGCCAAAATTGAATTCCCGTTCGAAAAACAGCCCGCCGTCCAGAGATACCAGCGGTAATAACCGGGAAATCGAGTCCGGAGTCCCCGGCGCCTGGTTCTGTAGAAAATACTGGGTAACATCGAGTGCAACCTTGGGGGTGATGTAGGCCCCGGCGGTCTCGATCGGGAGGCTGATGTCCGGCCTTAAATTGCTGCGATGACTCGTTACGGTGTTGCTGCGCTGGAAATACACCTGTTCGCCGCGAAACGCCGCAAGCGCGCCTGTATCAAGAATATTCCGGGCGGCGGTCACCAGAATCTGGGGCAGCCGGCGGTAGGGCCGGGCGAACGAAGGTATCGTCGGATTGATGGTCTGGTAGTTTTCAAGTAGAGCGGAAATCCCGAATCCCGGGCCATAGTATTGCAGATCCGCGATACTTCGAATGTGACTGAAACTGGTCAGCGTAATGGTATTCCCGATCTCGTTCAGATAATCGTCATCGGAAATCCAGTTGATATCCAGATTGGACCGCAACGAAGGGGTAAACTGCGAGGTATTCAGGATAGAAAATGCCCCCCGGGTTTTATTGGCGGTTATATCGTACGGAATGATCTGACCGTTGATCTGTCCGATTGATGACTCGGTCAGGTAGCGGAACTCGGAACCTAACATCAAGCCACGTTTGGTCATGATGCGGGGAATAAAAGTCGTATCATAATTGGGCGCAATATTCCAGTAGTAAGGCAGCGTAAAGTCAAAACCGGTCTCCCCGGTTACGCCGAGCACCGGGTTCAAAATACCGGATTTCCTTCTGTCATCGATCGGAAACTCGAAATAGGGGACATACATAACCGGAACCCCGGAAATTTCCAGCCATGCATTGGTTGCCGCGCCGACTCCCTTGTCACGGTCAATTTCCAGGGTTCCGGTTTCCAGCGTCCAGTCCTGATTACCGGGCATGCAGCTTGTGTAGGCCGCATCGATATAGCGGCTCAGTGACACGCTTTCCCTCTCCGCGAGTTTGGCCCGGCCACGCGCGGGAGCGGTCCCGTAAATAAACTGGCTGTTTCGGAGTTTTCCCTGGTCTTCGTCCAGGTTGATAAAAGCGGTATCGCCATAAACCGTAAAATCCTGGTCGCGATAGTGAACATTTCCGCGCGCGTTCAGAGTCTTCGATTGACTGTTGTAATCGACCTGATCGGCCAGAATTTTTTGGTCTTCCCGGGTCACATCGACATTGCCGGTGAACGTAATGATTTCCCGATCGTAGATGTCGCTGTAATCCGCGTTAATGTTTACGGGCGCTTTACTGCGCACATCCTGGGAAATTTTCGGCGGGCGGGGGCCCAGCCGGGTCGTGCATCGATCCCAGGGGTTATAGGCGAGTTTCGAAACCATATCGTTGAAAATAAGTTCCTGGTGGTTGTCGAAGGTTGCGGTGCCTACCAGGGATTCGTTCGATTCGTCCACCGGATGGGCCACGCCGACCGGGTCCGGCCCAACCAGACTGCAATTCCATCCGGTATCCCCGGGATCGGATTTACAGGTCCAGCCCGGTTGTTTGGCGAGCGACGGCAGCGGCTCTTCCGAAGTTTCAATTGGAGCTGGAGAATCCTGGAGCACGTCAAGCCGCGGAGATTCTTCAGGTTCGGCGTCGGTAATCGGAGATGACGTCGAACGTTCCGGTCGATGCAGGTCCGCCGGTGGGCGAGGTTCCGCAGGCTCCTTGGGCAAATCGGCGGCATCTGGCGAAGGCTGTTGCGTGATCTCCGGCGCGGTCTCGTCCTCGCCGCCAGCGGCAGGTTCCGCCGGGCTCTTTGCGGCCGGCGTTTTGAGTTTTTCCTGCCGCTCCCGATCTGTTTTACAGTTCCATTCCGCGCTGGTTTGATCCTTACTGCAGTCCCATCCGTTTTCGGTTGTCGCGGCGACGCCGAATTGCTGACTGCAAGAAAGACCCGAAACCAGTCCGATGCCGGCCAGCAGTTTTCCGCGCGTTCCGGATCGGATTGGCTGCGTTTCGATCCGATTGTCTTGCCTTCGAACGATTGCAGCGAAAAGGACCGGCAGGCCCAGCAGGAATAGAAAAGAAGTCCCCAATGTCCTGATCTTCAGAGTTTGACGATCGAATCAATCCGGGCGGCGTTGACGCGGGAATTTGATTTTTGATTGCACACTTGGCAGGGGATCGGATGAATGGACGGTTACTCGATCAACTGAAATATTATATTATCGAAATATTCTACCTTAACGAACCGGACAATTTGAATGTTATCGAGAAATAACCAGGGAACCGGTCCGAACGGACCCCGGTCCGGGACCGATCTTCGCCTTCGCCAACTGCTGGAATGGCACGATACCGTTTCCTCGGAAAAGATTCATTCCGTCGAGCCGGCGTCGAACGATGCGAGTTTCAGAAGGTATTTCCGGCTGACTCGCGGCGGACGCACGCTGATTGCGATGGATGCGCCGCCCGGGGTTGAGTCCATCCATTCGTTTGTACGCGTCTGTCGGCTGTTCGACCGGGCCGGCGTGCACGTTCCTGAAATTATCGATTTCGACGAAGAGCACGGTTTCATGTTGCTCGGCGATCTGGGTTCCGCTTCTTATCTGTGCGGTCTCGACCGCGAAACCGCTCCGGAACTATATCGGGACGCGATGGCTGTTCTGATTCTGCTCAAGACCCATCTCGATATCGAAACCTGCGGCCTTCCGGACTATGACATCGGCCTGCTGCACCGTGAATTCAACCTGTTCGGGGAATGGTTTCTAAGCGCAAAGCTGGGAATCCGTTTGGCCGACGCGGAATTGAACATGCTCGACGATGTCCGGGGTTTTTTGATCGAAGCGATTTTGGAGCAACCAAAGGTCGCCGTACACCGGGACTTTCATTCCCGCAATCTCATGGTGACCGGGGAGCGCAATCCCGGAGTCCTGGATTTTCAGGATGCCGTCACCGGCCCCTTGACCTACGATTTGGTGTCATTGCTGCGTGATTGCTACATTGCGTGGCCGGAACCGGCGATCCATCAATGGGCTGCTGATTACTTCGCCGGGCTCGATTTAAAAGGGATCGCGTTCGAGCAGTTCTACCGCTGGTTTGACCTCACCGGGCTCCAGCGCCATTTGAAAGCGATCGGCATTTTCTCGCGCCTCGACCTCCGTGATGGCAAACCGGGTTACCTTGCGGATATTCCGCGGACTCTGGACTATGTCCGGTCGGTCTCCGCCAAATACGCCGGGCTGCACTCGCTGAACGAATTTCTGTCGACTCAAGCCGCTGAACGGATGGCCGATTGGCATAACCGATGAAAGCTATGATACTGGCCGCGGGACGTGGCGAACGGCTCCGGCCGCTTACCGATTCGCTGCCAAAACCCTTGTTGCCGGTTGCGGGGAAACCCGTGATTCAATATACGATCGAGTCGCTCGTAGCCGCCGGTTTCCGGGATATCGTAATCAATCTGGCCTATCTGGGACATTCCATTCGAGCGGTGCTCGGAAACGGCGACCGATTTAATGCCAGGCTGAGCTATTCCTATGAGGGCGAAACCGGCCTCGAAACGGCCGGGGGCATTATTCACGCGTTACCGCTGCTCGGAACCGAGCCGTTTCTGGTCGTAAACGGCGATATCATGACCGATTTTCCGTACACCCGGCTGCGCGCGGTCAAAACCGGCTCGGCCTATCTGGTGCTGGTTGCGAATCCCGCCCATCATTCCGCGGGTGACTTCGCCATTCAGGGCAATACGATCCAGACGAGCGGGAATCATTTGTATACCTTCAGCGGCATCGGAGTGTATTCGCCCGACTTTTTTACCGGATGTCCGCGCGGAAAATTTCCGTTGGCGCCGGTGTTGCGGGAAGCAATGGAACAGGGCCGGGTCCGCGGTGAATTCTATACCGGGTTCTGGATGGATCTCGGTACTGCCGAGCGCTTCACGGAAGCCGAAGAACAGGTCAAACAGGGACGATTGGCAACCAATTCGATTTCGCAGGAGGTAACTAAATGAGCGCACAAATCTATAAAAGCATAGAAGTCACGGGCTCCTCGACCGACGGCATTCAGCAGGCCATCGAGGCCGCCGTCGAAAAAGTCGCCGCGACGGTCCACAATCTGCGATGGTTCGAGGTGGTCGAGACCCGGGGACATATTGCGAACGGGCGGGTCGCGCACTGGCAGGTCACCCTGAAGATCGGCTTTACGCTGGACGAATAGGCACGGAGCCTGGCGTTTGGATCCGGGAGCGCGCGCGATTGAAATATTTTTTGATTAGGGTATTGACAATAATCGCCTCATAGCCGCGACCGATGCGCCTCCTGCGTCGGCGTATCCTACGATTCTAAACGATTAGTCGAATAAATCATTGCTTAAATCAGCATACGGCGAAGATCGCCAAGGACTTCAGCCAGAAATACGATAAAACGGGCCGCCGCGGCGCCATCGATCACGCGGTGATCATAGGAAAGCGACAGGGGCAGGATCAATCGCGGCACGAAATCCGGGTCGCGGTAAACCGGCCGGATTTCGGACCTCGAAACCCCTAGGATCGCGACTTCCGGATGGTTGATAATCGGTGTAAAAGCGCTTCCGCCGATACCGCCCAGACTTGAAATGCTGAAGCTGCCCCCCTGCATTTCGTCGGGCTTGAGTTTCTTGTCCCTGGCCCGCGCGCTCAATTCGGCCAGTTCCCGCGCGAGCTCCGCGAGTCCTTTCCGATTCGCATTGCGAACCACCGGAACGACCAAACCATCCGCCGTGTCCACGGCAACCCCGATGTGGTAGTACATCTTCAGGATCAGTTTCTCGCCCCCGGGCGCGAGCGACGCATTGAAATCGGGAAATCGCTGCAACGCCGTGACCACAGCTCTTATCAGAAAAGGTAACAGGGTCACGTGAATGCCCTGCGGCTCCAACTCCGGCTTGAGCTTTTTGCGAAATTCCTCGAGATCCGTAATATCCGCATCGCCATGCTGGGTGACGTGCGGGATCCCGAGCCAGCATCGGTGCAGATGCGCCGCCGACAATTTCCGGATGCGGGAACGGCTGCGCGTCTCGATTTCACCAAAACGGGTAAAATCGACATCGACGGGCGCGGACAGATTGGCAAGGTCGAGACCGCCGCCCTGTGGTTTCTGCAAACTCGTTTTGACGAACTGTTTGACATCTTCATGCAGGATACGGCCTTTGCGTCCGCTGCCCTGAACCCGGCTCAGGTCAATCCCCAGTTCACGCGCGAAACGCCGGACCGACGGACCCGCATGGGCGATCTGGCGATGCTGCGATGGCGATTCGGGCACCGGCGGTGGAGCCGAAGGTTCCGGAGCACGCGCCGTTTCCGCCGGGGCGCCCGCGGAAGGTTTCTGATGTTCCGGGGCAGTTATTCCGGGTTCTGCATCTTCCGCCGTTTGAATTTCGGGCTGCCCGGCTTTCTTGGCTTCCGCCGCCGGCGGTGGGCGAGCCGGTTCGACCTGGTCCGCAGCGTTCATGGTCAGGATCTCGGAGCCTTCGCTTACCCGGTCACCGAGCTTCACGGAAACCGCGCCGACGGTGCCGGCGACAGGCGACGGCACCTCCATCGCGGCCTTGTCGCTCTCCAGTGTAATCAATGATTGCTCCGCGTTGACCGTATCGCCGGCTTTTACGAGCACTTCGATCACTTCGACGTTCTTGATGTCCCCGATATCCGGAACCAGGATTTTTTGTTCCATCGGAAAATCCAATCCCGTGACGGTTACAGGAAAACCGGATCCGGTTTTTCGGGATCGATCCGATAAAGTGACATGGCCCGAATGACTTGATCGATGTTTACAAGCCCGTCGTCGGCAAGAGCCTTCAGGGCCGCGAGGACAACATAGAAACGATCCACCTCAAAATACTTGCGCAGTTCCCGGCGACAGTCGCTGCGCCCATAGCCGTCGGTGCCGAGCACCGAATAGCCGCGCGGCACGAAGGCCCGGATCTGGTCGGCCACGAGTCTCTGGTAATCGGACGCCGCAATCACGGGGCCCGTGGTATTGACAAGACATTGCTCCACATAACTGATTTTCGGTTTGCGGTCGGGATGCAGCAGGTTCCAGCGCTGCTTGCGTTCGCCATCGTGGCGCAATTCGTTGAAACTGGTCACGCTCCAGACATCCGCATTCAGCCCGAAGTCCTTTTTCAGAAGCTCGGCCGCTTCGCTCACCTCGCGCAGGATCGCGCCGCTTCCGAGAAGCTGCACATCGGCCTTGCCGCGGCATTTGCGGATCCGGTACATACCCTTGAGAATCCCCTCCACGGATTTCGGCGGCAGTTCCGGCTGCTGATAATTTTCGTTCGTGATCGTCAGATAATAAAAAACCCGCTCGCCTTCCTGATACATGCGCCGCAGGCCGTCCTGAATGATCACCGCGAGTTCGTATCCAAACGCGGGATCATAGCAGATACAGCTCGGTACCGTGGCCGCGAGAAGCAGACTGTGTCCATCCTGATGCTGCAAACCCTCGCCGGCCAGCGTGGTGCGTCCCGACGTTCCACCGATCAGAAATCCCCGCGCCTGCATGTCGCCCGCGGCCCAGATCAGGTCGCCGACGCGCTGAAAACCGAACATCGAATAGAAGATGTAGAACGGAATCATCTGGGTGTTGTGATTGCTGTACGAAGTCCCTGCGGCCATCCACGAGCTCAACGCGCCGGCTTCCGTGATGCCTTCTTCCAGAATTTGACCCTGCTTGTCCTCCCGGTAATACATGATCTGGCCCGCATCCACCGGATTGTACAATTGCCCGACCGACGAATAGATGCCGTATTGCCGGAACAGCCCCTCCATGCCGAAAGTCCGGGCTTCGTCCGGGATGATCGGAACGATATATTTGCCGATTTTCTGATCCCGGAGCAGAATGCTCAGAAGGCGCACATAGACCATCGTGGTCGAAATCGCATGATCGCCGCTGCCCTTGGTAATCACGTCGAATATTTCGAGCCCCGGGATTTGCAGCAGCGGCGCGTCCTGGCGCCTCGACGGCAGATAACCGCCGAGCGCCGCGCGCCGTTCGCGGATGTATTTCATCTCCGGACTCGCAGCGTCCGGCTTGTAAAACGGCAGTTCCGCGAGTTTGTCATCCGGAATCGGGATCCTGAAACGATCGCGAAAAGCCCGGATCTCCTCGAGCGCCATTTTTTTCTGCGAATGAGTCGTGTTCATGGCTTCACCCGCGGCCCCCATTCCATAGCCCTTGACGGTTTTCGCGAGAATCACCGTCGGTTGCCCGGGGTGTTCGACCGCGGCCTTATACGCCGCATAAACCTTGTGCGGATCGTGCCCGCCGCGGTTCAGGCGCCAGATATCCTCGTCCGACAGGTTCGCGACCATCTCCAGGAGTTCCGGGTATTTGCCGAAAAAATGCTGGCGCACATAGGCTCCGTCCTTGGCCTTGTAATTCTGATATTCGCCGTCGACGGCTTCCTCCATGCGCTTGCGCAGCAGAGCTTTGGTATCCTTGGCCAGCAACGGATCCCAATAGGAACCCCAGATCACCTTGACCACATTCCAGCCCGCGCCGCGGAACGCGGCCTCGAGTTCCTGGATAATTTTGCCGTCCCCGCGCACCGGACCGTCCAGACGCTGCAGATTACAGTTTACGACAAAAATCAGATTGTCGAGCTTTTCGCGTCCGGCCATGCTGATCGCGCCCATGGATTCGGGTTCGTCCATTTCGCCGTCGCCCATGAAGGCCCAAACCTTGCGCCCCTCGGTATTCACGATCTGGCGGTCATGAAGGTATTTCATGAAGCGCGCCTGGTAAATCGCCATGAGCGATCCCAATCCCATCGAGACGGTCGGAAACTGCCAGAAGGCCGGCATTAATCGTGGATGGGGATAAGACGACAGACCGTCGCCAGCGACCTCCTGGCGGAAGTATTCGAGCTGTTTTTCGGTCAGCCGTCCTTCGACATAGGCGCGCGCGTAAATTCCGGGCGCCGAATGTCCCTGAAACAGAACCAGATCGCCGCCATGGTCCTTGTTCGCGGCGTGGAAAAAATGGTTGAATCCGACGTCATAGAGTGTCGCCGACGAGGCGAAACTCGCGATATGCCCGCCGTACTCGGTCGAATTCAGGTTCGCCCTGACCACCATGGCCATCGCGTTCCAGCGGATATACGAGCGCAGCCGGTGCTCGATCGCATGATCGCCGGGACTCTGCGCTTGCTGTTGCGGCGGAATCGTGTTGATATACGCGGTATTTGCCGAATACGGAAGATTGGCTCCGGAACGGCGGGCCTGATCGACCAGCCGCTCGATCAGGTAGTGGGCACGCTCGAGTCCGTCAGCCTGAATCACCGTAATCAGCGCGTCGAGCCATTCCTGGGTTTCCTCTGCGTCCAGATCATCGCCGCTGGCGGCATGGTGGATAAGTTCGTGTAGTGCGGACATCGCGTCAGACTCCGATCAACGCTAGGTTACTTCTATCAACCCGTGCCCGAGGCCCATGGCCGCGTCTTCTTTCCGCCGGGCCGAAGGCAAGGCTTTATCCCCCTGTGACACTCATGTGCCTGAAAATAACCGGTTTTGCCTGGAGATCGAATTCGTGCTTTTCGGGTTTGATCGACATCGCGGCGACGATGGATTTTTTCACCGTCTCGGTATCGCCCGGATGGCTGCGCAGCACGCGTTTCAGGTCTATCGAATGCTCGTTCCCGAGACAGAGCAAAAGACGGCCTTCGGCGGTGAGCCGGACCCGATTGCAGGAGGCGCAAAAGTTATGGCTGTGCGGAGAAATAAAGCCGACCCTGCTAGTGGTTCCGGGGATCCGGTAATAGCGGGAGGGGCCACCGGTCGAATCCGTCGTCGGCATCAGTTCATAGACCTTCGCGAGGTCGGCCTTGATCCGGTCGCTCGGATAGTAAGCCTCGGCCCGGTTGTGATCGTCTATCAATCCAAGCGGCATCTCCTCGATGAAGCTGATATCGAGATCGCGATCGATCGCAAAACGGACGAGATCGCAGACCTCATCGTGATTCCGGTTCTTGAGCACCACCGAGTTGATCTTGATTCGATCAAACCCGGCCTGCCGTGCGGCCTCGATGCCGCGCAAGACCTTATTCAGATCGCCGACCCTGGTCATTTCGGTAAATTTTTCGGCTTGCAGCGTATCCAGGCTGATATTGATCCGCTTCACGCCGGCCGTTTGCAGATTAATCGCCTCGGTCTCAAGCCTCGATCCGTTCGTGGTCAGGACCAGTTCCTTCAACCCCTGCAAGCCGCCGAGCCTGCGCAGCAAATCGACAGCGCCCCTGCGGACCAGCGGTTCACCCCCGGTAATCCGGATCTTCTTCACGCCAAGTTCGACAAATGCCTGAGCCAGCGTGTAAATTTCTTCGAGTGTCAGAATCTGGGCGCGGGGCAGAAAGGTCATTTCCTCGCTCATGCAATAAACACAGCGAAAATCACAGCGATCGGTGATCGAAATCCGTAAGTAATTTACCGTTCTGCCGAAACGGTCGATTAAAATATCTGGATGGGAGCTGTGCATAGCCGAGTGTAGTCGTACCTGGAAACCAACGCCTATTCTCTCATGGCTCGATAAAAATTCGCAAAATTAATCCCGTTCACTCAGCAATTCTCATATTGAACAGAAACCTGCGTCCAATCGTAGGTCGGGTTAGGCGCGCTCCGCATTAACCTTGTCCAAACTCTTGCACAAACCGCGCGCCGTAACCCGACACAGACTTCAAACCACCCCTCGTGGTGTCGGGTTACGGCGCGCGTCAAGCCCAGCGATAAAAAGTCCATTTTATTGGATGCGCGCCTAACCCGACCTACCAATATCGCCAAAATGAGAATTGCTGACCGATAATTGACAAACCCAAGGCCTTTCATTACCTTCTGACCCGATTTAGGGAGCCCGATTTTCCCTGATCTTGCAGTCGATCCCGAGTTCTTTGGCGGTGTGAGCCAAGCCCATGACTGACAGTCCTGTTTGCGAACAACCAAAAACGCCGATAACCGGTGACTCCATCGTTTGCCCTGCCTGCGGCGGCGAGAATCCGGCGGATGCGATTTTCTGCGCCAGCCCAGTTTGCCACAAAGCGCTGGGCGAATTCGACTACGTCCTTGAAGAATTCGATGCCGCGCGCGGTTGGATCGAGCACCTCGCGGACCGGGTAACCGGCTTCGCCGGCAGACCTCATTTTGTGACCTTCCATCTGGCGTGGTTTGGAATATGGGTCATGGCCAATTCTGGACTGATCGTTTTTTTGCAGGGGTTCGATGAATATCCATTCGCCCTTTTAAGTTTCATTCTGGCCATCGAGGCGATCCTGGTGACAGGATTCCTGCTGATCAGCCAGAACCGCCAACAAGCTTATTCGGAGAAGCGGGCGGAACTGGATTATGAGGTGAATATCCGCTCCTATCGAAAACTCGTAGAGCTGGAAAAGCGGATGGATGCTTTGCTTAAAGTACATGCTTCGGGCGAAGCGAGTCCTCCGGCCGGCTCTTCCGGTTGATAGAAGCGGCTTTGTTATTGGTTCTTTCATCACTGTTAAACCCGGCGGGCTTCCTGGTGGAGTAAGCGATCAGCATTGCCAAAAGCGGTTTTACCGGGTATCTTCGTGCCGTCTGAGTGAAAAATGTACCCTGATAAAAGCCATACGGTTTCGGCTAGGTATCTCTGTTTGATGATCTCATGAATTGCAAATCGGCCTGGGTGTCTCGGTGATCGAGTATCATAGACAACGACCGCACCAAAGGCGCTGGCGTTTTGGTAAAACATCGAGGCAAACCTTTCGGTAGCCGCGAACCAGGCAAAAAAGTTCCCGGTGTCGGTTAACATCGGATTTCCATAAGCTTGGCGGGCAACCACCACGCCAAAATATTCCAGTGGCAGATCAACTATCAACTGATACGGCTATTCATTGGCTATGGCACGACATTTGCTTGAAAAATTCCTATAAGAACTTGAACGGTAAGTCATTTTTCACCGCGAAGGTATTTGCCCGATGCAACAGTTCAGTATTTCGCCCCGCGAAATGTTTGCCAGTCAGTGGCGTAATTTTCGTCTTGCCAGGACCCTGATCAGGCGCGAGGTTGCGGGCCGTTACCGCGGTTCCATCGTGGGTTTGTTCTGGTCCTTTCTAAATCCGGTTTTCATGCTCGTCATCTATACATTCGTGTTCGGTGTCGTGTTCAAGGCCCGCTGGAATGCAACCAGCGATTCCAAATTAGAGTTCGCGCTGGTCCTGTTTGCAGGACTCCTGGTGTTCAATTTTTTTGCGGAATGCGTAAACCGGGCGCCGGGGTTGATTCTCAGCAACGCCAACTATGTCAAAAAAGTTGTCTTTCCATTGGAAATATTACCGAGCGTGATCATGGGAGCCGCTTTCTTTCATACCCTGGTGAGCCTGATCGTCTGGATGGTTGTTTATGCGATTTTTTTCGGGTTACCGAGTGTCACGGTTTTTTTGCTGCCGGTCGTGCTGTTGCCGTTGATGTTTTTTACGATGGGCATTTCGTGGTTTCTTGCATCCCTTGGGGTTTATTTGCGTGATGCGGGGCAAGTTATTGGAATTCTTACCACGGCGCTGCTTTTTCTTTCCCCGGTTTTTTACCCGATAACCGCCTGGCCTGAAGCGTATCAGCCATTTCTTCTATTTAATCCATTGACCCTTGTGATCGAACAGGCGCGGAATGTATTGATTTGGGGGCAACAACCAGACTGGATAGTGTATGGCAGCTATCTTGCCGCGTCGGTGTTGATATCCTGGCTCGGATTTGCATGGTTCCAGATGACGCGTAAGGGGTTTGCCGATGTCCTCTGAAATCGCCATAAGAGTAGAAAATTTAAGCAAGTGCTATTACCTCTACGGCCAGCCGCGGGATCGGCTACGGCAAATGATCATGCCCCGGCTGCAGCGTATGGCTCGCCAATCGCCAAAGCAATATTTTCGCGAATTCTGGGCCCTGCAAGGTGTTTCTTTTGAAATCAGAAAGGGACAAACCGTGGGCATCATCGGCCGCAATGGCAGCGGGAAATCAACGCTGTTACAGTTAATCTGTGGAACCTTGAATCCCACCAGCGGCGGCATCCAGACAAATGGACGCATTGCCGCTTTGCTCGAACTGGGTTCGGGCTTTAATCCGGAATTCACGGGGCGGGAGAATGTGTACATGAACGCCGCCGTGCTCGGTTTGAGTGGGGAAGAGGTGAATGCGCGCTTTGATGACATAGCCGCCTTTGCCGATCTTGGCCAGTTTCTTGAGCAACCGGTCAAGACTTATTCCAGCGGTATGGT